>JANOCR010000082.1:0-24175 GCA_031412355.1 Ilumatobacteraceae bacterium | reverse complement strand
CGCCGACCAGTACTTGGCGGGCTCGTGCGCAGTCATCGACCCGGTCGTTGCGATCGGCGTGGTCGTGTGCCAACTCGTCGGCGCGGTGACCGGGGCCATCGGTCTACGCCAACGCGTGGTGCAACCCTCGATCGTTGCGGGTGGTGCTCTGCTGATCACCGCCGGCGTGCTGCACCACGACCGCGTCCTACTGGCGTTCTGCATACCGGTGACGATGTCGACCATGGCGATCGCGCGTGCAGTCGAGTACCTCAAGAACCGCAATCTCGCGGCCAATCGTCGGTACGAGGAACTGCTCGACGGGATCAACGCGTACGTGTTCGAGACCGACTTCGACTCGGGCGAGATGCTGTACATGAACGTGCGGACGCGCCAGATCATCGGCCCGACAGCGCGATCGGACCAGGCACTGCTCGATCACGTTCACCCCGAGGACCGGCACCTCGCGATCGAGACGGCCCTTCGGGCCCGCGAGACAGGGCAACCGGTCACGACCGAGGTCCGTGTGCTGTCGCCGACCGAGACGTGCTACGTCGAGATGCGCACCACTGTGTCGACCAAGGGAAGCAGGCGCCGCGTCCGCACGGTGCTGATCGACGTGTCTGATCGCAAACGCGCCGAGTTCGAGTTGGCCCATCGCGCCGTGCACGACCCGTTGACCGATCTCCCGAACCGCGCTCTGCTCGGCGAGCGCATGCTGGCAGCGCTGTGCCCGGTGAACGAGGTGCCGACCACGAACGCTCTGCTGTTGCTCGACCTCAACAACTTCAAGCGCGTCAACGACGCACTCGGTCACGCCAGCGGAGACCAACTGCTGATCGAACTTGCCAACCGCCTGGTGCGCATTGCAGATCCGGACGACACCGTTGCTCGACTGGGTGGCGACGAGTTCGCCGTGCTGATGCCTCGCGCCGACTATGTGCATGCCCTCGAGTTCGCCAACCGGTGTGCCGTCGTGCTGTCGTCGCCTTGGAAGGATCGCGGTGTCACCATCCACCCGCGAGTCAGCATCGGGATCGCCGTCACCCATGGCACGGACACAGACGGTGAGACCTTGCTGCGACAGGCCGACACTGCAATGTACGAGTGCAAACGCACGGGGGCCGATCATGTGGTCTACGACGCTGCGCTGGAACGTCTCAACATCGAGCGGCTGGGTCTGCTGCGTGACGACGTTGTCTCGACGCCGATGCGCGGTCGGATCGGCGACCGGCTTCTACCGGCTGAGGAGGTCGTCGAAGAACCGAAATAGGCGCGCTACGGCGTCATCGAAAGACGACGCCGCGAACAGCACGTCTTGAAACGTCGAGATCTCGTAGTCGGAGAACGCTCCCATGGCCGTTGTGTCGAACGGTCGTACCTCGGAGTTGCGGAAGTTGGTGATCTCGCCGAACGAGCTCAGCAACCCGGCGCCATATGTGCGCAGCACACCATCCTCCATCGCCACACCGAACTCGAGCGAGAACCAGAACACGCGGCCCAGCAACTCGGCTAGACGGGGATCCTTCAGACTGCAGGCAACCTTGCCGGCGTGCTCGTACAGCGCGGCGATTCGCGGTGAAGCCAGTGAATTGGCATGTCCGATCAGTTCGTGGATGACGTCGGGCTCGGGTGTGTAGAACGGCACGGACGCATGGCGCACGTACTGCGACGAGGGGAAGCACCGGTCGGCCAGCGCGCTGAAGAAGTCGGCGGTTGACACCAGGCCCGGCACCGCGCACAGACGCCAACCCGTGAGATCGGTCAGCCGATCGGAGACATCGCAGAGTTGCGGGATCTTGTCGGTCGGGAGGTCCAGTACCTCTGCGGCCCGGCAGTACTCGGCAACGGCATAGTCGGTGTGTAGCTCGGTCAAGGCGGAGTGCACCGTCGACCACACCTGGTTCTCGGTCGGCGTGTAGTCGATCCTCGGTGCACGAGCACCCATTCCGCTGCGAATCGACGCGTCGGCGATGTAGTTGCGACGCTCGATGTACTCGGGGTCGGACACACCCGGGTGGTCCGCCGGAAGCTCGAGAACTGCGCTTTGCATCCGACAATCATCGCTCTGTATGGATGAATTGTCGAGTGCAGAAGGCGAATCTCGACGCAACGACGGACTAGCGTGGCTTCATGGTACAAAGTGTCGAAGTGACCCCCAATGTTGCCCCTTCCAGTCGCCAGATCGACGGCGTCGACCGAGCCGTCCTCGCTGCCGTCGCGCAGGACGCCCGAATCTCATTGACCGACCTGGCCGAAAAGATCAACGTGTCACGGTCGACGGCCCACGCCCGACTGCAGCGGCTACGCGACGAGAATGTCATCACTGGCTTCACCGCGACCATCGATCCTCATGCGGTCGGGTTGGGTGTGGCGGCGCTGGTGTTCATCGACATCGAGCAGCACGACTGGCGAACGTTGCGAACCGATCTGGCAGCTATTCCGGGGGTCGAGTACCTGGCCATGTGCGCCGGCCGATTCGATCTCATGTTGATAGCCCGCGCCGAGAGCATCCCCGCACTGCGTGACGTTTTGCTGGAGCAGATCCAACGCATCGCCGGGGTACGTTCCACCGAGAGCGTCGTCATTCTCGACGAGATCCGCGGCGGCCTCGCGCGTGGCCAGCAGCAGGATCGCGGCTTGCGTTGATCAGCGCGATCAGCGCGATCGCGGTCAGCCAGACCCATCGCTCGCGCAGTGGCTGCCCGGGCACGAGCGACGGGAAGACGCGCACATCACGGAACGCGATACCCGACATGAACGCCGGCCCGACGAGAACAACGAGAGCTGCGGTGGGTCCACCCGGGCTGTCCGTACGTCGTTGCACGGATGCCGCGGTGGCCAAACCGATCGCTGCGAGGGCTGCAATCTCGATCACGATGTCGGAGGTCGGGAAGCGATTCGTCGAGGATGTGGCGACGACTGCCGCTATCAGGAACCAGGCGATGATCACGATCGTCACGGCGATGAGCACGCGGATGATACGCCGGCGAACCAACGAGGTCGGCGATGCAGCGACGATCTCGGCAGCAGGGTCGTCTAGAGCGAATCCTATGCCTGCGGTCGAGGTGACGAGCGCCAGCGCGTACACCTCTGTCAGGCTGCGACCTGTGCTGACCTGCGTGATGATGGCGGCCAATCCGACAATCCCGCCCAGGAGTGTCGGCACGATGCTGGTGGACCTGACCAGCAGCGACAGCGGGTGCTGGTCGTGTGCCATCCGCGACTCTGCAGCGATCACGGACATTGGCCTGCGCCGTCGGGCATTCCGGCGACGGGGCCGGCCGCCGTCTGGCCGAGCGCGGTCATCAACTCGTCGGTTGTCGTCGCCGGGTCGGCCCAACGTGGCCAATCGGCCCACAGCACTTCCCGTACGGCGGCCGGCTCGAGGCCGACGAGCGTTCGGGCGGCGACAAGATCGGTGGGCGCCCACAGCGCCGGTGGAGTGCGATCACCGATCCAGACGTATCCGTCGATCCACGACACAGGCAGGTCGTACGGGTTGTCGGAGTGGCGGACGCCGCTCCACGATCCGGTCACGAGGCGTTCAGCCGTCTTGACCGACTGCCCTTGCGCCGCCACCCACAGGGCCACGACTCCCCTCGCCTGGCCCCCGACGTAGCACGGCGAGTCAGCCGCCGCGGTCAGCGGAAGCCCGACGGACCACAGGCCCAGCGCGAGCCGATTCACGGGGTCCGACTCCGTGCCCCCGATCTCGACGCCATTCCATGTGTTCGGGTCCGCCTCCCGCGACGCCGCGATTGCCGCAATGTCGATTCGACGGCGCACGGCCGGGTCGAGCCTGTCGAGACTCGGCTCTCGCCAGACAACCGTGAAGCCGCTGGCACGGCGCTGCGGTGCGACAGCGGCGAACGGCGCTGTCAGTTCGTCACTCCACAGATCGACAACGTCCGCGTAGTCGCGATAGGCGCACAGCGTGAGGCCGTCGTTGATCCGACAATCGGAGTGCAGTTGCGGGTCGGCAACCATCGCCGCGATGCGTTGCGCATCGCCATCGGTCATGGGGCGGGTCTGCGCGACTGCCGCTACGGCAGCGACGACCACTGCGAAGGCCGCCATCACCGCGACAGACCGATCGCGACGAGTGCGGGCCACGGCAGCAACGGCAACACCGGCACCGAGCGCGAGGAGGTACAGCGCATGCCACCAGGTCGGGCGCACGGCAAAAATCCAGTCGTGGTCCGGATATCGCGGCCAGATCGACAACTGCCGCGTCAGGCTCCAGTGCTTGCCTCCGATAGCGCCAATTGCGCTCGCGCCGATCCCCAGAGCGACAAGGGCTGCGTGTGCGACGATCGGGTGAGGCAGCCAGCGTGCCAGAGCAACGCCCAGCGCGCAGGCGCAGGCGACAAGTACGAAGCTGACGGCAACGTCGCCGATGCTTGCCGCGTCGATCGTTCCGAATTGGTGCCTGACGAACGCGCCCTCCACGACGTTCACCCCGACGAACAAGGCCTGCACGACAAATGCCATCCACATAGCTCCGAGATGCCCGACAGCGCGAGTCGCCTCGCTCGCCGGCATCGAGCTGAACAACTCTTCGGCTCCATCACGCCGGGCGCGCAACGTCGCAGCATTCACCGCCACCAACGCGAGTCCTGCGAAGGGCAGAGTGAAGACGGGTAACAGCCCTAGCCAGGCCCGCCACGAGTTCTCCGAGCCGATGCTGTTGGATGCCCAGATGAGACCAAATACCACGAGGATCGCGACGTGCATGGCGATGCCGACGATGAACGCTTCGCTGCGCAGCAGTTGGCGGCCTTCGATCCGGGCCAACTGCAACGCTGCATCAGTGTTAGTCCCCCACTTCACGTCTGCTGGGCTGTCCAGTCTCGCCGTGGCCTGGGCCGGTTGCCAGCTATCGGTCGTGGGCCGATCGCTCCCGCGGTGGGTGAAGGCATACGCCAGCCCGAAGACTGCACCGATGATGAGGATCATCATGAGGACTCCTGCAACACCGATGCTCCCACCAGCAGGAGGTAGCCGTCCTCGACTCGCGGTTCGTCGATTCGAGCGCCGGGCGGCGGCTCGCCCACATGGCGTACCAACCCATCACCGGTCATCCAGGCCAACTGGGCGCGCGGGTCTCGTTCCTCGGAGAGCCAAACTCGATCTGCGGCGAGTGCAGCCAGGCCCGTCGGTGTTCCGTCGTACCGCACCACGCCGCCATGAATCACCACGACGCGCTGGCACAATGCGGCAACGTCTTCGGTCTGGTGCGTCGACAGCACCACGGTGGCACCACCGGCAGCCGTCGAGAGCAGCTCCCGGAATCGGAGCCGCTGCTCCGGATCGAGTCCCGCTGTCGGTTCGTCGAGCACGAGCAACTCCGGTGAGCCGAGCAACGCCTGGGCGATTGCGACGCGACGGCGCATGCCTCCTGAGAGCTGGCGGATCCGCTTGTGCATCACAGAGGTGAGACCGACCAGGTCGAGCACCCGTCGAACCTCGTCGTGGCGGACACGACGATCGGTGATCAGCTTCAGCACAGCGACGTAGTCGACGAAGTCGAACGCCGAGAACTGTCGATGGAAGCCGGGCTCCTGAGGCACATAGCCGAGGCGCCGGCGAATCTGCAAGCGATCGTCGGCCGCAGCGGTGCTGCGGCCAAGCAGCTCGACGTCGCCGCTGTCCGGAGCGAGCACAGTCGCGAGAATGCGCAGCAGCGTCGTCTTGCCGGCTCCGTTCGGGCCGAGCAGGCCAGTGATGCCCGCCTCGATCGACAGCGAAACGCCGTCGACCGCCACGGTTTTGCCGTAGCGTTTCGTCACCTGGTCGAGCTCGACGCGTGCGATTGTTTTCGTTGTCATGTTGGTGCCCCAGTCACGATCATCAGGTCGAAGCGATGCTTTCGTGCCGCGACGACGGCCGCACCGGCGACGGCCACCACGGCGGTAACGAGTTGGCCGGACGGCGCAAAGATCATCGAGGTGCTGATGAAGTCGCCAGCCGCGTTGCGATGGATCAACACGACGAGCGCCACCAGCCACGCGAAGCCGACGGCGCAGGCCGCCCGTTCCGGCGCAATCCACGATGACAGTGCCAACGTCACTGACACCAAGGCGAGCGCTGGCAGCAGCCATCCGAGCGACGTCCAACCCGTGCCGGGTGCGGCGATGGACGCCACGAGCAGCACCGGCATCGTCGTCGCCAGGACGCCGACCGTGCGGATCAGCGTCAATCTCAATCCACTCAGTGGCGCTGCGACGCTTATCTCGTACGTGGGGTCCAACGCAGGGCCAAAGGCGGTAGCCACGCCGAAGAGTGGCAACAGCGGTGCAACCACCAGCAACAACCAAGGCAGATCGCCGTCGAGGACGTCGGCGGCGACGGCAAAGGCCGCGACCATTGCCACCGCAACCAGCCAGGCGAGGCGTAGCGCTGGTGTGGTCGCCAGCAGCCTGGCTGTCGACTCTCGCACGCCGATCGAGCCGAGCAGTCGCTCGGAGATCGACAGCCGGGGACGATCGACGCGCTGCAGGATCTCATCCCACATCTGCTCGAGCTCGCCCGAACTCTCGGGTGCAACTGCTGTCACCGCACCGAGGCCGACACGACAGTCGGCGCACGTCATCAGGTGGGCCTCGATCGCCGCCGCGGTGGCGGCGGTGACCGACAGTTCGCAATAGCCGATCAACAGGTGTTCATCAATGTGAGCAGAGGTCACGTCAACGCTCCTCGAAGTTGGATACGGGCCCGCATCATTCGTGTCTTCACAGTCCCCGACGGGATGCCCAGCAACTGCGCCGCCTCTCGGGTGGTCAAACCGTCGAGCACGGTGGCCTGCACGACGGCGCGCAACTCGACCGGCAGCCCGTCGATCGCACCGGCGAGGTCGCCGTGGGCGACCCCGAACAGGACCAAGTCTTCTGCGGTCGTCAAGGTGGGTGCATCCGCGACCCGGTTCGACACTGGCGACCACCGCGACCGATGGCGCAGCACACCGATGAGCCGCCGGATCGCGATCCCCCACATCCAAGCGGCCGGCTCGCCTGATGCGTTCCAACGGTCCGCGTGACGCCACACGGCCACGAACGTGTCCTGAACGGCCTCGGCAACGACATCCGGATCCGAGCAACGATGACGAAGCCTGGCGGTCAACCACGGCTGATGGCGCACATACAGAGCCCTCAGCGCCGAGCGGTCACCAGCAGCGATCGCGGCAACCAATTCCGCATCGCTCCACACAGTCTGGTCACCACTCACATCTACACAGTCGCGCACATCGGCCGAACCGGTTCACGCACGACGGCAGTGGAGTGTTCCGAGCCACGCCGGGCGGGTTCGAACAACTCCACTAGGGCTTTCGTTTGGCACGGGCTCGGCGTTTGCCCTCGTGCATGGCCTGCACACGGGCGACGGGGATCGCGTGTCCTTCGGCGATGAGATCCGCGCTCAACTGCTGAGGGCTGGGCATGTGCGCAGCCCACGGGTCGGCGTCACCCAGGAGCCCGAGAGCAGTGTGGACGGTGAAGTCGCGAGGCCTGACGTCGTCGAGATCGGACCACGACACCGGAAACGAGACCGGAACACCCGGCCGTGCGCGTGGGCTGTAGGCAGCGACGACTGTGGCCCCGCCGACGCGCGTCGAGTCGATGAACACCTTGCCGCCGCGATCCTGCTTGATGAAGGCCGTGGTGGCGATCCCGGGATCGAGCCGCTCGACTCGCGCCGCGATCGCTCGGGTTGCCGCTGCCGCATCGTCCAGCGACACACCGTCGTCGATGGGCACGTACACGTGCACACCCTTCGCACCGCTGGTCTTCACCGCTCCTTCGAGTCCGGTGTCGGCGAGCGCCTGTCGCACCAGGTGGGCCGCCCGCACCGCCATCGAGAACGCCTCCGGCTCCGGTGGGTCGAGGTCGAGCACCAAGTGGGTTGCGTGGTCGGGTCGATCGGCGAGCACCAGCGTGGGGTGGTATTCAACGGCACGCTGGTTGGCGAACCACAGCAACGTGCGGCGATCGTTGCACAGGGCGTAGAACACGTCGCGCTTCGACGTTTCTGCCCACAACTTCACCGTACGCACCCACTCAGGGGTGTACTTCGGGACGTTCTTCTGCATGAACGCCTCTTGGCCCCGGTGGACCCGAATCACCGACAACGGCCGGTTGGCGAGCATCGGAATGAGCCGGTCGCGGACACCGTCGAGATAGTTCACCAGATCGCGCTTCGTCGCCTCGGCGCCGTCGAATAGCGGCTGGTCGAGGTTGGTCAGCGACACCTCATCGCGCATCTCGTCTGCGCTCACCACGATCACGCTAGTGAGATCGCGCAGTACGGTGGATGTCGGCAAGGGCACCGGCCTGGGCCTCGACATCTCCCGACGAATCGTCGAACGCCATCGCGGCGAGATCACCTTCGATTCTGAACCCGGATCAACTACCGCGACCGTGCGCCTACCCATCGCGCCGCGGTGACCGACTCCCCGGTGTGTCGGGTCACGATCGGAGAGAGGCCCAGGGCTCCTCGGTCGATGCGTCGACGGCTTCGTAGCCGGCGAGACCGTGACTCGGGCCGAGCACGACAAAGAGTCGAGCCGGCTCAGCCGCGTCTGTCGCAACGAACGTGGCGTGCACGGTGTCCATCGGAATGAAGGCCACGTCGCCGGCGCGGAGCTGCTTGCGTTCCTCACGAACCCACTGCTCGATGGTGCCGCTGCGAAGCAGGATCACTTCCTCCTGGTTCGGGTGTCGATGGAAGTCGTGGCCCTGGCCGGGTTGGATCTTCACATCGAGCACACACAACTTCTTGCCTTCGGGCACGTTGGAGGGTCGCACGATCCAACCGAGTTGACCCCAGTCGAGCTCCTCCCATTCCACGTCATCGACACAAACGAAACACATTGGGTTCCTCTTTCACTCGTTGGAATAGACACACGTCGGGTCGGGTCGGCCACCGGTCAGGATGGCGACAGCCGCAGCGGCTGGCTCTACACAGATTGAACGGTAGGTAACATCGGTCAGGCCCGCCACATGGGGCGTGATCACGACGCGCTCATCGGTCAGTAGTGGATCATCGGCCACCGGAGGTTCCGGCTCCCACACGTCGGTGCCATAGCCACCGACGATGCCCGTGTCTATTGCCGCGAGCAACGCCGCGTGATCGACGATCTGGGCCCGCGCGGTATTGACAATCAGCACCCCGCGCTTCATTGCTGCGAACTGTTCGGATCCGATCAGGCGCTGCGTGTCAGGCGTCAACGCGACACAGATCTGAATGGCATCGGCCATCGACAGCAGTTCGTCGAGGTCGAGCAGTCGCAAGCCTGGATCGCGCGATGTCCGGCTCCAATAGGCAACATCCATGCCGAGCACCGTGCCAAGCTCGGCAATTCGCCGTCCAATGGCCCCGAGACCGATGACGCCAAGCCGCTTGCCGCGCAGCTCGACACCTTCGTATCCCTCGCGGATGCCCCAGGCTCCTCGCTTGACAGCGCTGTCGAGCGCAACCACGCGACGGGCCGTTGCCAGCAACAACAGCAACGCATGCTCGCTGACCGCATGCGTAGTGCGACCTGGAGCGTGCACCACGGCGATGCCCGCGGTCTTGGCCGCAGCGGTGTCGATGTTGTCGAGCCCAGCGCCGCACCGGCCGACGACTTGAAGATGGGGAAGTCGACGGTACATCTCGGCGGTGATCCGGCCCCGCCCGCGGGTCAGCACTGCACGTACCTCATCGAGAGGAAGGTCGGCGTCGAGCTCGATCGGATTCGCCATCACACGCACACTGTCGGCTCGTTCGAGCAGAGCGAGCGCATCCGGATGCACCGATTCGAGCAAGACGATCACGTTGCTTGGAGGAACTCAGGTTCGAAGATCGCCTCGTCGAAGATCGCCGGATCGACGTACTGATCTGCTTCGCACGACAACTCGATCAGGTTCCCGGCGGGATCGCGCACGAACATCTGCATGACTCCACTCGGCAACCGACGGATCTTTCCCCACGTCTTGACCTCGATTGCTCCGAGCGCTTTCATCCGCCGGAAATGGCCGGTGAAGTCGTCGACCCGCAGACAGAAATGGGCCCGCTCCGGTGTGACGTCTTGCAACTGGTTGACATGGATCTCTTGCAGGTCGTTGATCCTGAAGAACTGAGCGGGAAAGTCCATCTCCGGCGTGGGTACGGTCTCCAGGCCCAGCGCGGTCCCATAGAACTCGACCGCCTGTGCGAGGTCGTCGACCATCAGGTTGATGTGGTGAACGCGATTTCCTGTGCTCATAGTGCTCCTTTTATCTTCTCGTGTGCTCGGCAACGAACTCCTGCCTCGGCGTCACACCGAGGCCGGGCCGCGCAGGTGCAAGGACGCGTCCGTGCTTCACGTCGATCGTCTCCTCGGGGAGTTCGTGAAGAAACGGATTGGCGCCCAACGAATACTCGATCACCGTCGCCGCCGGACTGGCGAACGCGACGCTCATGCCGGCGCTGAACGACAACGCAGAGCCCCAGCAATGCGGTGCGAGCTCCAGCTGGTAGGCCTCCGCCAGCGCAGCGATCCGACGACCTTCGGTCGGGCCCCCGCAAATAGCGAGATCGGGCTGCAGGACATCGACCGCGTCGATCTCGATCAGATCGCGGAAGTCGAATCGAGTGAACTCGCTCTCGCCGGCCGCAATCGCGATGGTCGTCGACGCTCGAACGGCTGCTGCGCCGCGACGGTCGTCTGCGCTGACGGGCTCTTCGAACCATCTGACGCCAAACGGTTCGACGCCAGCAGCGAACCGCTTGGCCTCAGGAACGCTGAACGTTCCGTGTGCATCGACCATCAGGCCGATACCCGGTCCGAGTGACGACCGTGCCGCCTCGACCCTGGCAATGCTCGTATCGACGTCGCGGTCCATCACACCGACCCGCATCTTGACCGCCGAGAAGCCATGCTCGACATACCCGGTCAATTCCGCTCCGATTCCGGATGCATCCGCCCACCCACCACTGGCATACAGCGGCATGTCGGCTCGGCATGGGCCGCCCCACAGGTCCACAACCGGCCTGCCGAGGGACTTGCCGGCGAGATCCCACAACGCCATGTCGACGCCGCTGATCGCCGCAACGTTGAGCCCGCGACGTCCGAGCGCCGGGAAGGTTCGTCCACGGCTCAGCGCGTAGTGACCGCGTGTGCCGCTGTACATCTCCTCCCAGAGCTGCGTGATCCGACGAGCATCCTGACCGACGAGTTGCGGCCCGAGCTCGTCGGTGATGCACGCCACGAGTGCCGCGCAGCTACCAGCGCTACCGACCGCCGCCTTCGACTCGCCCCAGCCGACCAGCCCACTCGCAACCTCGATGCGCACAAGGGCCATGTCGAAGCTAATGATGCGCCCGAAGTCGGACACGTGTTGCCGCTCGGTCGGTATCGGAACCGACAACCACGAGGCGTCAACGCTGCGGATGATCATCGTTGCAAAGGGGTCATTGAATGAGCGGTAGCAGCGTCGTCGCACACTTCTCGACGAGCATGCTGTAGAAGCCCTCCGACAGGAGGCTGCTGCCGTGGTCGATGATGAACTGCATCTCCTCCGGACTGATGTCGACCGGCTCGGTCTCAATCGCATCCGGGTAGTGATTGGCCGGCGTTCGATCGATGGGCGCGACGAACTCGACGGTGAGTGCACCGTCGTAGTTGATGTCCCTCAGGGCGCCGACGATCGCCGGCCAATCGAGAGCGCCCATTCCACATGCCATTCGGTTGTTGTCGGCAACATGGAAGTCGCGCAGTCGCGGGCCGATGCTGCGGATCGTCTCGAGCAGGTCGACCTCCTCGATGTTCATGTGGAAGCAGTCCAGGCACACACCGACGTCCGGTGCGACGGCATCGGCCAGCGCGAGCGCCTGTTCGCCTCGGTTGATGAAATGGGTCTCGAAGCGGTTGAGCGGCTCGATGGCTATGACGACACCGGCCTTGTTGGAGTGTTCGTGGATCTCTTTCAGGCTCGCCACACACCACGCCCACTCCTCCTCCGGCGTGCCATCGGGGACGATCTTGCCGACCGTACTGGGCACGATCGTGATCTCCGTCCCGTCGAGTTCCTTGATCATCGTGACAACGCTCTTCACGTAGTCGACCGAGGCGGCGCGTTGCTGCTCGTCCTTGGCGCACAGGTTGCGCTCTGCCAGGGTCAGGGTGACGGCGCCCCAACAAGTCAGCCCGTGGGATGACAACAGCGCCCGGACATCCTTGGTGTCGTACTGGTCAGGTTCGCCTTTGATCTCGATGCTGCCGTAGCCAAAGCGGGCAAGCCGGGCGACGGTCACCTCGATTGGCTCGGAGCGCATCCAGTTGTGCATGGAAAGGTGCATGTCATTCATCCCTTCTGGGTTGGTTTTGGCTTCTCAAAACGTGACCGCCTTGAATGCTTCGGTTTGTGACTTCAATGCCTGCTCCGTCGGCAGACGCTCCATGCTCGATGCGCCATAGAACCCATTGATGTCGCGTGCTCGCTGAAGCACGTATGCCGAATCCTCCGGAGTGGCGATCGGACCGCCGTGGCACAGCACGATCACGTCTGAGCGAACGCTTCGGGCTGCGGCAGCGCATCGATCGATCAGTTCGACGCAGTCGTCGAGCGTGAGAGCCGTCTCGGCTCCGATGCTGCCGCCCGTGGTGAGACCCATGTGGCACACGATTATGTCGGCCCCGGCGTCGGTCATCGCCATTGCACTGTTCTCGTCGAACACGTACGGCGTCGTCAACAGATCAAGATCGCGAGCAATAGCGATCATGTCGACCTCATGGCCGTAGCCCATGCCTGTTTCTTCGAGGTTCTGTCGAAAGACACCGTCGATCAATCCGACCGTAGGAAAGTTCTGCACACCCGCAAAACCGAGCCGTTTCAATTCCGGCAGGAAGACCTCCGGCATGTAGAACGGATCGGTGGCGTTGACGCCGGCGAGCACCGGAGTGTGCTTCACCACCGGCAGCACCTCTCGGGCCATGTCGACGACGATCTCGTTGGCGTTGCCGTAGGCCAGCAGACCGGCGAGCGAACCCCGACCCGCCATTCGGTAGCGACCAGAGTTGTAGATGACGATCAGATCGATACCGCCGGCTTCTTCCCACTTGGCCGACAATCCCGTGCCGGCGCCACCGCCGACGATCGGAACGCGTCGTTCGATCATGTCGCGGAAGCGGGCGAGGCATTCGCTGCGGGATGGCGCTGTCACGATGGCCTGCCGGCGATCTCGTGGAACGCAGCGAGTGTCGCGGCCGCGAACTTCGGGTGGTTGATCGGGTGCGGGACGCGGATGACCTGCCGGTCACTGGTCTGTTCGACTTCCGCCTCGAGTGTCGCGAACAGGGCTTCGTCGGCCTCGGGATCGAAGAACGCCTGGCCCGACGCGTCCAGCAACGAGACACCACCCTCGGGCAGCAAGAAGCGGACCTGTCCCTGACAGGCATTCAACTTCGCGCTGATGAACACTCCGAACCGCTTGTTCTCGTCGACTGTCGTGCGCATCAAGGTCACCTGCGGGTTGTGGACGTGCAGCAGACGATCGGCGAACTCCGCCGGTACCGATTCGAGCGACCCGAAGTTCACCATGTCGAGGGCTCCGCACGAGCCGACGTACGGAACACGGGTGCGGGCGATTGCACCGAACCTGTCGGGGCCGGCGGGGAAAACACCTCCGACGAGGTAGTCGGCGACCTCGGTGGTAGTCATGTCCAGCACCGCAGTGACCATTCCCGAATCGACCAGTTTCTCCATCGACTGACCGCCCGTGCCGGTTGCGTGAAACACCAGTGGGTCGTACTCGGCCTTCAGGTCTTCGACGAGTTGAGTCACGAGAGGTGTCGTGACTCCGAACATCGTCAGGCCGATCGCTGGCAGATCTGATGAACTGGCAGGCACCGGGTTCTTCACCATCCCGGCGATTGCGTTGGCGGCATTACCGAGGACCTGACGGGAGATTCGATTCAGGCCGGCAACATCGGTGACGGAGTACATCATCGCGATGTCGGCGGGACCGACGTAGGGCGCAACGTTGCCGGACGCGACGGTCGAGACCATCAACTTCGGCCGCCCGACCGGAAGCGCGCGCATCCCGGGCGTGACGATCGCGGTCCCTCCCGATCCGCCGATGCCGACGATGCCGCCGATCGATGACTCGTTGGCGCGAACGTAGGCTTCGAACGCCACAGCCATCGCACCGACCGCCTCGCCACGATCTGACGAGGCAACGGCCCCTGCACCATGCGGGTGATAGCCGGCGACCTCGCCGGCCTTGACATCCGCGCTCGACTGGTGCTCGGTCGTGCCGACGTCGACGAGCACGGCAACCATTCCCGTCGCCTCGACGACGTCGCGGACATACGCCAGCTCCTCACGCTTCGTATCCAGCGTTCCGACGACATAGACCGCTTTCATCATCAGCTCCTGAACGCCTCACGGCCGACGCCTTGCACCGGAATTCCCTGCGCGGCCAACACCTCGGCCTGCAAGGCAAACATCGACGCTGCGGCCCGGTCGATGTGACGGGTGAAGGCCATCGAGGCAGCCAGGATCGGCTGGAGGAGTGTCTTGTCTTGCACGCGAGCGGCGCCGTACTCGTGCTCGACGATGAGCGGAGTTGTCGTCGGGTCGAAGTCGAGCAGTTCGCGCGCTGCCAGTTGATGGTCGAGCCAATCGACCGTGCGGTTCTGCAGATAGGCGAGCGGATCATGGCGAGCGGTACCGGGAAGTTCGTGCTCGCACAACACGGTCTGTTTGAGCCATGCGTTGCCGAGATCGGCTGGGTTGGCGGACACCTCGCCGTCGACCCAGTCGCCGCGCTGCACGGTCTGGCCGCCGTAGCCCCACCCCGCGACGCCCTCGGAGTGAATAACCTGTCCCTTGACGTGCATGCCGGCGATCAGGAATCCGTAGCCAGCATCTTTCAGGTACTGGAAGATCGAGCGGGTGTCTTGACCCATCAAGATCGCGTGCGACGGGTCGTAGTGGATGCGAAACTGTTCTGCGACGCCATTGCGCTCGCAGATCTGGTGGAGCGCGATCCACATTGCGGGCGTGTACGCGATGTTGTTGTGGAAGTTGTCGCCTGGTGTCCAACCGGGCATCGGACACTGCTCGACGCGATACTGCAGACCGCGAGCCTTGGCCTCCTTGAGCAGAGGCACAAAGCTCTCCTCGAAGTCGATCAGGTTCTGATCCATCGACTTGGCCTGGTTACGACCGACGAAACCGGTCACCGCAGGCACACCGAGAACAGCGGCGGCGTTCATCACCGAGATCATGAACTCGTGCTTCTTCCGGCGAATCGCCGGGTCCTCGTGCAGCATGTCGTCGAAATAGGCGACGTCGGCGATCGCGACACCTGTCGCATCAATCGCCGCCAACACACGCTTGGCCCGCTGCTCGTCGAACGGGTCGCGCAGATCAAGCGTGTTTGCGACCGGATCGAGCATCGCTTCGGCCGGCACATCGGCGAGCGATGGGTGCAAGGCGGCGGAGAGTTCGATGCAATCGGCATCGAGGGTGACTGCAAAGTCGAGCCACTCCTCCACCGCCAGATCGGGGTCCGGGTCACGGCGCTCGCGCGGCGTGAGTTCTTGCAGAGCGGCGGTGAGCACACCGATCGGCATGAACTTCGGCTCGAATTGTTTGATCTCGGACATTGGGGGATTCCTTCCTCTCTCGTCTCGGCTCTCAGATCTCGGCGACTGTTACGGGTGCTCGATGTCGGGCCGACTCGATCGCCGCGTGGAGTACGCACTGTGTGACAAGCGCATCGGCGAAATCGACAAGCGGAACAACCGGGGTTCCGCCACCGATGACATTCAGAATGTCGCTCGCCTGATTGACAAACGCGTGCTCGTAGCCGAGCCCGTGGCTGTCGGGCCACCAAGCATCGACGTACGGATGCCCATCGCCACCGCGGGTAACGTCGATCGTCGTCCACCCCTGTACCGCTGCATCGTTGCGGAGGTCGTAGAAATCCAACTCGTTCATTCGTTCGAAGTTGAATCGCAGAGCACCCTTGTCTCCGTGGATCTCGAAACGGTTGGCGTTGTGATATCCGGTGGCGAGGCGAGTGGCTTCGAAGCTGGCTACGCCTCCCCCGCTGAGCCGGGCCAGGAACAACACGGCGTCGTCGACCGTGCTGGCCGCTGTGACGCCACTGGTGCTCGCACCTGCGCCGGCGATCTCGCCACCGGTTTGGCCTTCCAGTACGGCGCGCTCCTCGATGAACGTGTGCTCGATCGCTCCCTCGACGGTGACGATCTCCTCACCCGTGACGAACCGGACGGCATCGATGATGTGGGCGTTGAGATCGCCGTGGGCGCCAGAGCCTGCAATGTCGCCTTGGAAACGCCACAACAGCGGAGTGTCCGGGCCACCCCAACTCTGCAGGTAGTTGGCGCGCACGTGGTAGACCCGACCGATGCGGCCAGCGGCGACCAAACGGTGGGCAAGGGCGACAGCCGGAACACGTCGATAGTTGAACCAGACCGACGTCGTGCCGCGCGCCTGAGCGGCAGCGGTCGCCATCGCCCGAGCGTCCACCAGCGTTCCGGCCAGCGGTTTCTCGCAGGCCACGTGCTTGCCTGCCTCAAGGGCGGCGATGGCCTGCTCGGCGTGGACGTTGTTCGGTGTGCCGATGTCCACGAGTTCGATGTCGTCGGATGCGACAGCGGCGTGCCAGTCCGTCGTGTGGTGTTGCCAGCCCCATCGCTCGGCGAACTCGCGTAGTTCGACGGGGTTGCGACCAACCACGGTGTGCATCGTCGGCAGTGGATCGACGGCAAAGAACTTGGCGACGTTCAGCCAAGCGTTCGAGTGAGCACGGCCCATGAACTTCGAGCCCAGTAGCGCAATGTTTACGGTGCCGGTCACGACATCTCCTTGTTCAGAGTGCCGGCGCCCTCGACGCCGAGATACGCGTGTTGCAGCTCGGGATTGGCGATCAATTCGGCAGCGGAGGTTTCGGCTTGGATACGGCCGGACACCATGACCAGTTGTCGATGGGCCATGCGAACGGCAGCGCGAAGGTTCTGTTCGACGACCAAGACGGCGACGCCTTCAGCTACCAGCCGGTGGACGACGTCGATCAAGGTATCGACGATGGTGGGAGCGAGTCCCTCGGACGGCTCGTCCATGATCACCAACGAGCCATTGAGCAACAGCGCACGACCGACGGCGAGCATCTGTTGCTCGCCTCCCGACAGTTGGCCACCGCCATGGCGACGTCGCTCGGCGAGGCGGGGAAACAGTTCGTACACATTTTCGATCGTCCAGCGCTTGCCCCGCGTGCCCTTGGAGAGCATCGTCAGGTGCTCGTCGACGGTCAACGACGGAAAGAGTCGACGGCCCTGTGGCACATACGAGACGCCGTGCTTGGCGATCTTCTCGGGGACCTGACCTTCGATTCGGTCGCCGTTGAAAACTATTTCACCCGAGGTCGCTCGTACGAGACCCATGATCGTGTTGCACAGTGTGGTCTTGCCCATGCCGTTGCGACCGATCAAGGCGACTGCCTCGACACCCATGCTGAACGACACGCCGTCGAGAACCCGTGACGTGCCGTAACCGGCAGTCAGGTCGTGGACTTGAAGGAGGTGTTCGCTCATTCGACTCCACCTCCGAGATACACGTCGCGAACGATCGCGCTGCCACGGATCTCGTCGGGGGTACCGCCGGCGATCGTCAGACCATCAGCCATGACCACGACTCGATTCGCAACGCGCAGCGCCACATCCATGTCGTGCTCGATGAGTAGCAAGGTCACATCGGCAGCGAGCGACTCGAGCAGTTCGACCAGGCGTTCGCGTTCGCCGCGCGACAAACCTGACGCCGGCTCATCCAGCATCATCAGATCGGGATTGGTGACCATCGCCATGGCTACCTCGAGTTGGCGGTGCTGGCCATGCGAGAGGTCGCCGACATACGACTCGATCTGGTCGCCGAGCCAGACGGTCTTGGCTGCGTCGCGCGCCTGGAGCCGCCACTGCTCGTCGAGGGCGCCGCGCCGCAACGATCGATGCCTACCGTGTGTTCCTACCAGGGCCAGGTACAGATTGTCCTCGACGGTCAGACCGGCGAAGAGCCGAGTTCGCTGATAGGTGCGGGCGACACCAAAGCTCGGCCGGCGACGTGAGGGCAGCGACGTGCAGTCGACCCCCTTTATCCAGACCGAGCCTGAAGTCGGCCTGATGTCGCCGGCCACCACGTTGAACAACGTGGTCTTGCCGGCACCGTTCGGGCCGAGAACTGCCAACCGCTCGCCTTGGACGACGTCGAGATCGACGCCGCCCAAGGCGAGAAGACCACCGAACGCAACCGATACCGAGGTCAGCTTGAGAAGCGTCGTCGATTCGGTGGCGTCAGCGATGGTGTTCACGGTCGGAGGGTTCCTCGGTCAGTCCTGCGGCACACCGTCGACGACGGGTATCGCGTTGCCGACCCACGGCAGGTCGCGAGCCTCGCAACCCGGTGCGTCACGCCCCGGGGGCGGGGTGGTGGCGCTGAACGTGCCGCCGAATGTCTGATCCACGCCCCTGACGATGGCAACGGTCTTGGAGACGACTTCGTCGCCTTCCAGCACCAACTGCTGCACCGACGTGTCGATGATTCCCTGACGGTTCTCGTCGAGCGTCACCGTGCCGAATGGGCCTTCCAGCGTCATGTTCGACAGTGCGTCGCGCAACGCCGCGTGGTTGTCGGACAGGTCGCCGTCCACCTCGTTCAGGGCCTGAATCAGGGCGAGACCGGCCAAGTAGTAGCCGTAGGCGAATCCGAACGTCAGCGCTGTCGACGGCGGGCCGGGCTCGTTACCCGTCAATGCACCCGCCAGGGTGTCCCACGCCGCGTCGGCACTCGCCGCGTACGCCTTGATCTCGGGTGTCTGGATGTCGCCGGCGAATGAGGCGAAGCCACCCACGTATGCGCCGGCAATGCCTGGCCCCAACGCTGATGCAAGACCTGGGTTGAAGAACAGGTTGCCTGCATGCTGCGCACCCGTCAGGTCGCCCTTGGCGTTGACGAACGCTTCGAGCGACGCTTGGGTTCCGGTGCCACCAACGACCCAGAAGTAGCCGTCGACCTCGTCCGGATCAGGAAGCTGAGCGATAAATGACGAGTAGTCGGTCGTGTTCAGCGGCGGGAACACGCGCTGCACCACCGTTCCACCGACGGCACAGAACTCGGCGATGAAGCCGGCCGCTGACGTCCACCCGAATCCGTAGTCGTCGGCGATGACCACTGCGGTGTCCCATCCAGCCGTGTTGTGCAAGATGTCGCCCAAGCCGGCGTTCCACTGCGCACCGTCACCGGTGAAGCGGAAGAAGTTCGGGGCCTGCACCTGCAACGTGGCTTCTTGGGCACCCGAAATGCCGTTGATGAAGGTCACTTCTGGGTGATCCTTGGCGTAGTTGGCAATGGCGATGCCTTCGTCGCCGGAGAGCGGACCGAGCACGACGTTTGCACCGTCCTGCTCGACGATCTTGCGGATCTCCTGTATGGCGCGATCGGCGGTGTCGTCGCCACAGCCGACGCTGACTACCTCGATCGGCAGGCCGCCGGCAGTTGCACCGGTAAATCCCTCCGTTGCAGTGGTGCGCGAATTCGACGTCGCCCCCGCCTCGTTGATCATCGCCAGCGCAGCACCTGCCTGGACGTCTTCGTTGAAGCCACCGAAGGCGCCCTCACACTCCGCCATGATGCCGAGCTTGATCCCCTCGGCCGGCGCGTCGGGTGCATCGGTCGCTGCCGGTGCATCGGTTGCAGCCGGAGCATCGGTTGCAGCCGGTGCATCGGTTGCAGCCGGTGCATCCGTTCCTGCGGGTGCATCGGTCGCTGCCGGTGTGGCGTCGTCGTCGTCATCCCCGCAGGCCGCAGCCACGAGAGCGAGCGACAAGATCACACCGCAGACCTTCATACGCCTGCGAGACTTTTGGTACTTGGACATTCGGTTGGTCCTCCCTCTTTCTGTGTTAGCGACGAGTCGCAATTGTTCGAGCCACGTTTGGATATGCGGTCACGAAGTGTTTGGCACTGATGTGTGCACTGCGGAGTCCGGCGGCGCTGAGGAGCCGCCGCTGCTGATGACTGGTCGGCGCTTTGCGCCGCTTCGGGCCCGGTCGATCAGACCCGTGAGCCCTTCGGGCGACAAGACGACGATGGCCAAAACCACCAACCCGACGACCGTGTTGAATCGCGCCTCGGTAAGACCGACGCTGTCGGCGAACGGCAGGTCACGGAGGTAATTGTTGGCGGCGACGTACACCAGCGCGCCCAGCCACGCCCCCTCGAGTCTGCCGATTCCACCGATGACGGCGACGATCAGCAGATCGATGGTCGCACCGATCGACACCGTGTTCGGGTCGATCTGACCGTTCCACCACACGTTCAAGACACCGGCAACGGCGGCCACGAAACCGGCCAGGGTGAATGCCATGGCGCGATGCAACGGAACGTGGAACCCAAGTGAGGCCATCCGCACCGGGTCGTCGCGAACACCTTCGAGCGCCACCCCGAACGGTGTGCGCCTGACCATTCGGAACCCGATGAACGCGAGCACCGAAAGGGCGAGCGCGATGTAGTACAGCCGCACCGGCCCATCGAACACCGACACCGGGTCGAGGCCCGTAATGCCGCCGAAGCCCGAGATGGTCGCCACCTGACCGAAGACGTAGTAGCCGATCACTGCATACGTCAATGTCAGCATGAGGAAGTAGATGCCGAACGTACGGCTCGACAGCGCACCGAGAACCAGGGCGACCAACGTCGTGACGACGAGCGCCGCCACCACCGCGACCCACGGACTGAGACCCAGCTTCAAACCCTTGTTGTTCGCCTCGGGCACACAGTTACCAATGACGAAGCCGGCCACGCCGTACATCAGCAGTTGGGCGAGCGAGACCATCCCGCCGTACGCCGACAAGAACACGATTGTGGATGCGACGAGGCCGAGGATGAGTGCGCGGGTCACCACGAACTCGACGAAGAACTCCGAGCCGAAGCTCGGCAAGGCGACGAGCACGGCGAGGACCACGAGCAACGCGATGCGCGAATCACCATCGTTGCGGGCCGAGCTCATTCGACCCTGCCGAACAAGCCGTAAGGACGTACTGCGAGGACGACTGCCAGCAGGGCGAACGTCAGGATGATCGAGTAGAACGTGTAGTCGTTGGGCAGGTAGGCGGGCGAGAAGGCGACCACGAGTCCGTAGAGCAGCGATCCGGCAGCGGCACCCTTGATGGAGCCGAGGCCGCCGATGATCACGACGACCAGCGAGTTGAGCAGCCACTGTCCATCCGCGCCAGGAGCAACGCCGGCGAACGAGGCGCCCATCGCCCCGCCCATCCCGGCCAAGAGGGCGCCGACAAAGAAGGTCACAGCGAAGACAGCGGTGATGTTGATGCCCAGGGCTCGAACCATCGCTTGGTCGTCGACGCCGGCCCGGATGACGAGTCCCATGCGCGTCTTGTTCAGCCACAGCCACAACAGAGCGCCGACGAGCAAGGCGACGCCGAGCATGAACAACCGACTGGTCGCGTACCGCTGACCGAAGATCTCGATGAAGTGGGTGACCGCCTCGGGCCAGATCATTCGCTGGGCGAGGCCACCGAAGCGAGCGAGCAACTGGTCGGCGACGATCACCGAGATGGCCACCGTGATGAGCGCCTGACGCAGGTCCTGACCCTGGTTCCAGCGGAGGAACACTTGCTGGATTACGACCCCCAGGACTGCCGCTACGCCGGCACCGACCAGCATCGGCACGACCCAGGACGCAATGCTCACATCCTCCGGCTCGAGGTTGCGCGACTTACCGGCCATCTTCTGCTGCAACTCGATGGCGATATACGCGGCGAGCAGGAACAATGCGCCGTGGGCCATGTTGACGGTGCGCATCAGCCCAAAGATCAGAGTGAAGCCCGAGGCGACCACGAACATCAGACCCGCGAAGGTGACACCATCGAGCAGCGTGACGAGAAACTCACCCGGTTCCTCGACCGCGGTGCCGGCCGGCGTACCGGAGGCGAGGAACAGCACCCAGCAGAGCACAAAGACGACCGGAGCACCCACCGCAATGGCAGGTAGCCGACGTCTCCAGGTCGCGGACATGCATTCCCCCTCATGAGATGCGACCAGGCCCCCAATCGCGTCCCTGCCTGACAGTAGGGCGACCCTCCGCCGCGGTCCAGAGCCATTGGAGGGGGTGCGTAAGAACTACTCGAGCGCTATTTGACCGCCGATCAAGCTCGTCCAA
Organism: Ilumatobacteraceae bacterium; assembly: GCA_031412355.1. GTDB lineage: Bacteria > Actinomycetota > Acidimicrobiia > Acidimicrobiales > Ilumatobacteraceae > JAENVT01. The sequence continues at coordinate 1,972 of JANOCR010000082.1, read as the reverse complement.
CGCTCTGCGTCAGCTCATGAAACGACGGTCGTTGGCTTGTTCAAGGAGCTGACATGGAGTCAGTACAGCTGTCGAACTCAGTCGGGGCTGAGGATGAATGCTGCGGCCTCGGTCCGCGAGCGCACGTGCAACTTCATCAAGATGTTGCTGACGTGGTTCTTGACGGTAAACAAGCTCAGGTCGAGCGCCTTGGCGATCTCGGCGTTTGATCGGCCCTTGGCCAGTAGCTCGGCGATCTCAGCTTCGCGTGGCGTCAGCGTCTCGAGTGCCGATGTAGGTCGATCAGCGCCGAGAGCCAGGATCTGGGTCACCTCGGCAGAGAACGCACCGCGACCCGTGGCAGCACTGCGCACAGCTTCGGCGAGGCTCTCGGCATCGACGGACTTCACGAGGTAGCCATTGGCGCCGGCCTGGATGACGTCGCGGATCCGGTCCCGCTCGGTGTAGCTGGTCAGGGCGAGCAAACCAATCGTGGGGTGCTCGGCGCGCAGGCGACGAATGACCTCGACCCCACCCATCCCGGGCATCACCAGGTCGACCACCACGACATCGGGAGCGAGCCTGCGCACCTCGCGAATGGCTGCCTCTCCGTTGGATGCCTCGCCGACCACCTCCAGGTTGTCGAACCCCGAGAGACACGCAGTGACGCCCTCGCGGAGCAGGTCGTGATCGTCGACGACCACGACGCGAATGCATCCCGTTGTGGTCATACCCCGGCGACCGACAGCCGGACCTCGGTGCCGCTTCCCGGCACTGCCGTGACCTCGAGTTTGGCACCGACTCCTTCGGCGCGCTCACGCATGATGATCAGTCCCAGACGGCCAGGGGGCACCGCGTTCGTGTCGAAACCGCCGCCGTTGTCGTGAATTCTCAACTCGACGTCATCGCCGTTGGTCAGGGTGAGCTGCACCTCGGTCGCCTGCGAATGTTTGGCGATGTTGCCGAGCGCTTCCTGCGCTACGCGGTAGAACGCCAGCTGCGTGGCGGAGTCGAAGTCGACCGGGTCGAGAGCCACCTTGACCTGTAGAGACTTGCGGCTCTCGAGTGCGGTCGCAAGGCCCTCCAGTAACTCGTGGAGCGGAGCCTCCGACAACTCGGCGGGGCGGAGTTCGAGCACCAGCGTTCTCATCTCGGCCAGCGCTCCCCTGGTCAGTTGGCGCAGACGCTCGAGTCGTGGACGCAGCGGCGAATCGTCCCCGGCTTCACGAAGCAGGCTGTCGGCGGTCAGCGCGGCCGTCCACAACGTCTGATTGACAGCATCGTGCAACTCGCGTGCGAGACGCTGACGCTCTTCCGCAGCCGCCAGCCCAGAGACCTGGCCGGCCAGGCGAGCATTGGAGATTGCCGCGGCGGCCTGATCGGCGATCGCCCTGAGACGGTCGCCGTGGCCGTCGGTGAAGAACCCCTTCATCGCGCTCTCGGCAACGAGAAAGCCGATCTGCTGGTCGCCGATTCGCATCGGTGCGCCTACGACACACTCCGCGGGGCCGAGAGCCTGTCGCGGGTTGTCGATGACAACCGAGCCGATCCCGGCATACAAACGACCGATGACCTCGAGCGACGAAAGCGATTCGCTGGGGTGCGACTCGATCGCTTCGTATCCGAACCCCACTCGTTGACGAGCGATGTACGGCTGCCCGTCCTGATCGATCAGGATGATCGCAGTCAGGTCGTTGGAGACCAACCGCTCCACCCCTCCAAGCACGTGCTCCATCACCTCGTCGAGATCCAAGGTGCTCGACATCGCCGCGGCGCTGTCGCTGAGCGCTTCGGCGTAGGAGCGTTGCTGCCGCTCCTCCGCTTGGATGCGGACGCGATCTTCGACCTCACGCCGCAAACTCTCGTTGGCACGCATCAGCTGCGTGGTCCGGCGCTTGACCCGCTCGTCGAGCTCAGCGAGGGTTCTCTGCAAGTTGTCCTCGGCCTGACGACGTTCGGTCACGTCCTCGAATGTGCCGAGCACGCCGATCAC
>JANOCR010000081.1:0-15600 GCA_031412355.1 Ilumatobacteraceae bacterium | reverse complement strand
GTGACGGGCACGTGCGGGCTCTTCGCCACAGTGTCGCCGGACCCGGTGACTGCGCAGGTGATGAAAACTTCCCAGTTCATGGCGGTCTACCTTTGTCTTTGGGTCGGCCCACGGCTCGGTTGTCTGAACGACCGGTCAGCTAACTGTAGCCGAAACGAGATTGGAGCAACGATGGAGCAACTCGAGGGTTTGCGAGCGCTGGTGACGGGCGGCGGCTCGGGAATCGGCGCCGCCATCGCTGCCCGGCTGAAGCAGGCCGGCGCGAGTGTTTTGGTCGTCGATGTGGACCCGTCAACGGCTCCCGATGTAGTGGCCGATGTCGCCGACACCGCCGCGGTCGACGACGTGTTTGCCGAGGTCGCCAGTCGCCTCGGCGGCCTCGACGTGTTGGTCAACAACGTCGGGATCGCTGGACCGACGGCTGCCGTCGAAGAGATGGATCCCGCGGCGTTCGATCAATGCGTGCAGGTCAATCTGGGCTCCATGTTCCGGTGCACCCGTAAGGCCGTGCCACTGCTGCGCCAAGGCCCTGGCTCGATCGTAAACATCTCGTCGACCGCCGGGATCTTCGGATATCCCCTGCGTTCGCCCTATGCCGCCGCCAAATGGGCGGTCGTGGGCTTGACCAAGACGTGGGCGATGGAGCTGGGCCCGGACGGCATCCGCGTCAACGCGATATGCCCCGGCTCGGTCGGTGGAGCGCGAATGGACGGCGTGATCGAACGCGAGGCTGCGGCCCGAGGGATCGCACCGTCGGCCGTCCGATCGGCATACGAAGGTCAGGTGTCGATGGGGTCGTTCGTCGACGCGACCGACATCGCCGAGGCCGTGGCCTTCCTGTCGTCTCCGGCCGCCAGATTCGTCTCCGGTCAGGTGCTGGGCGTCGACGGCCACACTGAAACACTGCGCGCCATTTGTTCATACTGACGATGAATCGTCGAGGCAGTCGGCGCGTTATAGTCCTCGCAACTTGGCGTCGCCGGTTAGGGGACGCACTCGAATGCAAGGGGGAAGTGGAATGGCGATTGATCCTGTGGAAGGTTTGATACCCGGTCGCATGAACCGGCGGCAGTTAATCCTCGGTAGTGGTGGTGCGGTGGCGATCGCGGCCGCGCTTGCAGCGTGCGGCGATGACGACGACACGAGCACGGCACCGGCCGGTTCCGATGCACCTGCCGCTACCGATGCGGCGACGACGGCTACCGATGCCGCTGCACCGGCCACCGAGCCCGCGCCGGCAGTATCGGGTGGCATCTTGCGTGTCGGTGTCGTCGGCGGCGCAAATGATCTGCTCGACGGGCAACACATCGTCTCGAAAGCCGACATCGTCCGTCAGGCCACGGGCTGGGAGTCACTGATGAGCTTCAGTCCCGAGTACGTGCCGGAGTATGTCAACGGCATCGCAAAGGACGTCACTGCCAACGCCCCGGACAATTACACCATCACCCTCAAAGATGGCGTCAAGTTCTCCACTGGTGATCCGGTCACGGCCGACGACGTGATCTACTCGTTCGAACGAGCGCTCGACCCCGACCTGGCGGTCTTCGGCGGCGGTGGCCTGCGCCCGATCCTCGAAAAGACCGGGTTGAAGAAGATCGACGACCAGACCGTCGAGGTCCAGCTCAAGCAGGCGGCATCGAACTTCAAAGAAACGTTGTGTGCCTACACGATGGCAATCGTGCCGGTCGGGTACGCGCGATTCGATGGCGACGTCACCAACCAGGTTGGCACCGGACCGTACATGCTCACCGAGTTCGAGGTCGGCAAGAAGTCGGTACACGTCAAGAACCCGAACTACTGGGACGTGGGCAAGCCGAGCTTCGACGAGGTGCATGTCATCGACTTCGCTGACGCTGACGCGATGGTCAATGCTTTCCTTGCCGATCAGATCGATCTGGTCAACGACATGCCGGCTACAGCCATCGAGACAATCAGCAGCGATGAGAACCTCAAGTTCCTCAACTCCGCTGGTGGCGGTTGGCTGACGATCGTCATGGCCGTCGACCAAGAGCCGTTCACCGATGTGCGCGTCCGTCAGGCGATGCGCCTGATCGTCGATCGTGACGCGTTCGTCGAGCAGGTGGCAGCCGGCTATGGCCGTATCGCCAACGACTTGTTCTCGCCTCTTGATGCGGCCTACATCGGCGACGAACTGCCGCAACGCACGCAAGACATCGAGGCAGCCAAGAAGCTGCTCGCTGATGCCGGCCTGAGCGACTTGACGATCGACCTGTTCGCCCCCAACGACACCGCCGGCCTACCGGAAATGGTCACTCTGTTCGCCGAGCAGGCCAAGGAGGCCGGTATCACCGTCAACGCTCAGGTCATCGAGGGCGCGACGTACTGGGGCGACGAGTACCTGAAGCGCACCTTCGCCGTCGACTATTGGGGCACTCGCAACTTCCTTCCGCAGGTTGCCGCCAGTAGCCTCCCGACAGCGCCGTACCCAGGCGACCACTGGCCGCCGGCCGGCTCGACGTTCATCGACGACTACAACGCCGCGCTCGCTGAATCCGACGACGCCAAGCGCAAGGAGATCACCGACAAGATGCAAAAGGAGCTGTACGAGACGGGCGGGTTGATCATTCCGTTCTTCGGCAACCTCATCGACGGCTACAACGTTCGAGTGCAGGGCCTTGTCGAGCGGCCGAACACCTTGAACCTCGACCACTATGGCCGAGGGTTCAAGAACCTCAGCTTCTCGGCCTGATTCCTGCATTCGGTTGAACTGACGTCTGTCTGACGAACGGCGCCGTTCCCAGCCATGGTTGGGGCGGCGGCGTTCGCCAGCAGGGAAGGGTTTGGATGTCGAACAATTTGGGGGTCGTTCGATTCGTTGCCCGACGCCTTGCGCTGGGCGTGCTGACGCTGTTGATCGTCTCCCTGGTGGTGTTTGGCGCTACGCAGCTCCTGCCGAGCGATCCTGCGCAGTCGATTCTCGGCCGCAACGCCACCGTGGCCAGTGTCACGGCTTTGCGGCAGGAACTCGGGCTCGATCAGCCGAAGCTCACGCAATACACGAAGTGGCTGAAGGGCATCGTGACCGGAGATCCGGGGCGCTCGTACGCCGCCAAGGTGCCGATCACCTCGTACATCAGTGACCGAGTGGTCAACTCGTTGTTCCTTCTCGTCCTCGCTTCGATCATCTCGATCCCGGTGTCGCTGTGGCTCGGCGCGCACAGCGCGCGCAAGCGCGACAAGACGTTTGACAATGTCGCCTCGAACGTCATGTTGGGCCTGGCCTCGGTGCCCGAATTCGTCATCGGGATCATCTTGATCATTTTGTTCTCCACCCGGGTCTGGCACCTCCTGCCGGCAGTCATCCAGACCGATATTGGTCAAGGTCCGTGGACCAACATGACAGGGATGATCCTGCCGACGGTCGTCTTGGTCCTCGGCGCCGTGCCCTACATCTCGCGCACCGCGCGAGCTGCGATCATCGAGGTGCTGGAGAGCGACTACGTCGAGATGGCACGCTTGAAAGGGGCCCCCGAGCGGATCGTGCTGTGGCGCCATGCCATGCCGAACTCGCTTGGCCCGGTGTTTCAGGTCATCGCCCTCAACGTCGCCTACTTTGCGGGCGGTGTGATCGTCGTAGAGGCACTGTTCAACTACCAGGGAATTGGCGGGGCGCTGCGCGATGCGGTGAACACTCGAGATCTTCCCGTGATCCAGTTCTTGGTGATGTCACTTGCGGCCGTCTATGTGCTGACCAACATCGCCGCCGATGTCGCCACTGTGTTGGTCACCCCCCGACTGCGCACGAGGCTTCAATGAGCGTGCCGAACCACCCCGCCGAGACTCCGGTCCCACCCGTGCCAGAACTGGATCTCTCATCAGCCGCGGTTACCGAGCGACCCCCCGGAGTGTTGCGCTCAGGGCTCCGACTCTGGCGAACCAGAGTCGGATTGATCTTTGTGACCATCCTGGTGGCGATTGCTCTGTTCGGGCGCTACATCGCCCCGTACTCCGAGAGCAAAGGTATTGCGCTGCCGAACCAACCGCCAGGCGAGACACGCTTGCCATCGACCTTTGGTTCTGGCTACAAGGGTCAGGATGTGTGGACACGGTTCCTCTACGGTGGTCGCCCGATCCTGATTTCCGCATTTCTCGCCACCGTCCTCGCCCTGTTCCTCGGGACGCTGATCGGTCTGGTGGCCGCCTACAACCGCGGCAAGCTCGATGATTTTTTGATGAGAGTCATGGATGTGATTCTGGCGTTGCCCCAGATCATCGCGGCGTTGGTCGTGCTCAGCATGTTCGGGGCTACGACGACCGTCATCGTGCTGACGGTCGGCATTTCCACCGCTCCCCGTATTGCTCGCGTGGTCAGGGGCACCGCCGTGTCGGTTGTCGAGCGAGACTTCGTCGCAGCTGCCGAATCGCTCGGTGAGTCGAAAACACGCATCCTGATTTCCGAGCTGCTTCCGAATGTGACGGCGCCGCTGCTGGTCGAGGCCAACCTGCGCCTCACATTTTCGATCGGTGTGATCGCCGGCATCGGGTTTCTCGGGTTCACACCCGACCCGAGCGCCGCCAACTGGGGGCTGATGATCTTCCAGAACAAGGGCGGCATCGTCCCCAACCACTGGGGCGTCACCCTTCCGGTCGCGGCCCTCGCGTTGCTGACGATCGGCACCGGAATGATGGGCGACGGCTTCTCGCGTGCCACCGGCGGCATCGACCGCGCCAGAGGTGATGCCTGATGGATGAGGCAGTCACGATTCGCAACTTGCGTATCGAGGTGGCCGAGACCGGAGCCGACATCGTCGATGAGATCAACCTCACGATCGCGCCGGGCGAGGTGCTCGGTCTCGTCGGCGAATCGGGTTCCGGCAAGACCACCGTCGGTCTGGCCGTGCTCGGTCACGCCCGGCACGGTGTGAAGCTGGCTCGGGGCGACGTCACGATCGGCGATGCAGCGATGTTGTCGCTCGGCGACGTCGCCCTCCGGCATGCTCGTGGAAGGCTCGTCTCGTACGTTCCGCAGGACCCTTCGACCGCGTTGAACCCGGCGCTGCGGATCAACAAGCAGTTGATCGAGGTGCTCGAGTTCCACAACTTCGGTGGCAGCGACGCGGCGCGCCGCGAGCGGGTGCAAGAGGTGATGAACGAGGTGCTGCTGCCCAGCACGCCCGAGTTCCTGCGTCGCTACCCGCACCAACTTTCAGGAGGGCAACAGCAGCGTGTCGGGTTGGCAATGGCCTTTGCTTGCCGTCCGTCGGTGATCGTGCTCGATGAGCCCACTACAGGTCTCGACGTCAGCACCCAGGCCCACGTCCTGACCACCATTCGCGAACTGTGTCACGCCCACCGTGTGGCGGCGCTCTACGTCACGCACGATCTTGCGGTGGTCGCCAACCTCGCAGATCAGGTTGCCGTGATGTATGCCGGACGAATTGTCGAGCAGGGTCCGGCCGCTGAGCTGTTCCAAAACCCCTGTCATCCGTACACGCGTCACCTGATCGCTGCGGCGCCCGACATGTCGATCGATCACGAGATGATCGGTCTCAGCGGCCGTGCGCCGGCACCCGGCAAGCGCCCCGTCGGCTGCTCGTTCGCCAAGCGCTGCGAGTTGGCCACCGACGAATGTCGTGCCGAGTTCCCCGCCGAGCGAGTGGTGGCTCCGGGTCGCATCGCTAGATGCATTCGCCCGTTCGAGGTGCCGGTGCGCACGCAGCACGTCGCCGTGCATTCGTCACCGATCGCCGCCTCGGCGACGCATGCGCTGATGGTCCGGGATCTGTGCGCCTCGTACACCCGACACCAGGTCGTCCACAACGTCGACCTGCACGTCGATCGCGGCGAGTGCCTTGCGCTGGTGGGCGAATCCGGGTCGGGCAAGACCACGCTGTCGCGCTCGATCGGCGGCCTGCACCGTGAGTGGACCGGCGAGATCCTGCTCGGCTCCGAGCGTCTTGCGCAATCGGCCCGCGATCGCACCACGGCGCAGCGGCTTCGCATCCAGTACGTCTTCCAGAACCCGTACAGCTCGTTGCAGCCGCGACGCATGATCGGCGACTCGGTGGCCCGGCCACTGCTGATCGGCGGGGCATCGAAGACCGATGCAGCGCGCAAGGTGGGCGAGATGCTCGAGCGTGTGGCCCTCACCGCCTCGTACGCCAGCCGCTTCCCGGATCAACTGTCGGGTGGCGAACGTCAACGCGTCGCCATCGCTCGCGCCCTCGTCAGCCGGCCCGAAGTGCTGGTGTGCGACGAGGTCACTTCGGCGCTCGATGTGTTGGTGCAAGCTTCGATCGTCGAACTGTTGGGCGAGCTGCGACGTGACCTCGGCCTGGCCATGCTGTTCGTCACCCACAACCTGCCGCTGGTTGCGTCGATCGCCGATCAGGTCGCCGTGCTCGCCGACGGCAAGATCGTCGAGTCGGGCCCTACCGAACGAGTGCTGCGCTACCCGGAGGCCGAATACACCAAGCGACTGATCGCCGACACGCCGCAGATCTCCGAACTGCCCGAGCGATAGCCGGATCTGACCAAGGGCGGCAGGTCGAGGTCGGGTAACTTCCCCGCATGGCCGCGAACGAACCAGGCACTCCAGTCGACATCAAGCCCAGAAGCCGAGACGTCACCGACGGGATGACAAAGGCGCCGGCGCGGGCGATGCTGCGCGCCATCGGCATGACCGACGACGACTGGGTGAAGCCACAGATTGCGATCGCGTCGGCGTGGAACGACGTGACGCCGTGCAACATGACGCTGCGCAAGTTGGCCGAGCACGCCAAGGTCGGCGTGCGCGCCGCTGGCGGCTTCCCGATGGAGTTCGGCACCATCACGGTCAGCGACGGCATCAGCATGGGCCACGAAGGCATGCGAGCCTCGCTCGTCAGCCGCGAAGTCATCACCGACTCCGTCGAATGCGTCATGCACGCCGAGCGGCTCGACGGATTCGTCGGGTTGGCCGGCTGCGACAAGAGCATCCCAGCGATGCTGATGGCTGCGGCACGGCTCGACCTGGCGAGCGTGTTCGTGTACAACGGATCGATCCTCCCGGGCGAACACAACGGCGTTGCGCTCGACATCACCAGCGTGTTCGAGGCAGTGGGCGCATGTGCGCTCGGCAAGATCACCGAGGACGAGCTTGGTCAGATCGAGCGCAAGGCGTGCCCCGGCGAGGGGGCGTGCGGGGGCATGTTCACGGCCAACACCATGAGCTCGATCGCCGAAGCAATCGGCATGTCGTTGCCGGGCACCGCTTCGCCGCCGGCTGTCGACATCCGGCGCGAAGACGACGCCCGGCGCGCTGGAGAGGCCGTCGTCAACATGCTGCGCCTAGGAATCACGCCGCGCATGATCATGACCAAGAAGGCCTTCGAGAACGCCATTGCGGTCACCTCGGCTCTCGGCGGGTCGACCAACGCCGTGCTGCACCTTCTGGCCATGGCCAACGAAGCCGGTGTCGACCTGCATCTCGACGACTTCAACCGCATCGCCGCCAAGGTTCCCCACATCGCCGACATGAAGCCGGGCGGCAAGTTTCACATGAGCGACCTCGACAGGGTCGGTGGCGTTCCCGTCGTCCTGAAGCATCTGCTCGATGCCGGTCTGCTGCATGGTGACGTGATGACGGTGACGGGCAAGACGATGGCCGAGAACCTCGCGGACCTCGATCCACCACGCCCCGACGGCGTGGTGGTCCATCCGCTCGATCAGCCCCTGCACACCGAGGGCGGCATCAACGTGCTGACTGGATCACTGGCGCCCAGGGGTGCCGTGGTCAAGGTCGCCGGGTTGAGCAAGGAGCAGATGCGATTCGAGGGCATCGCCCGGGTGTTCGACGGTGAGGACGGCGCGATGGACGCCATCTTGTCGGGATCGGTCGAGCCCGGAACCGTTTTGGTCATCCGCTACGAAGGACCGAAGGGTGGACCCGGCATGCGCGAGATGTTGGCCATCACGGGGGCGTTGAAGGGTGCCGGGCGCGGCGCCGACTGCGCGCTGATCACCGACGGACGATTCAGCGGCGGAACGTGGGGATTCTGCATCGGTCACGTCGCCCCCGAAGCAGTCGACGGTGGTCCGATCGCATTCGTGCACGACGGCGATCGGATCCTGATCGACGTGCATGAACTGACCCTCGATCTACTGGTCGACGAGGGTGATCTGGCCCGGCGTCGGGCGTCGTGGGCACCGAACCCGCCGCGGTACACCAGCGGGGTGCTCGGCAAGTACGCCAAGTTGGTTCAGGGAGCCGAAACCGGCGCCATCACCAACACGCTCTGATCCTGGGACGGCTCGCATGAACCTGCACGAAGTTCTCGAACTCATCCAGCTGCGACGCTTCGAGCGCGACCCTGTGCAGCGCTTGCTGAACCGGATGCACATGCCCGACGACTTCCGTGCCGTCGCCAAGCGCAAGTTGCCGCGAGCCGTGTTCGACTACGTCGAAGGCGGCGCCGACGAAGAGATCGCCATCGAAGCCAACCGGCGCGCCTTCACTCGGCGCAAGCTGAGTCCGCAACTGCTGCGCGACGTGTCGATCACCGATCTGACGGGCGACCTGTTCAACCACACCTTTCAGGTACCGATCGGGCTGGCGCCAACGGGGTACACGCGGATGATGCACCCGACAGGCGAGGTGTCCTCATGCCTAGCGGCGAAGGCCAAGGGCATTCCCTACACCTTGTCGACGATGGGCACTACCACCATCGAAGACGTCGCCGCTACCGGACATCCGAATCTGTGGTTCCAGCTGTACGTCACCAGTGATCGACGGCTCAGTGATCCGCTGATCGACAGGGCGGCCGCTTCTGGATATCAGGCGCTGGAGGTCACCATCGACACGGTCGTCACCGGACGCCGCACTCGCGACATGCGCAACGGCTTGACGATTCCGCCGCAACTCAGCCCGCGCACCATCGTCGACATCGCCAGCCGGCCCGGCTACTGGATCAGGATGTTGCGCAGCCCTGCGATCGGCTTCGCCAACTTCACCGCACTGTCGCCGGCAGAGGTGAAGAGTGCCGCCTCGACCCGAATCGGTTCGTTGTTCGATCAGTCGCTGAACTGGGCCGACATCGAGGGCATCCGGGCGAGGTGGGACGGTCCGTTGCTTTTGAAGGGCCCGATCGGGCCGGCCGATGCGCGGCGCGCCCTCGATATAGGCATCACTGCTTTTCACCTGTCCAATCATGGCGGCCGGCAGCTCGATCGGTGTACACCACCCATCGATCTCCTCGCCCCGCTGCGCGCTGCCGTCGGGCCGCACGTTCCGATCGTCATCGACAGCGGCGTACGGCACGGAGCCGACATCGCCGTTGCCGTGGCGTTGGGTGCCGATATGGCCTTCATCGGCCGCCCGTACGTGTACGCGGTCGCGGCAGCCGGCCAACGCGGTGTCGAACATGTGATCGCGATGCTGACCGACCAGCTGCGCTCGGTCATGCAGTTGTGCGGCGTCACCACACTCACCGAGCTTCGCAAGCATGGCCCGGAGTTGCTGAGCGACCCGGCATGATTTTGGGTTGACTATTGGGCTCAGCGACCTGGGCGCAGGGCGCGAGCGGCCACCATCCGCCAGCCGATCAGGAGCACGCCGGTCACTGCCGTGGCGACGATGATGAACGGCAACGCCGTGCCGCGATCGAACACCACGTTGCGAAGTACCAGGCCCAGTGCGACTGTGACCGGCCAGATGATGAACGCCGCTTCGACCTGCATCGGTCGGGCCCACGCGCGCGCAACGATCCAACCAGCGAGCAGGGCGATCAGGAACGGCGCAGCGACGGTCGCGATTCCGTCGACCGCGGTGCCTTTGTCGTGATTGCGGCGGCCGATGGCGACGAACACGATGATCGCGACGGTGTCGGCGAGTGCGGCGATCGCGATGCGCCGGGTCATGCCTGACCCACGAAGCCACCGAGTTGGCCGCGGAAGAACAGCAGCGGCGCCGGCTGGCTCTCGGGGTCTGCGTGATCCATGTCGACGATGAGGCCCATCACGAAGAAGTGGTCACCGGCGTCGACGACTTCAGCGGTGGTGCAGTCCATCCAGGCGATGGCGCCGTCGAGTATCGGCGAACCGGTGACCGTCGACGGTCTCCAGCCGACACCTTCGAATGGCTCTTCGATGCTGCTCTTGGCGAATCGCCAGCACAAGTCTCCATGATCGATGCCGAGCACGTTGACGCAGAAGCTCCCGGCCGATTCCATGCGCAACCATCGTTCCGACGTGGTCATCGGCAGGAAGCCGACCAACGGCGGGTCGAGCGACACCGAGGTGAACGATCCGATGGTGAAGCCAACGGGCTCGCCGTCGATCATGGCTGTGACCACCGTGACGCCGGTGGGGAAGTGGCCGAGCACGAGGCGATATTTCAGTGGATCGATCGACATCACGCTGGACTGTACTGCCGCCCTATGTTGCGTTGACAGCCGTGGCACGCTGTGCGGGTGACCGACAAGGCTGCCCTGCGCCAGCGGATGAAGATGGTCCGCGACATGGTCGATGATCATCTGATGCGCAGCGTGCAGTTGTGGGCTGCGCTGGCCGAGCTCCCTCAGTACCGCCAGGCCAACTGCGTGATGGCCTTCGTCGGGTTCAACGGCGAGCCCGACACCGACCCGCTGTTCGCCAGGTTGAGCGTCGAAGGAAAGCGCTTGCTGCTGCCACGCGTCGAACCGACAGGGATCGTGCCGGCCGACGGCGAGTGGCCGCTGGTCGCCAGCAAGTTCGGCGTGCAGGAGCCGACGGGCCCCGCCGTGGCGCTCGACGAGATCGATCTTGTCGTCGTGCCCGGCCTGGCGTTCACCGCGGCGGGGGATCGCCTCGGCTACGGCCAGGGCTACTACGACAAGTTCCTTCCGACCGTTTCGGCTCCATCGGTGGGAGTGTGCTTCATCGATCAACTGGTCGACGAACTGCCCATCGCCGCCCACGACGTTCGCGTCGGCGCTGTGATCTCCGCCTGACGGCGTCGCCACGAAGTGACGCCCGCACCGTGACAGGGGTCACACCGCCCTCACAGACTGGTCTCAGAGTACCGATTCATTGTGGGTCGTGTCCGATGAACAACTCATCGGCGTGACCAAAGGAGACAGCAATGACGACCCCCCGTCGTTTCAAGTCCACCATCATGCTCGGTGCCGTTGTCGTGACCGCCGGCGCCGCGCTGGTTGTGCCGAGTGCCGCCCACGCAGCAAGCACGAGTGCTGCCACCACCGAAACCGGCACCCGCGAGCTCCCGGCGCGGTACCGGCGGGCATGCCTGCGCATCCCGAACCTGCAACTGCGGACCGACAACCTGATCGCCCGCCTCAACGGTGACGCAAGCACGCCGGGCTCACTGCTGTGGCTGCAGGCCCAGATCGACGACGCCAAGGCCAAGGGCCGCACGCATCTCGCGACGGTGCTCGAGAACCGCCTTGCCGTGCGCACGCAGTCCCTCGAGGTTCTGGCGAAGCGTCAGCAGAGGCTGACGAAGTTGGCCGAACTGTGCCGCAACCACGGCGTCGATGTGTGATGAGGCTCGGCGACCATCGTCCGATGGCGACCACGTTCGCAGTGTTCGTAGTCGCCATCGGACTGTCGGCCTGCGGGTCGTCGGATGCCAGTGTCGATACCACCATCGCGCCGGCGCAGACGGCGACACAACCGCCCGAATCCGTACCTGCCACGACGTCTCCCGCGTCGACAACCGTGGCGACCGAGGCGATCGTCGTGACCAACGCAGAGGTCGCCGAGCTCGAGCAACAACTCGATGAGATCGATCAGCTGCTCGCCGGCATCGACGCCGATCTCAGCCAGGACTGAGTGCGGCAGCAAGGTGAGATCATCGATCAAGCGCTTGATGACTGCGGCACCATATCGGGGCGCTAACCGTCAAACGCTTTGGGCACTCACGTGCGCGGCAACAATGGGCGTGTGTCGATGACTGTCAGCCGATGAGTGCTGTAAGCGGGCGCGTGCTTGTCGTCGAGGACGACGATGCCGTGCGCATGGCAGTCGATCGCGGGCTGGGCGTGCACGGCTTCGACGTGTCGTCGGTGCCCGACGCCGAATCGGCGATCGAGGTCGTTGCTCGCCGCCGGCCCGACGTGATGATCGTCGACATCGGCCTGCCCGGCATGTCGGGTGTCGAGTTGTGCACACGGCTGCGCGGGCTCGACGTCGATACCCCGATACTCATCCTGTCAGCACGCGATCAGGTGGGCGATCGCGTGGCCGGTCTACAGGCCGGTGCCGACGACTATGTCGTCAAGCCGTTCTCGCTCGACGAGCTGGCTGCTCGCGTTCATGCGCTGCTCCGCCGGGCGCGCCCGGCAGCAGGCGTCACCTCCGCATTGGCCGCCGGGCCACTGTGGGTCGATCTCGATCGGCGGGTGGCCACAGCGCACGACACCCGGCTCGATCTGTCGAGACGCGAATTCGACCTGTTGGCCGTCTTCGTCGGCAACCCTGGGATCGTGCTGTCGAGGATCCGACTCCTCGAGCTGGTCTGGGGATACGACTTCGATGTCGACACGAACGTGGTCGATGTCTTCGTCGGGTACGTGCGGCGCAAGCTGGAGGCCGCCGGCGCGCCCCGGCTGATCGATACGGTGCGCGGCGTCGGCTTTGTGTTGAGGGTCGAGTAATGCGCCTGGCGACCCGCACCGGGCTGGCCTCATTCATCGCCGCCTCGATCACGTTGCTGGCCGTTGGGGCGTTGTTTCGTGGCTACTTCGCCAGCGTCTTGCAGGACCGTGTCGACAAGCAACTCGAGGAACGGGCCGACACGGCGCCGATCTTGGCGGCCGTGGCCGAGCGGCTTGCGCAGTCCGAGTTGCGCACGACCTTGGAGGGAGCGCGGGTCGTGATCGACGGGCAGACGATCTCGCTGGGCCTGTTGCCTGACGATCCGCTGCCCGCCGAGATCGCGCCCGGATGGTCGACTGCACGCGCCAGCGGTGATAGGTGGAGGCTGTATGCCGTCGAGGTGTTCGACGTGCCGCAGCCTGGTGACCAGGCCATCGTGCAGCTCGTCGCCCCACTGGGCGATGTCGATGCCCGGTCCGTGGCATTGCGTCGTCGGGTGATCTTCGTCATGGTTCTGACAGCGGTGGCCGCCGGGCTAGTCGGGTTCCTGCTCGGCAAGATCGCCACGCGGCCACTGACGGCACTGCGCCGCGATACCGAACGCATCGAGGATGCCGAACCGAGCACATGGCGCGTCGCCGACGCCTACGGATCCGCTGAGGTGGACGACGTCGCTGCAACCCTGAACGAGAACCTTCAGCGCCTGGCCGACGAGACGCAACGACGCGGCGCGGCGCTCGATGCCGCCAGAGCGTTCGCGGCCTCGGCCACGCACGAGCTGCGTACGCCGTTGCAAGGAGCGCTGACCAACCTCGACATCGCACGCAGTGGACGCATCGAAGAATCGGATCGCACCGAGGTGCTCGAATTGGCCAACGAGCAACTGCAGCGAATGGCCGCAGCACTGTCCGCTGTGCGCGCCCTTGCCGATGCCGAGTTCGCCGATCCGTCGTGGTTCGACGAGGTCGATCTCGCGGACGTCGCCGACGCTGCCGTCGCAGACGAGCGTCGCCGCGCGCCGGACGCGTCGATCGAGATCGAATCGACTCCGCCGACCACATTGATCGCGTGGCGTGATGGTGCCCGGCTGGCGGTTGCCAACATCGTGCGCAACTCATTGGTGCACGGGGTACCCGCCGACGGGGAGTTGCAGCGACTCGTCGTGTCGGTTGCTGGCGCGACCGTCACGGTCGACGACAACGGCCCCGGCGTGCCGGCCGCCGACCGTCAACGAGTGCTCCAGCGGTTCGAACGGGGTGGCGGCCACGGTTCGGGCCTGGGTCTGGCAATCGCGCATTAGGTCGCGATCGCCCATGGTGGTTCGGTATCGATCGGGGCAAGTCCGCTCGGCGGTGCCCGCGTGGTGTTGACGCTGGCGCCGCCCGGGCCCTTCGAGGTCTATTCGTCCGCGTCCTCGTAGTACTCCCGGCCGAGATGGGTGATCTGGTCTTCGCCCATCATCCAGCGCAGCGTGTTCTTCAACTTGGTCAGCTGGATGAACAGGTCGTGCTCCGCATACAGGCCAGGTGCAACCATCGGCGCCTTGTAGTAGAAGCTCAACCACTCCTGGATGCCGAACAGCCCGGCGCGATGGGCGAGGTCACTGAACAGGACCAGGTCGAGAGCTAGCGGTGCGGCGAGGATCGAGTCACGGCACAAGAAGTCGATCTTCAGTTGCATCGGGTAGCCGAGCCAGCCGAACAGATCGATGTTGTCCCAGCCCTCCTTGTTGTCGCCGCGCGGCGGGTAGTAGTTGATACGCACCTTGTGGTACACGTCGCCGTAGAGGGCGGGAAACACTTCGGGGTCGAGGATGTGTTCGAGCACACCCAGCTTCGACTCCTCCTTGGTCTTGAAGTTGTCCGGATCGTCGAGCACTTCGCCGTCGCGATTGCCGAGAATGTTGGTGGAGTACCAACCCGACAGCCCGAGCATGCGAGCTTTCAGCATGGGGCCGATCACGGTCTTGATCAACGTCTGACCCGTCTTGAAGTCTTTGCCGCTGATGGGGATCTTGTGCTCCATGGCCAACTCGCGCAATGCGGGAATGTCGACGGTGAGGTTCGGCGCACCGTTGGCGAACGGCACGCCTTCGAGGATTGCGGCGTACGCGTAAAGCATCGACGGTGCAATTGTCGGATCGTTGGCATCGATAGCCGCCTCGAACGCTTCGAGGTTCATGTGTGCCGGACCGGGCTCGATGAAGATCTCGGTGCTCGCGCACCAGATCATCACGACCCGTTCGACCCGCTTTTCTTCGCGGAACCGGTTGATGTCTTCGCGGACGGCGTTCAGCATGCTGCGCTTGTCGATGGTGTGCATGGTGTTGTCGGCGTCGATGCGCTTCACGTACTCGCGATCGAACGCGGCGGGCATGGGCCGCACCTCGCGCAGTGCGTCGCTGACGGCTTCGATGTGCTTGCCGCCTTCGAGCACGCCGGCCCGTGTGGCGGCGACGTAAGCGTCGTCCGGGAATGGATCCCAGGCACCGAAGACGATGTCGTCGAGCGACGTCAATGGCAGGAAGTCTTTGACCAGCGGTCGGCGGTTGTCGGTGCGCTTGCCGAGGCGAATCGTGCCCATCTGGGTCAACGAGCCGACCGGAGCGCCCATGCCGCGCTTCACCAGTTCGACACCTGCGATCAGAGTCGAGGCGACGGCCCCGAGCCCGACGGTCAGCACGCCGAGGCGGCCTTCGGCGGGCGCGATTGTAGGAGACGGGGGAGTGGTCATGGCTGATCAGGCTAGGAATGTGGAGCGCTCTAGAGAACATAGGGTCGAAAGCACGCGAATCGAGGGATCATGGCCAAGACCGATTTCAAGTCCGTGGACGAGTACATCGCCACGCTGCCCGATGCTGTACGGCCCGTCATGGAGCGCGTGCGCAGCACGATCTGCAAGGCGATGCCCGGCGCCGAGGAAGTGATCAGCTACCAGATCCCCGCCTACAAGCTCCATGGTGGCGCCGTGATCTATTTCGCCGGATGGAAGCAGCACTACTCGTTGTATCCGGCCACTGCGCGAGTGCTCGAAGCGTTCAAGGACGACCTTGCGTCATACGCGGTC
>JANOCR010000080.1:0-3476 GCA_031412355.1 Ilumatobacteraceae bacterium | reverse complement strand
AGTAGGCTCCGATCCGTGTCGGACCGCGACACGATCGGCGGAAGGCGTGAATCATGAAGCGTGTGCACAAGGTCGCCTGTGCGCCGGCGTCTCGGTGCTCATCCAGACGAGCTGCGGCGGCAGCGCCGATCCCGGCGATGCGACCGCTGCGCCCTCGTCCCAGCCCGCCACTGGCAGCACACCCGACACGTCGCCCTCTGCTACAACAATCGTGGTGAGCACCACCGAGTCCGCAACCACAACGGCCGATCCGACGACCACCACGGTTGCAGCGCCGACCACCACGGTTGATCCTCGTCCAATTGATCCGGAGGACGAAGCGTTGGCGTTGGCCGCCACCCAGCAAGCCGCAAGCTTTGCTGCGCCGTGGACTGTATTCGCCGAGGGTGCGCCCGCCCCGATCTCGACCGACTCCTGCTCGTACCGGCCAGATGGGGCTCTCACGTTCCTTACCAACGGCGCCTCCCAGGATGGCCCCACGATGCAGCTCGGCGACACCGGCGCCTTCGTCATCTCGGGCGGCCTGGCATTCCCGGACGAGACGCTGGCGATGGAGTACATCGGCGTACTGAACACCGATGACTGGGCAGCGTGTCGCGTCACCAAGCTGCAGAAGTTCCAAGAAGACAACAACTCCGTCTCGGTCGTCGAGTTGGCGACGCGCGAGTCGGCCGAGCTGAACCAAGCCGGGTTCGAAAGCTACGCCGAGTTTCATGTCAAATCACCCGACGGAACGCTGGAACGAGTGGCGATGCAGAGCTTCTATCGATTGGGCAGGACCGTCATCTCACAGATCGTCGAGTACGGAGCGCTGAGCGACAGCGACCTCGACAAACTCATGAACGACGCGTACGTCGCCCTCTCCGACTCGTACGACCGGGTGAACGCCCTGCCGTAGGTTCAGTCCGACGCGAACGTGCCTGCGACGTCGTTCGATGTGGAAAGGCAGGGGTCGATTCGCGCGGGCGGAAGTAGTTCATTCGGCCCATTGTGAGTTGTTTTCTAGGCGTGGGATGATGGCGCATCGTCGCACCGAACATCACTTCGGCGGCGATGCAGCTCTTCGGACGGAAGGGGCGGTTGTGGGGACGGAATCGAGATCAGCCTTGGGCGAGGTGAGTTCGCTTGCTCTTGTCGCGATCACCCATCAGAGGGCGCCGCTCGAACTCCTCGAGCGGGTCAACGTCGGTGCGGACGCGTCTGCAACAGTCTGTGGCAGCCTGATCGGACGTGCTGGAGTCTCCGAGGCGGTGGTCGTCTCCACGTGCAATCGCACCGAGTTGTACCTACATGGGCCTGCACCCGACACCGATTTCGCCTTGCGAACTCTGGCCATCCACTGTCGGGCTTCGCTGGATCTCTTCGATGGTTGTGTCGTAACCATGTGGGGTGCCGACGCGGCGTTGCATCTTCTGCGTGTCGCCGCCGGGCTCGAGTCTCGCGTGGTGGGTGAGGCAGAGGTCTTTGGTCAGATCCGGTCAGCGATCGCCGCCGCAACTGCATCGGGTAGTGCCGGGTCATACCTGACAAATCTGTTTCGCTTCGCGACCGCTGCCGGCCGGCGGGCGCAACGCACCATCGATCACGCACTGATCCCTTCGCTGCCGCGACTCGCTCTGGATGCTGCTCGCCCCAACCGAGTCGACCCTGTCGGGATCACGGTGGTGCTCGGCTCGGGAGCGATGGCCGCAACAACCACCCGAGAGCTCGCTGTTCGACAAGTCGACTACTGGGTGTGCGCGCGAACGCCTGAGCGCGCTGTGCGTCTGGCGAGGTCTGCGGACCACGTTGTCGCCTTCGAGGACCTGGCTGCCATGCTTGAACGCGCAAACGTCGTGGTGTGCGCCACCGGCGCACGCATACCGCTGCTGCGGGTAGCGGATCTCGTAAGCGTCATGGCACGCCGCGCCAGCCGGCCACTGACCATCATAGATCTGTCGTTGCCCCGCAATGTCGAACCCGCAGCCCGGCACCTCCCGGGGATCCGTCTGCTCGACCTCGATGATCTCATCGCCGACAGTTCCGAACTGCAGATCCGCCGCCGAGAAGAGATCGTCGGTGACGAACTTCGTCGCTACCAGGCGTGGTTGGCGGGGCGAGTCGTCGGGCACCTCATCGCCCAACTTCGTGACAGCGTTCAAACAGCCTGTCGAGCCACGCTCGAACGATCGAACGATAGCGCCATGAGTTCGGAGATGCTGACGGCAACCGCGCGCACTATGGCGAACAAGTTGCTCCACGGTCCAACGGTGACCATCAAGAACCTGATCGCAGCAGGAGACGAGAGTACGGCTTTCGCTGTCCTCGCCTCATACGGGATCAGCACGGAATCAACCGCTCCATCGCAGCGAGTGGACGTAGCCATGCAGGAAGCGTCATGACCCAAGCAACTGCTCAAACCATGGGCTGCCCCTTCCCTCACGCCATCGGCGGCATTCAAAGGTCCCGTGCCGACGTGGTCGTTCGCAGGCTGCTGCGCGTTCGTGAGCGGCCGAGCGGAGTATCGGCTCGCTCGGCGGTCAACGCGTTTCGGCGGTCGATGATTATCTCGACGATTCGGTGCACGCTCACCTACTTGGTGTTCCCCTTCGTCCTTCCTGCTCTGGGCCTCGTCACTAATACAGGTGTTCTCATCAGCATCGCAATCGGCACACTCGCCATCACATGCGACATCTTCGCGATCCGCCGATTCTTTGCCGCTGACCACCGATGGCGTTGGCATTTCTCCGCAATCGCCTTCAGCGTCATCTGCCTGCTCGCCATCTTGCTCGTCAAAGACATCGTCCACGTGATCGCCTGATCACGGGCACGAGCCGATCGAGGATTCGACGCTCCGCCGGCCACGCGTCGATGAGCGCCTCGGGCGGGATGCGTCGCGCCGCGAAGCGAAGCGCGAGCGCGACAACCACGATGTCATCGAGCGGTCCAATGACAGGCAGAAACTCGGGAATCAAGTCAATCGGAGACGGCACCCACAGGCCGGCGAGCGCCAACACCACTTTCACCCTTCTCGGAACGCGCGAGTCCCGACGGGGGCGACGAGCGGTAGTTACGCAGGCAGGCAGGCAGGACCGTCGCGAGAGCCTTCGCCAACGCTGGCGGACGCCTGCGGGCGAGGACGATCATCACGACCCACGACACCACTACAAAGGTCGGGGCAACGATCACCAAACGAAGCATGAACACCGACTGAACGCAGTCTGTGGGTGAGGATCCGATCGGTTGAACGGTCTTACACGTGCAACCAACGGCCCATCCGGTCCCGAGCTGATCGACATCGGCTTGCGGTTCGACCGGGTGCGCACAACTATCGCAGTGCAGTTTGATGCAGGGGGTCTGGTCTGAACGGAGGATTCCTTGGTCGACTCAACGCGGCCGCCGGTGATGGACGAGTACGTCGCGCTTTCCGACTCGTACGATCGGGTGAACGCCCTGCTGTAGGTCAGCCCGACGCCAACGTGCCTGCGACGTCGAAG
>JANOCR010000079.1:0-10899 GCA_031412355.1 Ilumatobacteraceae bacterium | reverse complement strand
TGGAGCCCAAGAGGAGAATCGAACTCCTGACCTACGCATTACGAGTGCGTTGCTCTACCGACTGAGCTACCTGGGCGCGGCGTGCATCGTAGCGGGGGGCTGCGGACGATGACATCTTCATATCTACCGGGTCCGACGCGGGCCGCGACGACCCAAACTACGCCCGTGTGACTTGCTCAACCTTGAAGAGATCTTGCCGATCATCTCCTCGTGAAGTGGTGGCGGGTCGGACTGATGGTTGGCGTCGGCATTGCCGTTGCCCTGTACGCCTGGCAGGTCCGCAGCATCTGGATCCCAGGAAATCGTTGGATGCTCGGTCCACCCGTGATCGCCGCCGTTGCGGCGATCTTCGGCTCGCGCTGGCGCCAGCAGGGCGACAGGGTGGCGTGGATTGCGATCGCCGGGTCGTGTGCGATGACTGCTGGCTCCTACGCACTGATGCTGTGGCAGGCGCCGCTCGGCCTGAACAATTCCGCCGATCTGGCCGCCGTGATGCGGGCACCGGACCGGACCCTGGTCGCGTTGGCATTGATGGCGATGATTGCCGATCGATCGCCGATACGCGACCGTTACCTGGCAATCGAGGCCAGCATCGTTGCGCTCGCCGCGGCCCTCGTGATGTGGGTAGCCGTGGTCGAGCCGGCGTTGACGCGATCGCCACTGGACTCGTCCGGCCGCCTGCTGTCGCTCAGCCTTCCGGCCTCTGACCTGGTATTGGTTGCGCTCGGTGCCCGACTCTCGTTGGGATATCGAGCTCGTAGCCTGGCGTTCCTCGCCCTGCAACTGGCGCTCGTCAGTCGCTTCGCAGCGAACATGATGGATTACTGGGGCGAGGTCGGCAACGGTCGCGTGTCCCCCGTTGTCACCAACAGCCTCACCGCGCTGTCCTTTGGTTTTCTAGTGTGGGCAGCACTCGACAAGCGCCACAGCGAGCCGGCACACGTCGCTCACCACGCCGTGCGCCTCAGCAGAGTTCGACTGATCTCGACCGTGTTGTCGGCGGTAGCTCCACAGATCGTTCTGATCGCGGTGTTGCTGGACGGCTCGGCGAAGCGCTCGACCGTGCTGTTTGCGGCCGGCATTGCCACGGTTGTGTCGTTGCTGGCGCTGACCCGGCTGTGGGGCTTGGCCGTCAGCGTCCGCAACCTGACCGAGCGCCGCGGCAATGATCGGCTGGCATCGCTGGTCGAACGTTCATCGGACGTTGTCGTGCTGGTCGACATCGATGCCCGAATCTCGTACACCAGTCCCGCATTGCAGACGGTGTTGGGCTTCAACTGTGACGAATGGGTCGGCGTGCGGATCGAAGCCCTAGACATTCGTTCCAACGGCGACCTGTGGACCGATGTGAAGAAGCTGCCGACGGAGGGCTCACTGACGCTAGAAGTGTCGGCCCTGCATGCCGACGGCGAGCGCCGCACGATGGAGTTGTCGGCGGTCAATCTGATGGCGAATGTCGCTGTCGGCGGCATCGTGTTGACTCTGCGCGATGTCACTGCCAACCGCACGTTGGAACGCCAACTCAGCTATCGAGCCGACCACGATTCGTTGACCGGTATCGCCAACCGCGCCAGCTTCCTGACCCGGGTCAGTGACGAGCTTCAACTCGGCCATCGTCCGACCGTGTTGTTCCTCGATCTCGACGACTTCAAGGCAATCAACGACGGCCTCGGCCACTCCGCGGGAGATGTCTTGTTGCGCACTGTCGCCGATCGGTTGAAGATTCGGTTCGCCAATGCCTCGAACCTTGTCGCCCGTCTCGGCGGCGACGAGTTCGGGATCCTGTTGGTCGAGTCGTCGACAGCCGAAGCAAGCGTGTTGGCGCATCAGGCAATTGCAGACCTCAAGGATTCTATTCAGGTCAACGATTTCCAGTCCGTTTCCGTCAGCGGATGCATTGGGATCGCCGTAGCCGAACCGAAGAACAGTGCCTCGGATCTCATGCGTCACGCGGACCTGGCGATGTATCGCGCCAAGCAGTTGGGCAAGGGTCAGGTCGAGGGATTCGATGCCGATCTCGGACGTCAGACCGAACGGCGCAACGAGTACAAGCGCGATCTGATGGCCGCCCTCGGACGCGACCAGCTCTATCTCGTGTATCAACCCATCGTGCGATTGTCGGACGGGCGAACCGTCGGCGCCGAGGCCTTGATGCGATGGGATCACCACATCTACGGCAACGTCCCGCCGAACGAATTCATCCCGCTCGCCGAGCAGACCGGCGTCATCATCCCGATCGGTGAATGGGCCATCGAGCAGGCATGCATGTCGGCTGTGGGTTGGGCGGACGAGTCGATGTTCGTCACGGTCAACGTCTCGGGCGTGCAGCTACGCGAGGCGGCTTTCGTCGAGGGCGCGCTGCGCAGCCTGCGACTGAGCGGCTTGGCGGCTGAACGCCTGGTGCTGGAGATCACCGAGTCAACCCTGATAGACGACAGCGAAGTGGCTTCCGAGCAGCTGAAGGAACTGCGCTCGCATGGCATTCGTACCGCCCTCGACGACTTCGGCACGGGCTACAGCTCGCTGGCATACGTGCAGCGGCTGCCCCTCGACATCATCAAGATCGACCGCGAGTTCGTCCAATCGGTCGACGAGCTTCGCAGCCAGGCATTGGCCAACACGATCGTCAACATGGCTCGCAACCTCGGGCTGCGAACGGTTGCCGAGGGAATCGAGACCGAGAGCCAGGCTCTGGAGTTGGCACGACTCGGATGCGAGTTCGCCCAGGGCTACCTGTTCTTCAAGCCACTGTCGGCGGTAGCGATGACTGCGCTCGCCGAGTTCGAGCACCAGCCGGCCGACCTGGAACGCCAGGGGCAATTCGGTGTCGACTCGGACAGCGGGGCGGCAGAGCCCGAGCCAGAGTTGGCGCTCGCAGCGCCGACCACTCGACCGGCGATGAGCCTCCCCCCACCGACGGGTCAACAGCCTGTCGTCCAGGCACATCCCGCGCTCGTGCCCGAGCCAACGGGTGAGATCACCCATCTGCTGCGCCCGCTGCTGTCGAACTGAATTCGTGGCTACAGCGACGGCAGGTCGAGAAGCAAAGCCTGCAGCATCAGCGTCTCGTTCGGGTTTGTTTCCATCGACTCGAGCGATGAATGAATGCGGGTCACTGCACTGACGCCCGCATCGGGACGGGGCAGCCGGCCGCCGACTAGCGCGTCGCGGTAGGTCCCGGCCAAGACGCCGAGACCGCTGCGCAATTCGTCGACGCGGTGTCGGCGCAACTCGCGTTTGTGATGGTCTTCCATCTGCTTGCGTCCGCTGCCGCGCTCGCCCGTGGCCGCAACCCTGGACTCCAGCGCGGCTAGCTCCTCGGCTTGACGCGCTGCCATCGGTGCGGCCGCAGCATCGATGAGGCCGAGCAGTTCGACGCACAACTTCACGACGGTCGTTCCGGTGCCGTCGAGGCGCGTGGCCACTCCGGCGAAGGCATCTCGGCGTCCCATCAGCCCGGGATCCGTGGCGAGCACTCGTGCCCTGGTGAGATTGCCTTCAGCCGCTTGCGCGGCCACCTCTGCGGTGTGGGTAGCTATGCCTGACTGCACCAGCCTTGCCGCCACAGCATCGTTCGACAGCGTGGCAAATACGATTCGCACGCATCGCGAGGCGATCGTCACCAGTTCCGGTGTGACCTGATCCGCGAGGACGATGAAGATGGTGCTGGCCGGTGGCTCCTCGAGGGTCTTCAACAGTCGTGCTGCGGCGGATGCGTCGAGCAGGTGGAAATCGTGGAGGATCATCACCTTGCGGCTTCCCTCGACGGGAGCGAGCGAGGCGTTGCGAATGATCTCGTTGACCTGTTCGGCGGAGATCCGCGCGCCAAGGCGCTCCACCTCGCGAACGTCGGGGTGCTCGCCCGCCAACGCAAGCCTCGCATCGCGATTCGACGGATCGTCCGCGCCGGCCATCAGCAACGCGGCAAACGCCCGGCTCGCTTCGTCCTTGGTCGACCCTGGCGGACCGACGAACAGATATGCGTGAACGGGATCGTTGGCAGCATGCGCCAACCTGCCGATGGCCTGTGTCTGACCGACGACGTCACTCCAGACCGAGGCAGTCACAGCTGCAACCGTTCGGCCACCGCGCGGCGGATGTTGACGCCGACTTCTTCCATTCCGGCCGCACCGTCAACCACGACCCAATGTTGCGCGTCGGCCGCGGCCATCTCGCGGAAGCCGTCGCGGACGCGGCTGTGGAACTCGTCGTCCTCGCGTTCGAAGCGGTCGAGTTGGCGGCCGCGCATTCGGCGCTCGAGGACCTCGGTCGGTGTGTCGATCAATACAACGAGATCCGGCCACCACGAGTTCAACGCCCATTGATTGATTCCGCGAATCTGTTCGATCGGCAGGCAGCGTCCGTAGCCCTGGTAGGCCAGTGTCGAGTACACACTGCGATCACTGACGACGTGGCGGCCGGCCGCCAGGGTCGGTGCAACGATCTCGTCGATGTGCTGGGCGCGATCGGCGGCTATGAGCAGCGCCTCGGCGCGATGCGACAGGTGAGTGAGCGAGGTGTCGTGGAGGATTGCTCGGATGCGGGCGCCGATGTCGGTGCCACCCGTCTCGCGGGTCAGCACCGCGTCGAGGTGCGCTGCCAGGCGGGCAGCGTGCGTGCTCTTGCCCGTGCCCTCGGCACCTTCGAGGGCGATGTAGCGACCCGTTGACATACTCGGCGCACCATATCGAGCCGGATAGGCTCGGCTGTGTTTGAGATGAAGATCTCGAAAAATGAGACAACGCAGCACTGTGATGTGGAAGCCATGTGGATGACGGTGACGGTCGCTGCGGCGATCTTTCAAACCTGGCGAACGGCCATGCAGCAGCGGTTGCGCGCCCTGCTGTCGGTCAGCGGTGCGGGCTTTGTGCGCTACGTGTGGGGCGCCCCAATCGCCTTTGTGGCGGTCGGCGTCATCGCCCTCAGCGGGCAGCGGCTGCCGGCACCCCCTGCTCGTTTCTGGCCGTTGATCGCCGGCGGCGGGGTGGCCCAGATCGTGGCCACGGTCCTGCTGATCAGTGCGTTCGATGCTCGCGGCTTCGCTGTCGGCACCGTGTACTCGAAGACAGAGGTCGTGCAGGTCGCCGTGTTCTCGGCCGTGTTGCTCGACGAAACCCTTCGTCCGCTGGGCTGGCTGGCAACAGTTCTGTGCATGGCCGGGGTGGTGCTGCTGGCCGGTGGCAGGGCGATGTTGCGCCAGGCCGACCGCGCTGCCGTGTTGGGGCTACTTGCCGGCACCGGGTTCGGTCTGGCCGCTGTCGGCATTCGGGCGGCGTCGCAGTCGCTCGGTGACTCACCGGCGTTGGTGCGGGCGATCATCTCGTTGGCGGTGATGAACACCATGCAGACCGTGATCCACGGCGGCTACCTGGCGGTGCGCGAGCGCGACCAGATCGGCCTAGCGTTCCGCCATTGGCGGTCCAGTTCGGTGGTCGGCGTGCTCAGCGTGTGCGGCTCGGCGTGCTGGGCGTGGGCCTTCTCGCTGCAGAACGCCGCCAAGGTACGAACGTTCGGTCAGATCGAGCTGTTGTTCACCTTCGCCGTCGCCCATTGGTGGCTGCACGAACGCCACACACGACGCGAGTACGCAGGCGCCGGCCTGGTTCTGGCCGGTGTGGTCGGCGTGATGATCGCCGGTTAGCGGTTAGCTGGCGGTCTTCTTGGCGACGGCCTTGCGAGGCGCCGCCTTCTTCTTCGTCGCGGCCTTCTTGGTGGCTCTGGCCTTGTTGGCCGGTGCCCCACCTCGTTCGATGATGGCCTCGCGCCGCACGGCCAGCAGTTCGTAAGCGCGCTCTGGCGGCATCGCCTCGAGGCGGTCGCCTTTGGACAGCGACGCATTGGTCTCGCCGTCGGTGACATACACACCGAACTTGCCGTCCTTGGCGACGACAGGTTTGCCGCTGGCCGGATCGTTGCCGAACTCGCGCAGCGGACCCTTGGCAGCCATGTTGGTGGCGCCACCGCGACGGAAGACCTTCGGCTGCGAGAAGATGGCGAGAGCCTGATCGAGCGTGATGGTCAACAACTGCTCTTCGTTGGTGATGTTGCGGAAGTCCTTGCCCTTTTGCACGTACGGTCCGTAGCGCCCGTTGTTGGCGGTGATCGTCTCGCCATCCGCGGGATCGACACCGAGCGTTCGCGGCAGTTGCAACAGCTCTTCGGCCTCGTCGACGGTGACTCGTTCGAGGACCATCGTCTTGAACAGGCTGGCCATCCTTGGCTTCTCCAACCCGGGCGGCAGGTTGTCGGGCGTGCCCCACTGCACGTACGGCCCGTAGCGACCGTTCTTGGCGAACACGGGATAACCGTCGAGCTCTCCGATCGGCTCGTCACTCTTCGGCATGGCCAGCAGCTTCAGTGCCATCTCGACGGTGAGCTCGTCGGGGGTGAGGTCGTCGGGGACGCTGGCTGTGTCGTCGCCGCGCTTCACGTATGGTCCGTACTTGCCGGGCTTGACGACGATCTCTCTGCCGTCGGGATCGTTGCCGATGGGGAATGTGTTGATCTCGGCTGCGTCGATCTCGTCGAGGTTCTCTTCGACCAACCGCTTCAGACCGGGAAGGTTGTCGTCTTCGTCGCCGAAGTAGAAATGTTGCAGCCAATCCTGCTTCTGGCGTTCGTTGCGGGCGATCGCGTCGAGGTCTTCCTCGATGCGCGCCGTGAAGGCGTAGTCGACCAGTTCGCCGAAGTGCTTCTCCATCAAGCCGACGACGGCGAACGCGGTCCACGTGGGTACCAGCGCCTGGCCCTTCTTCCACACGTAGCCGCGGTCCTGCACGGTCTGGATGATCGATGCCCATGTCGAGGGCCGCCCGATGCCGAGCTCTTCGAGGCGCTTGACCAGCGATGCTTCGGTGTAGCGGGCCGGCGGCGAGGTGATGTGGCCGTTGGGTGTCAGCGACTCGATGTTCACAACGGCACCGACTGTCAGCGGCGGCAACAGCGCTTCGCGCTCGCCGTCGCCGGCCTCGCTGTCGTCGACGGACTCGACGTACACCTGGCGGTACCCGGCGAAGCTGATGGTTGTGCCGCTGGCCGCGAACACCGCGTCGGTGTCGGCATTGTCGCGAGTCGGGTCGGCGGTCGTCGCTCCCAAGCGAACGGTCATCGTGACGCCGGTGGCATCGGCCATCTGCGACGCCAGGGTGCGCTGCCAGATCAGGCGGTACATCGACAACTCTTGACCGTTCAATTCGGCGGACAGTGAGTCGGGGCTGCGCAACGGGGTCGACGGCCGGATGGCCTCGTGCGCCTCTTGGGCGTTCTTCGTCTTCGACAAGAATTGCCTCGGTGCGGGGGACAGGAACTTGTCGCCGTAGCCTCGCTTGACCTCGGCGCGAACCGCATTCAACGCCTCGGTGCTGAGCGTGACGTTGTCGGTTCGCATGTAGGTGATGTAGCCGCGCTCGTACAGGCCCTGCGCAACTCGCATGACCTGCGACGCGCTGAGCCGCAGCTTGCGACCGCCCTCCTGTTGCAACGTCGATGTCATGAACGGCGCCTTGGGGGCACTGCGGTACGGTCGCTCCTCGACCGAGCGAACCGTGAACTCGGACCGCTGCAGGCCGTCGGCCAACCCGCGGGCGCGGGCTTCGTCGACAACGACGACACCTTTCTTGACTTGCCCGTCGCTGCCAAAGTCCTTGCCGGCGGCGATCTTGGCGTCGTCGAGCGCGACGAGCGTCGCGGTGAACGCAGGTGATGTCGCCGTGAGCAGTTCGATGTCCCAGTACCCGGCCTGCACGAAGGCGATCCGCTCGCGCTCGCGCTCGACGATCAGACGGACCGATGGGCTCTGCACACGGCCGGCAGAAAGCCCGCGGTTGACGCGGCGCCACAGCACCGGCGACACCTCGTAGCCGTACAGCCGATCGAGCAACCGGCGGGTTTCGGCCGCGTCGACCAGGCCGTAGTCGATGCCGCGCGGGTTGTTGACGGCGTGATCGATGGCCGACTTGGTGATCTCGTGGAACACCATCCGCTTGACCGGGATCTTCGGTTTCAGGTACTCGAGCAGGTGCCAGCTGATGGCCTCGCCCTCGCGGTCTTCGTCGGTGGCGAGATACAACTCGCTGGCGTCTTTCATCAGCACACGCAGGTCTTTCACCACCTGCGCACCGCGGACCGTTAACTCGTACGTCGGCTTGAAGCCGTTGTCGACATCGATCGACAAACCCTTGCTCGGGAGGTCGGCGACGTGGCCCACCGAGGCGCGCACGTCGAACGCACTGCCCAAGAACTTGGAGATGGTCTTGGCCTTCGCTGGCGACTCGACGATGACAAGGGGTTTGGCCATGCGTTCGTATCGCTACGTGATGGCGGGGGTGCTTGTCAAGCCGCCCCCGATGATTGGTGCTTCAGACGAGCTCCGGCTCGCGCGCCTCGTCATCGAGGTGACCGCCTTCGACGTTGATCGTCGGCAGCACCCGTTTGAGGCCCTTCGGTAGCCACCAGTTCCGGTCGCCGAGCAGCTCCATGGTTGCCGGCACAAGCACCATGCGGACCACGGTCGCGTCGATCAGCACCGCCGAGGCGAGACCGAGCCCGAACAGCTTGAGGCCGCGATCCTCGCCGAGGACGAATGCCGAGAACACGCACACCATGATCAGCGCGGCGGCGGTGATGACCCGTGCCGTCACGGCCAGACCGTCGGCAACAGCAGTTGCGTTGTCGCCGGTGCGGTCGTACGCCTCTTTCATCCTGGAGAGCAGGAACACTTCGTAGTCCATCGACAGGCCGAAGGTGATGGCGAACAGCATCATCGGGGCCCAGGCTTCGACGGGACCAGCCTTGCCGATCCCGAACAGATCTTTCATCCAGCCCCACTGGAAGATGGCGACGATCACGCCATAGGCCGCGCTGACCGACAGCAGGTTCAAGATCACCGCCTTGAGTGGCACGAGGAGACTCCGGAAGACCACCATCAACAGCAAGAAGCTGAGGACGAGGACAGCGCCGATCAGCAGCGGCAGCCGTCCACCGAGGTACTCGGCGAAGTCCACGCTGGCCGCGGTCTGACCACCGACCTTGACGTCGACTCCTGCTGCCGGAAGCTCTGATTCGCGCAGTCGGTTGACGAGCTCGGCCGTCGCCTCGTCCTGCTGAGACGACGTGGGGAACGCCTGCCAGAACCATGTGCCCGGCGAGCGCTCGAAGCCGTTGGTGAAGAACGCGATGCCCGTGTCCGCCGCCAGAACGGCGTCGACACGCGCAGCTGCTTCGGGGGTCATTGCCGGATCCGTGCTGGCAAGGAACAGTGGTGCGCTGCTCCCTGGGCCGAAGCCGTCGGCCATCAGGTCGTATGCCTTGCGCGCTGTCTGGTCCTCTTTCAAGTTCCCGGTGTCACCGAAGCCGAGCCGGATGGAGAACAGCGGTACGGCGAGCAGGACCAGAACAGCGGTTCCGATCAGCAACGGAGGCCAGGGTCGCCGTTGGATGAATCGACTCCAGCGATACCAGAACTGCTGGTCGCGTGGCTTGACGCGGTGGTGCGGGATGTGCTTGCGCAGCGATCGACCGAAGGGCAAGAAGCTGCCCCCGACGACTAGCACGGCGATCAGGAACCCGAGACCCAACGCGGCAACGAGCTTCAGGCCGGTGAACACTCCGACCATGGCCAGCAACACGAACGTTCCGACGGCAATCGCGGCCGCACGAGATGTCTCCTCGATGCGCCGCCCGGCCATGCCGATCAACGCCGGTAGCAACGTGATCGACGCGATCATCATCACGAGCACGCTGAGGGCGCTGGCTACCGCGAGCCCGCGCACGAACGCCAGGCCGATGATGAACAGACCGAGCAGCGAGATGATCACCGTGATGCCGGCGAACATGACAGCGCGGCCGGAGGTGTCGACAGCGTGCACCACGGCGTCTTCGGGTTCCATCCCTGCGTGGAAGTTCTCGCGATATCGACTGACGATGAACAGCGCGTAGTCGATGCCGACGCCGAGTCCGATCATTGCGGCGATCTGTGGCGAGAACTCGGGCATCCCGTACACATTGGAGACGATTCCGAGGACGCCGGCGCCCACGCCGAGGCCGAACAGGGCCGTGCCGATCGGCAATCCCATCGCCAGCACCGACCCGAAGGCCAGCACCAGGATGATCATCGCGGCCAGGATGCCGAGCACCTCGCTCTCAGGGAACTCGAACGGTTGGAAGAGCTGACCGCCGTACTCGATCTGCAATCCCGCAGGGCGCTGCACCGCATCGCCGAGATCCTTGATCTCGTCGGCCAAGGTCAGTGTCTCGGCCTGGCTGCGCTCCGTCACACCGAGCTGTGCGAAAGAGATCGGTTCGGTCGTGCTGTTGAACGACGCGCCCTCAGGACTGTACGGGCTGTCGACCTTGACACCTTCGAGCTGGTCGACCGCGGCGAAGAACGGCTCCATCGCGGCCTTGACCGCTGGATCGTCGGTGCCATTCGGTGTGGTGAACACGATCTGCGCCGTCCAGCCGGCGTCTTCCGGATCCGCACCGGCGAGGAGGGTGTCCTGCACGACCTTGGAGTCACTGTCGGGCAGCGCGAAGTCGGTGTGATAGTCGGTGCCGACACCAGCGCTTATCGCGCTGAGCCCGATGAGAAACGGCAGCCATATGGCGAAAACCATGATCCGGCGTCTGCGGAAACTAAAGCGAGCAAGACGTGCGAGCACTTTGGAGTCCCTTCCAAATTGATCAGCGGCCCCCAGGCCGTCGGCGGTTGCGTCGGGCGCGACGCTACCCTCGGCACTATCGACGAACGGTGTGACATTCGACTCGGGTGGAGCGAGGACCTGGAGACGTCATGGCATGCCCTCGGGCTCGCCGAACTGCCCGGCCGGGTAACCCGGCTCGACCGGGGTTGGAGCACGGTGCTGCGCAACCTCGATGTCGAGCCCCTGCGCGTCCGTAACG
>JANOCR010000078.1:0-4360 GCA_031412355.1 Ilumatobacteraceae bacterium | reverse complement strand
CGAGCAAGCCGCAGCAGCGGCTTTTGTGTCGCGTGCAACGGCGTATCGCTACTTCCCGAACAATCTCGCACTGTTGCAGGCCGCCCATCCCGAAATGCGGACCTCAACGATGCTTCCGACCGACGCTCCGCAGGAACCTGCCGATCGCCTCGACGCCGCTGTCGCAGCATTCACGGAGATGATCGTTCGCACCGAAGCCCAACAACGCACGATGTTGCGCCTTTCCCTCGAACCAGATCCCGTCGATCGGGGGCCACTGCCTCTGCGCCAAGGTCGCGCCATCGGCTGGTTTCTCGAAGCCGTCGATGGGCTTCGCAGCGAGATGTCCGACGACGAACTCTTGCGCCTGGTATGCGCAGTACGAGCGACGGTCGGAGTCGAGGCACTCGTTTGGCTCACCGACATCGCCGGCCTCACCAGACCCGAGGCGGTGGAACTCATGAGGTGGTCCGCACAAGCAATCTTCGAGCGCGCACTGATCTCGGCACCACCCACCACTGGAGCGCCCGGCGTCTGACAACCGCAACGTTTCCACATGCTGGAACCGACTTTCACGCAATGTTGACTAAATTGATCATATATCTGTACTATCAACGGCCATGTCAACTTCCCTCGGGACGGCCGTCTCTTTCGCCGTCGCAATTGCCATCGCGGTGTCAGCGTGTGGCGACGATCGAGCGGCGTCGTCCACCGGCGATGCGTTGTCGCCGGCATCAGCGGCGACCTCGTCGCCCGCGGACAACAAGATCAGCATCGTCGGGTTCGCCGTGCCCGAGGTCGCCAACGTGGCAATCGCCGATGCATGGGCGAAGACTTCCGCCGGAGCCGACATCGAGTTCGAGACCTCGTACGGCGCGTCGGGCGATCAGAGCCGGGCGGTGGTGGACGGGCTCGAGGCCGACTACGTGCATTTCTCGGTGAACAGCGATGTCACGCGATTGGTCGACAACGGGCTGGTCGCGCAGGACTGGAGCGCCGGCCCCAACAAAGGCGTCGTATCGTCGTCGATCGTCGTGTTCGCCGTACGGTCGGGCAATCCGAAGAACATCCTCACGTGGGACGACCTGGTTGAACCAGGTGTCGAGATCGTGACGCCAAACCCTGCGTCGTCTGGAGCTGCTCGATGGAACGCGCTGGCAGCGTGGGGACAGGTGATCTCCGGTGGGGGTAGCGAGGCCGACGCCGAGGCATACCTGAAGAGCTTCTTCGCCAACGTGGTGTCGCTTCCGAGCAGCGGCCGCGACGCCACCGCCACGTTCCTCGGCGGCACGGGCGACGTGCTGATGGCTTACGAGAACGAGGCAATCCTGGCTCGACAGCGCGGTGAGGAGTTCGACTACATAATCCCCGACACCACGCTCTTGATCGAGAACCCGGGCGCAGTGCTGATCGACGCCAATCCGAAAGCGACGGAGTGGTTGAACTTCGTGCTCAGCGTCGATGGCCAACGCGAGTTTGCCAAGAAGGGCTTCCGGCCGATCATCGACCGTGTCGATTACGGCGAAGTCGATGGTGCCAACAAACCGGCGGATCCGTTCCCTGCCGTTGAGAACCTGCTGAACATCGAGAAGGACTTCGAGAGCTGGAGTTCGCTGTCGAAGAAGTTCTTCGACGAGGACGCCGGAATCATCACCACGATCATCCTCGACAGCGGGAAGGCGTCTTGACGGTAGCGGTACCTGCCAGCAGACGTGCCACGCAGGTACGCAGGTCCAGGCGATCGGGCGGGCTCTCGACCGTCTCTGGCCTCGGCCTGGGCGTTGCCATGCTCTGGTTCAGCATCCTCGTGCTGATCCCCCTGGTAGCCGTGGTGGCCGCCTCGACGGACGGAGGCTGGACCAGGTTCTGGAGCTCGATCACCAACGATCAAACGGCCGCTGCTATTCGGCTCACCGTCACAGCGGCTGCGGTCGTGACCGTGGTCAACATCGTGATGGGCACACTGATCGCCTGGGTCCTGGTCCGGGATCGGTTCGTCGGCAAGCGAATCCTCGAGGTCCTGATCGACGTGCCCTTCGCTCTACCCACCATCGTGGCCGGCCTGGTGCTGCTGTCCCTCTACGGCCCCGACAGCCCGGTCGGTATCGACGTCGCCAACAAACGACCGGCCGTGTTCCTGGCGTTCCTGTTCGTGACGCTGCCGTTCGTCGTGCGCACCGTACAGCCCGTGCTATCCGAGCTCGATCGCGATGCGGAGGAGGCCGCCGCGTCACTGGGTGCCAGCAGGCTCACCACGTTTCGCCGCATCATCCTGCCGGCACTGACCCCGGCCATCGCTGCGGGAGCTGCGTTGTCGTTCGCTCGCGCAGTCAGCGAGTACGGGTCCCTGGTGCTCTTGTCGGGCAACCTTCCGCTGAAGACCGAAGTGACGTCGGTGCGAATCCTCAGCAGCATCGAGAACGACAACCGCACGGGTGCGGCAGCGGTTGCCACGGTGCTGCTGGCCATTTCGTTCGTGACCATCGTGGCGTTCAACGTCATGCAGAAGTTGGCGGCCCGTCGTGCATGATGCACGCGCTGGCTTCACGCGCAACGCGATGCGGGTGATCGTCGTCGCCTACCTGTTCATGCTGATCGCCTGGCCGTTGTGGCTCGTTGCCAAGAACACGTTCGCCGACGGCTTCTCCAACCTCGGCGACCTCCTGAGCGACCCCGACATCACCCACGCACTTCGCCTCACCGTCAAGGTTGCGGTGATCTCGGTGATCATCAACACAGTGTTCGGCGTCGGCATCTCGATCCTGCTTGTGCGCTACAACTTCCGCGGCAAGGCACTGCTGAACGCTTTGCTCGACATTCCGCTGTCGGTCTCGCCCGTCGTGGTCGGTCTTGCGCTGATCCTTGTGTACGGCGGGCGCAACGGATGGGCCGGGCCGACGCTGGAAGATGCCGGCTTCAAGGTCATCTTCGCAACGCCCGGCATCGTGCTGGCCACGGTGTTCGTCTCATTGCCGTTGATGATTCGCGAGGTCGTGCCTGTGCTCGAAGAGATCGGCTTCGAACAGGAGCAAGCCGCGTTCAGCCTCGGTGCCAACGCGTTGCAGACCTTTCGCCGCATCACCCTGCCGTCGATCAAGTGGGCCGTCGTCTACGGCGTCGTGCTGAGCCTGGCGCGCTCGCTCGGCGAGTTCGGCGCGGTGAAGATCGTGTCGGGCAACGTGCTCGGCAAGACACGGACTGCGACGTTGGTCGTCGAGGAGAAGTATCTCAACTTCGACAAGGGTGGCGCGTATGCGACGGCTTTTCTTCTCGCCCTCGTGTCGGTGGCCTGCATCGTGGTCGTCTCGATCATCCGCCCCGGGGAAAGCAACAGATGAGCATCGAAATTGCAGGAGTGGGGCGCCGTTTCGGCGACTTCGTCGCCCTCGACGACGTGACAGTGAACATCCCCACTGGGCAACTCACGGCATTGCTCGGCCCGAGCGGCGGTGGCAAATCGACGCTGCTGCGCATCATCGCCGGGCTCGAACACGCCGATGCGGGCACGGTGCACATCGAGGGTGTGGACGCCACGCACATGTCGCCACAACGACGCAACGTCGGGTTCGTGTTCCAGCACTACGCCGCGTTCAAACACCTGTCGGTCCGTCGCAACGTGGCGTTCGGGTTGGAGATCCGCAAACGCCCGAAGGAGGAAACACGCCAGCGCGTCGACGTGCTCTTGGATCTCGTGCACCTCCGGCAATTCGCCGACCGGCTGCCCTCGCAGCTGTCGGGCGGTCAGCGACAACGCATGGCCCTGGCTCGTGCCCTGGCGGTCGAACCAAGCGTCTTGTTGCTCGACGAACCGTTCGGTGCGCTCGATGCCAAGGTACGCAAGGAGCTGCGCGATTGGTTGCGCCGGCTGCACGACGAAGTGCATGTCACCACCGTGTTCGTGACGCACGATCAGGAGGAAGCCCTCGAAGTGGCCGACGAGATCGTCGTGATCAACGAGGGCCGCATCGAGCAGATCGGAACCCCGGACGATCTCTACGACCGCCCAGCGAACCAGTTCGTCATGCGTTTCCTAGGTCCGGTGACACAGCTCGACCATCGGCTGGTTCGCCCGCACGACATCGAACTGCGCATCAGTGATCCGGGCCGCGCCACGATCGGCCGGGTCAGCCGAATTGTTCGGGTTGGCTTCGAAGTGCGCGTCGACGTGACCTGCGACGAGCAGGTCGTGCTCGTGACCCTGACACGCAGCGAGTTCAACACGCTCGACATCGCCGTCGGCTCGACCGTATGGATCCGAGTGGTGCCCGGTGCGCCGACCGTTGCCGCCTTGCTGCCTGTGTCGTAGGTTGTGCGGGCTTGGTGGGGCTATCTGGTGTGGTGATGTTGGGTGGGTTTGTATCGCTGAAAGCTATATGGAATA
>JANOCR010000077.1:0-14422 GCA_031412355.1 Ilumatobacteraceae bacterium | reverse complement strand
GCATCCGGGCGCGATGGGTGCCTCGCTGGCCGCCGAATGTCGAGGAGTGCGGCTGTGGTGCAGCGACGGTCGCTCCCCTGCGACCCGTGCCCGAGCACTCGCCGCGGGCCTCGAAGATGTCGGCTCTCTCGAAGCGCTCGTCCAGCGCAGCGATGTAGTCATCTCCGTCTGCCCGCCTGCAGAAGCGGTCAGCGTGGCCGGCGCCGTTGCCGACGCTGCCTTCGACGGGATCTACGTCGATGTCAACGCCATCGCCCCAGCCACGGCGCGGGTGATCGCGGCGCGGTTCAGCCGCTTCGTCGATGGTGGCGTCGTGGGGCCGCCGGTGACCGGCGCGGGCACCACCCGCATGTACCTCTCCGGTGAGGCAGCGACCGAAGTGGCCGAGTTGTGGGCTGCGACACCGCTGGAGACCCGAGTGGTGAACGGTGGTCCGGGCGCTGCCTCAGCGGTGAAGATCTGCTTCGCATCGTGGACGAAGGGCACCGCGGCGTTGCTGCTGGCAATCCGCGCCCTCGCCGTCGCGGAGGATGTCGAGGATGCGCTACTGACGGAGTGGGCGACATCGATGCCGGGGCTTGCCGACCAAGCACAGCGCGCCGCAGAAGGCAACGCGCCGAAGGCCTGGCGATTCGTCGGCGAGCTCGACGAGATTGCCGACAGCTTCGCTGCACACTCGCTGCCCGATGGTTTCGGAAGAGCCGCGGCGGCGATCTACGAGCGCCTGAGTGAGTTCAAAGACGCCGCCGACACGACGTTGCAGGCCGTGATCGACGCCCTGCTCCAACGACGCGCGGCCGTCAGCGAGCTTGCGCCGCTCGATCGGCGTCCCACTGCGACCGCGTGATGGCGTACTCGACCTCGCCGTGCTCGTCGCCGGGGATTCGCACCGGCCAATCCGCGTGAAAGGAACGCACGTGGCGCAGGCCCGCCTTCTCCATCACCCTCCACGACCCGCTGTGCACCGCCATCGTTTCGGCATAGACGCGCTCGACCCCGAACTCGCCGAACCCCTTGTCGATCAGCGCTCGCGATCCCTCCGTCGCGTAGCCCTGGTTCCAGGCGAACCGGTGCAGTCGATAGCCGAGCTCGGGCTCCAGCGGGCCTGCGCCATCACCCGGCCGGAAGTGGAACCAGCCGAGAAACCGGCCCGACTGCTTATCGATCGCCGCCCAGAACCCGTACCCGTCGAATCGGTCGTAGTACCTCAGGAAGGCCGGAAGCGTCTCGTCGACGATCTCCTCGCGCGGCACGGGTGCGCCCGCATTGATGTACAACATCACGTCGGGATCGTTGTCGAGCTGCATCAGCAGTTCTTCGTCATCCATGGTGAAGCGTCGCAGAACGAGTCGCTCGGTTTCCAGGAAGACCTCCATGGGGTCAGTCTGCCTGGGTCTGCCAGCGTTGGCTCGGATGGAACGGCCTGATCCGCGGTGCTTACTGCTTCGTGAACGCTGTGTGGAGCGGGTGATACGTCCGCTTCGGCTCGATCCCGGGTGGCAGGTTGGGCTTGACGTTCTGGTCGAACCAGGCCTGAGCTTGCGCCTCCGAATCCCAGGTCTCGATCACCCTCCAACCGCCGGCCGGGTTCGGGCCCGCAGCATGAGAAATGAACCCAGGTGCAGCCTTCATCAAGGGCATCATCTGGCCGATCATGCCGCCATAGATCTCTTCAGTGAGATTGGCTACCTCGCCGATCATCAACACAGGCATCCCCGGTTCTCCTTCGCAGTCAGTGTCGAACTCGACGCGAACACTATCGCGACACATGTGGCGCTGATTCGGGAGTGGGTGGTCGCGTTCCGTCCGGTCTAATCGGCTCGGGGTTGGCGAAGCCCCAGTGCTGGCACGTGAACCCGCTCATCGACGCCGGCTCGTCCCCGCCGAGCCCGTCTGGTCCCGCTTCAGGAGGCGCAAAGTTTTTCGTTCGCTCACCGTGAGGCCGGCCGGCCTCGTGCCGACCGGGCGATGCCAAGCGGTCAGCAGATTGTCCTCCACATACGCCTGCACCACGGCTGGGTGGATGTAGCTGTTGCGGCACACCGCACGCGTGTTGCCCAGGTGGTGCGCCACGTCATCGATCACCTCGTTGAGCACCCTCGTAGCCGGCGATCGGTCGTGCTCGCTGGCCGATGCCAGTCCGTCAGCCGCACGCACGGTCGCGTTCCACGTGCGGAACGTCTTGGCCGTCACCCCCGGCCCGGCGTGTTCGGCGAGGTAGGTGTTGATGTCGTTGGAGGTCACCCGGCGTACTTCGCCTTCGCCCGACCGGTACTCGAACAGTTGCTGGCCAGGAAGGTCCTGGCACTTTCGCACGACCCTGGCAAGGCGGGCGTTGTCGACGCTGACGTCGAACTTGTGCGCCGACTTGCCACGGAACTCG
Organism: Ilumatobacteraceae bacterium; assembly: GCA_031412355.1. GTDB lineage: Bacteria > Actinomycetota > Acidimicrobiia > Acidimicrobiales > Ilumatobacteraceae > JAENVT01. Next base: position 12,039 of record JANOCR010000077.1, on the reverse strand, counting down.
AGTCGAATGGTCGTGCCGCGCACCGCGACGTGGCGATTGTGGAGCGTGGTGAGCCCGAACGACTTGTTGGTCCGGGAGTACTCCTCGTTGCCGATTCGCAGGCTCGTGATGTCCAACAGTCGCACCACCGTTGCCACCACACGGTCGAGGTCGAAATCGATGCGAGCCAGATCTCGACCGACTCGGCGGCGCAGGGCACCGAGCGTGTGGCCGAACGAAACCAGATCGGCGAACTTGTCACTCGCTTGGCTCGAGGTGAACGCGGGGTGATAGCGGTACTGCTTGCGCCCTCGGGCGTCTCGCCCTGTTGCTTGCAGATGACTCTGCGGGTCGGCCGAGATCCACACCTGTGTCCACGCGGGTGGAACGGCGATCTGGCGAATTCGTTCGAGGTCTTCCGCCTTGACCCGGCGCCCGTTCACTTCGTCGACATAGTTGAATCGCCGGGTGCCGGTTCGGCGGATACCGGGCTCTTGATCCGACCCGAACCGCAGCGAGCTCGCGTCATCGATCATCGACAGAAGTTTCCCTTCGCTGCCGGCGGTTAAACGAACCTTGATGATTGGATACGTGGGCAGAACGGTTAGATGGCCAGTAAGGCAGCCCTAGTCTGGACACGTGTCCGACCAGATTGGCGAACCAACGCGGTTCGGTCGCTGGGCTGTCGTGGGCAACGGACGGGTTGGGCGTGCGCTGACGACAGCGCTGCCTTGGTTGTCGGGGCCGCACGATCGCGGATTCGACGGGCGTGAGTTCGACATCGTGCTGTTGACCGTGCCCGACGACGAGATCACCCATGCCGCTGGATCAATCGAGCCCGGCCGCTTGGTCGGTCACTGCGCCGGGTCGTTGGGTCTCGCCGTGCTCGCACCACACGAAGCGTTCGGGCTGCACCCGCTGATGACCGTGACCCGCGAGGGCGCCGATTTCACCGGCGCCGGGGCTGCTATCGCGGGCACCACACCGCGAGCTCTGAACGTGGCGCAGAGCCTGGCCGACGCACTGCGCATGAACACCGTCGAGATCGCCGACGCCGATCGTGCGGCATACCACGCTGCTGCCTCGATTGCCTCGAACTTCCTCGTCACGCTCGAAGACGCGGCCGAGGTGATGCTGCGCACCGCGGGCGGCCATCGCAGCGCTTTGGTGCCCCTTGTGCGCGCCGCACTGGAGAACTGGGCGACGTTGGGAACACCTGCAGCACTGACCGGCCCGATCGCTCGCGGTGACGAAGCCACCGTCGCCCGCCAACGAGCGGCTGTGGCCGAACGAGCGCCGGAGCTGCTGGCTCTGTTCGACGCTCTGTGTGACCGCACACGGGCAATTGCCACTCCGCGCGAGTGATCCGCGGGCGAGTGATCAGCGGCCGTGGCTGAGCCGATGTGTGGAAACGCTCAGCTCTGCCACGCTTCGTGCCGATGTCTGACGTGATGACTCAGATTCTTCGTCGGTGGATCCTCGTCGTCGCGCTTCTCGCGGCGCCGGCGGCCTTTCTCGTTCTCCTACGCGCTTTCCCAGGTCTGGACCCGAAGTGGTTCTCGGCCAGCGGCCACATGATGATGGTGTCAGCCATTGCCGCGTGCGCCCTGTTCGTCGCCGTGATCGCCGTGGCCTCGGCTATCCAGACACCCCAGTCAGGGGTCGTCTGGTTGGCTCTCGGTTGTGCGTTCGTCGGGGTCTTCATGGTCGGACACGGCCTCACCACACCACAAACGTTGCACCATGACACGACCAACGCCTGGATCGGCCGCCTGCCCTACTTGGCGATGGCGGGGTTCGCTGTCTGCCTGTTGATCGCTGGTCGCCGTCAGGATCAAGGGCTGAACCGTTGGGTCGGGCGACATCCGCTGACCGCAGTAATGATTCCGCTACTCCCGTCGACATTGTTCGTCGCCACGGTCGTCGTTGATCCGAGCCGCTTCCACGGTGACAGCAAGTTCGCCCACGAGAACACCTGGCTGGCGATCCTGTCGGCGGCTGTCATCGTGTGCTTGCTGGTTTCGATCTGGCGCCATGGTCGGCGCTGGCACCTCGGCAAGGACCCCGTCCAGCTCGCCCTGGTGCTCGCGGCAGCGATGTCGGTGGCTGCAGTGCTGTCGTTCGAGCACGGCAAGTTCGCCCAGTTGTCGTGGTGGGATTACCACGCCTACCTGTTCGCCGGCTTCGGCGCCGCGGTGTACGCGGTCGTTGCGCGCAGCCGCCGACAGAGCGAAGTCGCCGGTGTGTTGGAGGATGTGTTCCTCGACGACCCCTTCACACACATCGTGCGTGGCTATCCCGAGGCGCTGTCGACGCTGGTCAAAGCGGTCGAGGTCAAGGACTCGTACACCCATGGCCACAGCGAACGCACCGCCGAACTGGCGGTCGAGCTCGGCCTGCAGATGTCGCTGCCTTCTGATCGGCTGCGGATCATCGCCCGCGGTGCATTTCTGCACGACCTCGGAAAGATTGCCATTCCCGATCACATTCTGAACAAGCCGGGTGCGTTGACGGCCGAGGAGCGCAAGGTCGTCGAGACCCATCCGCAACTCGGCTACGAGCTCGCGTCAACGGCACCGTCATTGCGCGAGGTGTTGCCGGTGATCCTCCACCATCACGAGCGCCTGGATGGCAAGGGATACCCGTCCGGCCTCGCTGGTTCGTCAGTTCCGATGGAGGCTCGGGTCGTTGCCGTCGCCGACGTGTGGGATGCGCTGACGTCGGACCGCGCCTATCGACCGGGATGGGACCCCGCGCATGCCCTCGCTCACATTGAGGCAGGTCGAGGCACACACTTCGACCCAGCGGTAGTCGACGCCCTGGCACGCGTGATGTCCAACCGTGGCCTACCGACCACCAGCGACCCCGGCATCGTCGAGGAAGCATGGTTGGCAGCACAGACCTGCCACGAGGTCGACCAGATGGCGACAGTAGACGCCTGACGCATTGCGCCGACGGGATCAGACCGGTCGGCTGTCCGGCGGAGGATCGATGTCGCGGCGGAACTCACCGGTGACCGAGTCGACTGCTGCACCGACAGTCGGCATGAACCGATCAGCAGTGAACCGTTCACCGAGGCCATATCGGATGAGCTTGTCGCGTACCGGGTCCTTCATCTCGGCGAACACCAGCCTGACTCCGATGGATGAGAGGTACGAGTCCAGTTCCAGCAGCTCGTCGACAGCGGTCGTGTCGATGTCGGTGATTGGCTCCGCTGCCAGGATGACGGTGTGGATCGCGCCCGGGGCGGAGTCGACAACCGATCGCACGAAGTCGTCGAAGAGTCCGCCGTTGGCGAAGAACAGGGGTGCGTCGAAGCGAACGATCACAGTGCCCGGCACGCGCTCCGCCTCGCGGTAGCGAGTCAGATCGTGGTAGCCGCGCACTCCGCGAACCTGGCCCAGTTCGGCACGGTAAGGGCGCCACGCCCGAATCACGAACGCGAGGAACGAGAGACCGATCGTGATGACGATGCCTTCCAGCACGCCGATCAACGCGACTCCGAGAAACGCAGCCAACCCCAAGAGGGCCTCCCCCCGAGCTGTCCGCGCCAGCCACACAAAGCTGTGGATGTCGATGAGGCTGATCGCTGCGGTGATCACCACCGCGGCAAGCGCCGACGACGGAAGGTACGCGGTGACGTCTGGCGCGATCAAGATGAATGCAACGATCAAAGCGGCGCCGACGACGCCAACGAGCTGAGTTCGAGCACCGGCCTGTTCGGCGACCGGCGTCCGCGACGACGACGCTGAGACTGGAAAGCCGCCGAACACGCCGGAAGCTATGTTGGCAAATCCGATCCCAGCCATTTCTTGACTGCCGTCCACGCTCTCGCCGTGGCGGCCGGCGAAGGTACGTGACAGGACTCCGGTGTCGGTGAAGGCGATGAGGGCGATGCCAAGTGCCGGCCCGGCCAACGATTGCACATCAGCCCAGCGGAGTCCGGCCAGCTGTGGTGCAGGCAGTCCCCCGGGAAGCGCGCCGACCACAGCCAGCTCGCCCTTCCACCCGAGCGCGGCAACGACGATGCTCGGCACAACGACCGCGACCAGGATCGAAGGTAGCTTGCTCCCCAGCATGCGCGGCACCAAGATCGTCAGGAGTGCGCCGACACCGATGACCAACGAGTGAGAATTGGTTGAGCCGTCCCTGAGTCCGTCGACGATCGCCCGTATCCCATCGAGCATCGAGGTCGCATCGGTCGAGAAGCCGAGCAGCTTTGGTACCTGCCCAACGAGGACCACCACCGCAATGCCGTTGAGGTAGCCCACCCGGATCGGCTTCGACAGCAGGTCGGTGACAAACCCGGCGCGCACGAGGCCGCCGATCAGGAGTACAGCGCCCATCATGATGGCCAGCAGCCCAGCCAGCGCGACCGCGCGCGCCGTATCACCGTCGGCGAGGGGTAGCACGGAGGCAGCGATGATCGGCGCCAGTGACGAATCTGGCCCGAGCACCAGGATCTTCGAAGGACCGAAGATCGCGTACGCGAGAAGTGGGGCAATTGTCGCGTAGAGACCAGTCGCCGGCGGCAGGCCAGCAGCCTCTGCGTATCCAATACCGGCGGGAATCAGCAGCATCGTGAGGATGACGCCCGCGGTCAAATCGCGCCGGAGCCACGACCGTTCATAAGAGCGGGCAACCTCGAGACCCGGCGGCCACCGACGGACCGAAGTCGCTGCCATCGCCCCAGCACGCTACACCCGGATCGATCGCGCCCCGCGGTTGCAGCTACGTTCGATCTGCTCGCCGACAACGAGCACGAGAGGGGACTCCCATGGGCTACATATTCCTCGGTCACGGTGCACTCGATGTGCAGTCGGGCACCATCCCTGAAGGGATGGAGATCCTCGCCATCCCACAAGGCACCACGATCCAGTTCTACGCCGACTCCGGCCAGGGCCTCGTATACGGCTCCGGCGACCTCGACGTTTGGGAGCAACTTCAGGCGCCCTGGCCGGCACTTGACTCCAGCAACGTCACCTACAATCTGTCGCTGTTCAGCGCCACGGAGTTGTGGGCGGATGAGCTCAAGAACAATCCGAGCTTCGGCGGCCACACCCTCATTCGTGCCGGTGTCGACGGCGTGCCTGATCCCATCCTGATGTGCACCGGCAGCGTCGACACCTGTCCCACCGACCCACGGGCGGTAGCGACCGGGGCAACGCACACGTGTGACGGCATTCTCGGCACCTACAGCGGCGACCTCTACTGGCTCGCCTGCACGTCGTTCAGCGGTGTGTCGAAAGACCTCGAGACCGCGGCGCTCGGCGGCCGTTCCACCGATGTCGCGATGGGCGCCAACCCGGACTGGGTACCAGACGAGTCGGACTTCGACGCCATCGCCGCGATCAATCGCGACAATGTCAAGGCCACCGCCGACGAGGATTCGATCGACTTCGTGGTCGGCGGATGGGTGATGCTCATCGGCGACGGCCACGCGGAGGGCTACGTCGACTACGCGTCCTTCCAGACCGACGCGGCGCGCGGGCGCCTGACCGTCAACAAGGGCGGAACGTTCAGCGCTGGGTCGCTCGATGTGACCGGTGTGCCGCCGGCCAAGCAGGGCGTGGTCGAGTCTGCGGTTGCCCGCTTCTCCGACAAGACCGTCAACTTCGCCTGACCCGGCAAGCGCCGCCCCGAGTGGTCGGGCGCGATATCACGCCAGGGCTAGCCAAAACCGCGCCCGACCAGTTTTCCGGGCGCGATATCACGCACCCGGCGGCCAAAACCGCGCCCACAAACCTGGCGTCACCGACCGGGCGCTAAGTGAGATGATCACTTCTTATTGACATGATCATCTCACTAGAGGATGATACGCCGATGGGACTGCGCGAGGAGCACAAGGAGTTGACCCGGCGCAAGGTGCTCGGCGCTGTGCTGGAACTGGTTGCCGAGGGATCGTTCGACGACTTGTCGGTGCCGGCGGTAGCCCGACGCAGCGGGGTGTCGTTGGCCACGATCTATCGCTACTTCCCGACGAAGGACGATTTGTTGACCGCAGCCGCCGAGGAACCCTCGCGTCAAGCATTGATTGCCGATGACGGCGGTCGTGCAGGAGATGATGAGTTTGCTGCGTTTCAACGGGCGATGTGGACGAGCTTCGCCTCCAACCTTGCGCTGTTGCGACACCAGATCACCTCGGAGGCGGGTCGCGACATGCGTCGGGCGCGGTTGGCGCGGAGCCAAGAGCAGCTGGCCGCGTATCTCGGGGGTCGCGGCGTCGACGCGGAGTCCGAGCAGGGTCAACGCTTGATCGCGCTCTTGCTCCTCGTCAGCGGCTCACTCGCTCTCGTCGAACTCCACGATCGTCAGGGCCTGGGTGTCGATGACGCGCTCGCCGCGTCGCTGTGGGCTGCGGAAGCGCTGATCGCCGCGACTGGACCCACCGCTAACCGAACAGTTACCACCAAACATCCGAAGCACACGACAAGGAATAGGACCGCGCCATGACCCCGACAACCGAACTCGTGGAGTTCACCGCCCCTGCACCAGGAGGGTGGATGCGATTAGCCGACCACTTTCCCGGCGCACTCACACCCGAGTATCAGCGGATCTACGTCGAGACCGCCCCGGCCGGAATGGCTGACTACATGGCCCGCTACGGAGTGCTGGCCCAAGGGATCGACGTCGGTTTCGTGCACGGCCACCTCTACATCACGCCCGTTCCACTTGCCGGGCCACGCGAGATGAAGCGGACCCCACCCAACGCGTTGGTGTGGCTGATGTCGAGACTTCACCCCGCCTTTCGCCGACGAACACGCGCGGCGCGACAGACACTCGCCGAGCGGCCATGGCGCGCGGTCACAAAGCATTGGTTCGACGTCGAACGCTTCCAGTGGAAGCAGCGCAACGAGCAGCTCGAAGCCGTCGAGCCGGCGAGCTTGACGACTGACGAGTTCGTTGCGCACCTCCACGATTGTCGAATCCTCGTAATCCAGGGCTACCGACGTCACTTCGAGCTCCACGGCGACGACCTGCTGCCGGTCGGTCTGCTGATCGCGCGATGCCACGAGTGGGGCATCGAAGCCGCCGTGGCAGCGCAGGCTCTCGGCAGTGCGACGCCACCATCCGACGGGACCGCCGAACCCGCCTGGCAGATCCTCACCGGCTACGACCTGGACAGCCTCGCTCGTTGCGAGTTGTCACCGCGTGGCGCGCACCGAACTGAGCCGGGGCCCGCCCCGCTCGACCTCGGGCCCCTCGTGCCACCGCAGCACCGCGAGGAGCTCGACCAGCTCGTCGCCGATGCCCGAGCCGCTGTCCCCCTCCGCGACGACAACGGCGCCATGACCGGTGCGTGGCCGATGGGCCTGCTTCGTCGGGCGATGCTCGACTGCGGCCGCCGGCTGGGGTTTGCCGACCCGACGCTCGCGATAGAGGCCAACGTCGATGAGCTCGTCGCCCTCCTGCAAGCCGGTCAGCAATCGGCCTCGCCTGGCGACCTCGAGCGACGCCGAGACGACCGCACCAAGCTCTCGCTGCTCGACGCGCCGCCCTCCCTCGGCCCAGATTTTCTCATCCCGCCGCTCACGGCGCTGCCGCGGGCACTCGCCTTGATCGGGGCGGCACAACTGGCTTCGGCCGACCACATGCTCGGAGACGGCCACGCCATCGGCGTCGGCGACGTGATCCATGTCGGCCGCGCTCTCGTCGTCGACGACCCCGGCCACGCCCTCGAACTCATCGAGCCTGGCGACGTGATCGTCACAACGTTCACCTGTCCATCGTGGAACGCGGTCCTCGCTTCTGCCGGCGCGATCGTCACCACGACCGGAGGGCTGCTCTCTCACGCGGCGATCCTGGCCAGAGAGCTCGGCATCCCCGCGGTGCTCGGCGACGTCACGGCCACGACGCGACTGACCACGGGCATGACCGTGACCGTCGATCCCACGAACGCCCGAGTCGTGGTGTCCAGCTGACCCGTCTCAGGGGAACGCCTCAGGTCTGCGAGCGCTCGGCAACGAAAAGCGCAAAAGGGGCCCTCCCCGCCAGGCCGAGAGGGCCCCTTTGTTGGTAGCTGTCAGCGCCTGGCCGCGACCGGCTCGTGGTGGGCAAACCCGATGCTTGGCACCTGGGCGTCGTGGTGTGTGTGACGAGGCAGTTGGGTGAGTGCCACGAGAGCAGCGCCCAAGGCCAGGCCTGCAGCGATCCAGAGCGAACCACTCATGGAGTCGACGAATGCGTTCCGGGCGACCGAGGCAATCTCGTTCGCCTGTTCTCCGATGTTCCTGCTGGTGTCGATGGCGGCGCCGACGTTGTTGGTCAGCAAACTGCGGTCGATGTCGGTCAGGCCCGTGAAACGGTCGAGTTCGCGGTGCATCGATGACGTGTAGCTGGTGGCGGCGATGCTTCCGATGACGGCGACCCCGAGGGCGCCGCCGAACTCACGAACCGTGTCATTGACTGCGGAGCCGACTCCAGCGCGTGCCGGTGGCAGGGTCGCCATGATCATTTCGGTCGCGGCGGGCATCGCGATGCCGGCACCGAGGCCGAACAGGAGAAGGCCTACGCCGGTCGGCAGGTAGGAACCGCCGTCGACGAATGCAGCCTGGGTCGCGACGCCAGCGGCGGCGACCAGTGTGCCGGCGGCAACAGCGACGCGTCCGCCGTGGCTGGCTGCGAGATGGGCGCCCGCTCCCGTGCCGAGCAGCATCCCTAGTGCGGCTGGGACGAGCGCAATCCCGGCGGCTAGTGGGGTGTATTCGAGAACGAACTGCAGGTACTGTGCCTGGAGGAACACGGTGCCGGCCATGGCGAAGAAGAGCAGAGCGAGGGTGATGCTGCCGGCCGAGAAACCGCGACTACGGAACAGGGCGATGTCAAGCATCGGATCGTCCCGACGCCTCTCCCATGCCACGAACAGGATTCCGATCGCCGTACCGGCGACGAAGTTGACGACGGACGATGTCGAGGTCCAGCCACGCTCCGGAGCCTGGATGATGGCGTACACCAGCGATCCGATTGAGGCAGTGGAAAGGACCGCTCCGACGGGGTCAAGCCTGGTCGCGTGCGGATCGCGGGAGTCAGGTACCAAGTGCATCGCACCAATGAACGCGGCGACGAGCAGTGGCACGTTGATCCAGAACACCGACGACCACGAGAAGCTGCGCATCAGCATCCCGCCGACGATCGGTCCGAGCGCGATCCCGGCGCCGCTCGCGGCGGTCCATACGGCGATCGCCTTGGCACGTTCGCCGGGATCGCCGAAAACATTGACGAGGATCGACAAGGTCGTTGGCATGATGAACGCGCCGCCTACGCCCATCACGCTGCGGCCGACAATGAGAGCGGTTGTCGAGCCAGCTGTGGCGGCGACGACTGATCCGGCGAGGAACGCGGCCAGGCCAACGAGGAGTGCGTGTCGGCGCCCGAAGCGGTCACCGATGCTTCCGGCGGTGAGGAGCAGGCCGGCGAACACGATGGTGTACGACGCGACGATCCACTGCAGCTGCGCCGAAGTGGCACCCAGGTCGCCGACGAGTCGCGGCATGGCGACGTTGATGATGGTGTGGTCAATGGAGGTGACGAGGAGTGCAAGAACGAGCACTCCGAGGATGCGCCAGCGATTGGGGTGGTTGGCGTGTGTGTCGCCGAGGGACTGGGATGTGGGACGACCGTGCATGATGACTCCTTTGGGTAGCGTGGCTTCACATTGCGCCTAAGGCCGCCGTGTCCGCATTGGGAGCGAACACTCAGATGTGAGTGCTGTGAGAGTGATTCGGGCCGGAACCCCCATATCCGCTGGTACTTCGCCAGAGCCCGCCGATGCTGCCAACTCGAAACGGCGCCCGGGGCTCTCGCGTGTTGTTCACCCAGTTCGAGGTGTCGCGGTCTCCGGTGATTCGCCTGTCTCGACCAGGGTCGCGGCAACCTCGCGTAGCTTGATGTTCATGTGCTGCGAGGCTCGCCGCAGAACATCGAATGCCTGCTCGCCTGAGATTCGCTCGCGTTCCATCAAGATTCCCTGCGCCTGCCCGATGAGCTCGCGTGTACGCAAAGCCTCGACAAGGTTGGCCGACCTCTGCTCGTCGAGGGCTCGTTCTTCAGCGGAGTTGAGGGCGAGGCCCGCCAGAGTTGCGAAGAGTTGGCCCTTGGCTCGGTCGGTGGCCCCGAACGCTGCGGGAAGCGTGGCATAAAGATTGAGCGCGCCGGAACGTTGAGAGGACAGCGGACACGCGAGAACGCAGCGAATCCCTGCCGATACGGCGGCAGGCCCGAAGATCTGCCATCGCTCGTCGTCGATCAGGTCCGCGGCGTAGAACGTCGACCCTAGGGTCGACGCGTCGAGACAGGGTCCTTCGCCGGCATCGATCTGTAGCTGGTCGACCACGATGACGAGCGGGCTACTGGATGCGGCTGTGGTAACCGTCTCGTCGATGAGAAGTATGCCGGCCGCCTCGCACCCGTCAACCGCGTTCACGGCAAGATCAACGATTCTCTGCAGGGTCCCGTTCACTGTGCCCGCCGCAAAGAGAGCCTCCGCCACCTGAGAGAAGTTGTTCTCCAGATCCAGGAACTCATCCGACTCGCGCATCCACCCATTTGAGCACGGCGTGTGTCCGCCCGCTACTGCCGGCAGAGCTGCTACTGTAGGTACTGCTTTCGACAGCGAGGGTTCCGATCAGGGGTTGGGTTTCCCACAATCCCCTGGACTTGAAAAGTGGCCCGTTGCAGGATTTTCCGCTGTCTCACGATGTGGTTCGCCGCCACAGGTCGCTGCGTAGCGGTGATTTTTGACGATCGCCACGGTGGTTTCGATCTCGGTGTCGATTTCGCTGTCGGTTCCGTCACTCTTCGTGTCCGTGGCGAAGTGGACGCGCTGACCGCGCCCGCGCTGGGCGCTGTGCTCGGTGAACTGGTCGAGCAAAGCCTCGACGAGGTGTTTCTGGATCTTGCTGATCTCAGATTCATGGACGCATCTGGGCTCGGCGTGATTGCCGACATATCGGGACGTCTCATCACATCTGGGAGGATGCTCACCGTACGGTCGGCGCGCTCCACGACGCTGCGGCTATTCGAGATGACTCGGATGAACGAGATTGTCCGGCTTGACCGCGGTCATGTGAAGGGGGCTGTCCAGGATGCGGAGCCATCCGCAGGCGATCAGCCCGCCTCCCTCAAGCGATTACCTGCCAACCTGGGACGGGGCCTTGGCCGCGTCAGCGCACAGTCCAACAACGCGGCGATCGACGCAGCCCTGCGGCTCGTCGCTGTTCTTGCCGACGCAACGGTCGACGGTGCCGATGGAGCCAGCGTGACGCTTGAGCGCAACGGCCGCATGACCACCGTCGCATCGAGCAACGACACCGTCTTGCGGATGGATGACCACCAGTACGAGACCGGGGAAGGCCCGTGTCTCGCCGCGGCGGCTCAGGGCCACCGGTTCCACAGCGAGTCGTTGGCTGAGGAGACCAGATGGCCGGCGTTCGTTCCCCGCGCCATGAAAGAAGGCATCGCCAGTATTCTCTCCACCCCGCTCATGACCGCCGAGCGGTCATTCGGTGCGCTCAACATCTACTCCAGTTCCGAGCGAGCCTTCGGACCGGACCAGCAAGACCTCGCCGCTCTGTTCGCCTCGCAGGCGTCAGGCATTCTGGTCGACGCCGCAGGACAGGTGGTCGAGGACCAGATGGCCGAGCGAATTGCAGACGCACTGCTCGCCCGCGAAGTCATCGCCCAAGCACAAGGAATGCTGATGTCGCGCGAGCACGCCACCCCGTATCACGCTGCTGCGACGCTGTATAGGGCCGCACGCGCGGCGGAGACGACCGTCCGCCAGCAAGCAACAGCGATCGTCGCCTCAGCCCACCTCGATAACGGATCACAGACGTGAGCGCACGTTATGAATGACATCGAAGTTCTCGAACACGCGCGTCGCGAGGCGGGGCTGACGATCGGGGATCTGTGGATGCGATACTTCGCACTGGGCGGGATGGGCAGCATGATCGAGATCGAAGCCATCCTTTATGGCGCGCTCGTCCCGATCCCCTACGACCGCGACATCCTCTCGGTCGCCATCAACGAACGCTTCGCTGAACTGGGTGGCGACCACCCGAT
>JANOCR010000076.1:0-15410 GCA_031412355.1 Ilumatobacteraceae bacterium | reverse complement strand
ACTCACCGCTACGCCCCGCACCGGTTCGGGTACGCCCACTGCTCGCCGGCTGCGCGCCGAAGGGCACATTCCCGGTGTTCTGTATGACCGCGGGGTAGCTGTTACCACCGACCTGCAGGTCGAGCACGGTGTTGGCACCTGCGGGGCCGCTGAGTGCCAAACGGAGCTCTCGGCGCTCGACCGTGACGCTGATGGGCTCCATGCCGCGGCCATACAGAACACCGGGAATGTGCCCTTCGGCGCGCAGCCGGCGAGCCGTGGGCGTGCCCGAACCGGTGCGGGGCGTAGCGGTGAGTGTGGTTTGCGACATGACAGGGCCTCGAAGCGATCTTGTCTGCGATCATCAGTGATCCAGAACGGTTGGCAAGCCTAGCGCCGCGGCTTGTCGTGACCAACGGCGTGGTGGAACCCGGGTCAGCCCTGGTTTTCGCCGCCGAAGATCTCGCTGACGCTGGTGTCGTCGAACACTGCGTTCAGGGCGTCGGCGATCAGCGGAGCGATCGACAGCACCTCGATCTTGTCGATCTGCTTCTCCGGAGGCAGCGGCAACGTGTTGGTCAGCACCACCCGGCTGATCGGCGCGTTCTTCAACCGATCGACGGCCGGCCCGCTGAGCACCCCGTGTGTGGCCATTGCCCACACCTCGGTGGCGCCGCGCTGCAGCAAGATGTCGGCTGCGCTGGTGATGGTGCCACCGCTGTCGATCATGTCGTCGGTCAGGATGCACAACCGGCCGTCGACATCGCCGATCACTTCCTTGGCTTCGGCCTGGTTGGTGGTGCCCTTCGGCCGACGCTTGTAGATGAAGGCCAGGTCGGCGCCGAGATCGCCGAGGTGCTCGGCCATGCGCGCGGCGACCTTGATGCGCCCGGCATCGGGCGACACGATCACCGGCTCGTGGGCGTGCTGGCGCACGTAGTTCTCGAGCACGGGCGTGGCGGTGAGGTGGTCGACGGGACCCTCGAAGAATCCCTGGATCTGACCACTGTGCAGGTCGATCGAGACCATTCGCTTGGCGCCGGCGGCCTTGAAAAGGTCGGCGATCAGCCTGGCCGTGATTGGTTCGCGACCCTCGGCCTTGCGATCCTGCCGGGCGTATCCATAGAACGGGCACACCGCGGTTATCCGCTTGGCGGAAGCACGATAGGCGGTGTCGATCATGATCAGTTGTTCCATGATCGAGTCGTTGATGCTGTGCTCGTCGCTGCCGCAGTGTGTCTGCATGATGAACACGTCGCTGCCACGAATGCTCTCGGTGAACCGGGGGCGAATCTCGCCGTTGGCGAACTGCACCAGGTTGGGATCGCCGAGCTCGATACCCAGGTTCATCGCCACCTCTTCAGCCAGAGCTGGGTGCGTGCGCCCCGAGAAGAGCGACATGCGCTTGGTCGTGAACTTTTCCATGTGGGGGCTCCGCGGTACCTAGTCGGCAGGTGCAGTGTAGAACGCCCCCGTCGAAGCCGAAGAAGGCACCGATGTGCCAGGCGCGAGGTGGGCATATGGGCCCACGTGAGCGTCCTCGCCGATCTCGCTGTCACGACCAACACTGTTCTCGACCATTGCCCGTGCGCCGACCACACAATCGACGAGACGGGTGTCGGGGCCGATCTCGCAACCGTCGCCGACCACCGTGTTGCCCTGCAGGATCGTGCCCGGATACAGCGTGACATCGCGCCCGAGTTGCACGGTGACGTCGATGAACGTCTGGCGTGGATCCAGCATGGTCACGCCGTTCAGCAACCAGTTGCGATTCGTGCGATGGCGAAGCTCGCGTTCGGCGAGCGCCAGTTGCCAACGGTCGTTGACCCCGCGGGTTTCGGCCTCGGGAGCCTGCACCGTGCCGATCTGGTGGCCCATGCCAGCCAACACCTCGACAACGTCGGTCAGGTAGTACTCGCCCTGGCTGTTGTCGGGGCTGAGCCGGCGAAGGGCTGGACCGAGGAGGTCGCGTCGAAAGGCGCACATGCTGGTCCACACCTCGCGGATCGCAAGCGTCTCGAGGTTGGCGTCGCGTTGCTCGACCACCTGTAACAGGCGCCCGTCGCCGAGCTTCGACGGTGCCCGCAGCACCCGGCCATAACCGGTGGGGTCTTCGAGAACCGACGTGATTGCGGTCGCTGCGTTGCCGCTGGTGAGGTGGGTTACGACCAGCTGGCGCAAGGTCTCGGCGCGTAGCAGCGGCGTGTCGCCTGGCAGGACGATGATGGTGGAATTGTCGTCGAGGTCGTCGCCCGGAATTGCGGTCATCCCGACCATGGCTGCATCGCCCGTGCCGCGCTGAACGCTCTGCTCGACGAACGTCACATGGGCCCATCCCGGCGCCTGCTCCTGCACCTTCTTGGTCACCCGTTCGGCGCCGTGGCCGACGACCACTACCGTTCGATCGACATCGAGCTCGGCAAGGGCGTGGATGACGTGCATCACCATCGGGCGGCCACAGATCTGATGCAACGGTTTCGGACGAGCGGATCGCATTCGCGAGCCCTCGCCCGCCGCCAGCACGATCGCTGAAACTGTCATGTGCCCGTTCTATCGCGTCGCGGCCCGCAAGTGGTGTAGCCCGTCGAGGCACATGCGTGGGTCTTGTTCCGGGGAGAGGATTCGAACCCCTATAGACGGCACCAAAAACCGATGTCCTACCATTGAACGACCCCGGAAAGGTCGTGGCCAGAGGCTAGCGGCGGGGCACAGGTGCCACCACGGGGGTGCGCGAACTCAGCCTCGTGAGCCCCGCAGCATGGTGGTCGACGTGCCGTACACATCCACCGATGTGAAGCCGAGCCGCTCGTACAGCCGTCGAGCGCCCTCGTTGTCGGTGTCGACGCTGAGGCTGATGATCGGGTGGCGCGCCAGCAGGTCCTTGATCAGCCGAGTTCCGACGCCGCGGCCTCGCCAGGCGTCGACGACGGCCATGCCCAACTCGGCGATGTCATCGGCGACGAACCCGTACCCCGGATCGTCTGCTCGCATCGTTCGACACCACGCCGCGCCGATCAGTTCGCTGCTGACAAGCGCGACCTGGGCATCGTCGCTCTGGCGGCCGAAGCCCTCGAGATAATGGGCGATGTCTGGTGCGTCGAGGATCGATCTCGGCGGCGGAGTCTGACCCTCGCCGACATGGATCGACTGGTACAGCATCTCCCACAGGAACGGCTCGTCCCGGTGTTTGGGCGTCGAACTCCTCGCCGATCGAACGAGCCGGTTCGTCGCGGCATCGCCAGACGCGCAGCGAACGCTGACGCTTGGACACGGCCATGTCGATCCGGACGACATCGCCTATGCCACCCGCGTCGATGGGTTCGACTTCGCGATGGAAGTTCACCGAGCCGGCGACCGACTCCGACTCGACAAGACGTATCCCTGAGGACCGCTGGCCCGCCGTCATCCGGCACGAGCCGAGGGTGGGCCAGTAGTCATGATCGAGCCATCGGGATAGGTGATGGTGAGATTGCGGCGTGCATCGAGAACCAGGTTCCATCCGCCCTCGTGGGCGAGATGGTGATGTTTGTGGCAGAGAGGAAGCAGATTGTCGATATCAGTTCTGCCGAGATTTCGAAACCATGTGACGTGGTGGATCTGGCAGTTGTCGAATGCCACGCAACAGCCTGGAACGGCGCAACGTCGGTACATCGCCCGCAATGCCCGTCGTTGTTCTCGGTTGGCGACTCGTGAGTCGCGTCCCACGTACAGCGAAACGCCGTCGGCGCCGACGATGATTGGCGTGATCTCGGCCAGGCATGCCCAACGACGAATCGTTTCGATGGGTAGGTCGATCGGAAGTCCGCAGTCGATGACCGAGTTCGGGTGTTCGCCATCGAGCAATGTGTCGGCGTCGATGAGCACCGACATGTCGATGCGGCCCGACGATCCGGCCCCTCTTCTTTTGGTCAAGGCATCGAGTGCAAGCGCGCGGAGGTGGTGCTGTTTCAGCGACGAGTCGGCGGGGCACGTGTCGGGTTGGCGGTGGTGGAACAGCGCTTCGACGGTGTTGCGCAGGCGGCCCTCGAGCAATGCCCCGGTTTCGGGATCGAACTCGCCGTGCATGCACCACATGCCCGTGTCGCGATCAACCCAGGTGCGCAGGCTGGTGTTGCGGCGCTGCTGTTGAAGCCGATCGATGCCCTCGTCGGTGTGAATACGACGAACTTCGGCCCGCACCGTGCGGGCAAAGTCGTCACGCGGAAGGGACGCCGCGGCGAGCGCCAGGACATCGCCGCGCTCGACGAAGCGGTCTCGCTGATCGGGTGTGAGTTGGCGCATCGCGCGGGTGACGACATCGACATGGGCACCGGAGGCATCGCCCAGCTGAAGCGCGACCCCCAATTGAGGGATGGTCGTGACCGTTTGTGCTCGGTCGAAGCTCTTCGATGCCTCGGTGAGCGAGACCCGACCTGCATCGGCGGCAACGCGTTCGGGGAACATCGACGGTGACGTCGCGCCCAGTTCGGTCAACCGACGGGCAGCCGCCACATCGATCGAGTCGAGCCACCCGCGAACCCGCCGAACGTCTCTCGAGGCGCGTGCAACGGCCTGCTGATCGGCGGTAGACCAGTCGACTGCCAGGATCGCCGCGACCAACTCGTTCACAGACACGTTCACCCCTATCCATCAGCTCAAGCACTGGATTCAGTGGGGGAATGTCGCTGCTGATGACTCTAACGAAGGGGTGTTGCACAGTACCTTTGGCCCGTGGCTCAGTTCGATGACGACAGCGATGGCCACGGAAAGCTGGCCGTACCCAACGCCAAGGTGGCTTATCCGAACGGCACTCTCAGGGCGTTCTCGAATGCGGTCATGGCTGGTCTCGTGGTCGGGATCGTCGTGCTCGCCGCAACCGTCTCGCTCGCGGTCGCGTACGCGTATCGCATCGAGGTTCTGCACGACGTCGTCGACCAGCGGGCCACGCCGTCGGCTGTGCGAAATGCGGACAACTTCGTGACGTGGTTGTACTTCGCCAAGCTCGGCGCGTCGGTCGCATGGGTCGTGATGGCCGTGATGACGATGAGACGGGCGATGGAGATGCTCGGCATCGAACGCAGCGGCGACGCTGCCGTTCAGAAGCGCCGCTACAACGAAGCGACTGGCGACCCCAGGTGGAAGTTGTACCAGTGGTGGCAAAAGTCGATTCAGGTCTACTTCCTGGTAACCGTGCTGCTTCGATTGCTGGTCCGGACCACGGACACCGCGACGGTGGAGCACTTCGAGAGCGCCAATCGTCGAGGAATGATCCTGAGCATCGTCGACGCCGTGCTGCTGGTAGCCATCATCGTGCTCGGCTGGCGGGCGAAAGCCGCCGTCGAGTCGACTGCCAAGACTGCCGCCTGATCGTTATTGCCAGCTTGGCTCGCTGTCAGAGCGGCGAGAATGATCTGGTGGACAGACTCCCTGAGACCGTGCAGGCACAGCGACTGACGCTGCGGCGCTGGGTGATGGCCGACGCACCGGCGATGTCGGCTGCGATCGCCGAGAACCTCGATCATCTGCGTCCGTGGATGCCATGGATCGCTGCGGAACCGATCGGCACCACGGACCGTCTGGCACTCCTCAGCCAGTGGCAGAACGAATGGGAACGCGGCGGCGACGTGGGGATCGGGGTCTTCCTCGACGGACTGGTCGTCGGGTCTGCGGGGCTTCATCGCCGCCGCGGCCCCGGAGTCCTGGAGATCGGCTACTGGGTGCACGTCGATCACATCCGAAAGGGCTTCGCATCGGAGGTCGCCGCGGCCCTCACGACAGCGGCGTTCACGGTTGCCGACATCGAACGGGTCGAGATTCATCACGACAAAGCCAACGTCGCCAGCGCGGGCGTGCCGAGGACCCTTGGATACACATTTGCCGGAGAGACCCCGGACAGCATCACGTCACCCGGAGAGGTCGGCATCGACTGCCGGTGGACGATCGACCGGCACGAATGGGTTGCGAAGTCGGCCGCGAGCTAGTTCGGGAGCAACTGCAGGATGTCGAGCTTCAGATAGACACCACCCGACGGCGTGATGCTGCCGGTGCCTTGCATCGGCTCCCATTTGAGGTTGAGGTTGCCCTCCGCGGTCAGGCTGACGCCGCGCAGCGGTCGCAGACCGAACGTCACGTGGTTCTCGTCGCCGATCTGCAGGCCGGCGGTCTTCGACCAGTCGATGGTCGCCTTGGTGCTCCAGTCGACGAACCAGTTCGGCCACGATTGCACTTCGCGGTGCAGCACCTCGATCCCACCCGCGCCGAACAGCTTCCCGACGGGGTTGAGAAACTTGAGCTGCGTGTTCGGTGTGGAGTGCACCGTGAAGTTGCCGAGATCGAGGCTGAGTTGTTGCAGGGTGGTCTCCTGCCAGTTGATCTGCAGTAACCAGGGCACGGTCAGATCGAGTGGCCGCATGCGCAACGTCGTGGGAGCGCCGGGCGTGTTCGACGACGAGGATGAACCGCGCTCCAGCACGGCCCACGTGGCGTCGTCGACGACCCCGGTCTCCGGCAGGCCGTTCTGCCCCTGCAGGTAGATCACCGAGGCTTCGGTGAGCGGGCCGAACAGGCCGTCGACACGACTCAGTTGAACACCGGAATCGCGCAGGGCGACCTCGAGCAGTTCTTGCAAACGGCGAACCGCATCGCTGTCCGTGCTGTCGCGGCGGAGTTCTGGATTGGCCATGACTGTTCCCTCCTTCAGGTTTCAGGCTTCAGGCGTACGCCGTGTCGCCGTCGTCGTCGTCGTAGTTGATGCTCGGGTCGACGCCGTCGACGGCGCCCGGGATCTCCGCAGACTCGCTGAGATACGCCACCCACTCCTGGTCCAGATCCAGCGATCCGTACGGTGTCAACTGAACTTCGAGTTGTGCGTTGAGATCGATCTCGTCGGCCATCGTTCCTCCTTGGCTCGTAGTCCACGGTAAGCACTTCGTCAGCTGACGGCCAGTGACCGCGGGCGGGCGATCGGGACGCTGCCGCGGCCTCTTCGGGCAACCTGCGTTGGGTTCCGCCCTCGTCGGCCGGTAGCGTCTCACGAGCTATGGGTTCGCTGATCAAAAAACGCCGCAAGAGAATGCGCAAGAAGAAGCACAAGAAGATGCTTCGCCGTACCCGTCACCAGCGCCAACGCGGTAAGTGACCCCTGAAGTCTCGATGCCGGCCGTCCGCAGAGTGCGGGCGGCCGTTGCGCGTCGCTAGGGAAACGCCGGCGCCGGGCAGGTCGACGTGCGCACGACGACTGCATCGGGCAACGCCATGTCGAGATCGTGATGTCCACGCAGGAACCAGGTGGCGCCGCTGCCCGCCAGCGTGGGAGCAACGCCGGTCACTTCGCGTATCCGGTCTCGCCAGCGAGCGAGCGCGGTGAACGCGCAAACCGCGGCGGGCTCGAGATCGTTCGCGCCGTCACTGCGCGGCCCACCGAGTTGATCCCACGCCCGGTACACGAACGGTGAGCTCACGGACAGCGGAGGGATGACGAGGGTGATGTCGATCGGCTCGAACGGCAACGGCTCGACAAGTTCACCGATGCCGCGCACACGAGCTCGCCCGCCCACCAGGCAGAAGGCAACGTCGGCTCCGAGGACCGCGGCGCCCTCGACGTCGTCGTAGCCGGCCCAACGCAGGATGGCTGCGGCATCGGCCGACCCGCCGCCGAGCCCACCGCCGTACGGCAGAGCCTTGTGGATGTGAACGCCTGCTGTGCGATCGACATGACGCAGCGCTCTGGCAACGAGATTCGAATCATCGAGTGGCAGTCCTGCCGCATACGCCCCATTTGCGGTCAGGCCGCTCGAGGCCGGGTCGATCGTCAATGTGTCGTGCCAGGCAAGCGTGACCATCTCGGCATCGATGAGGTGGTACCCATCGTCGCGCACGCCGGTGATGCGCAGGCTCAAGGTCAGCTTGGCCGGGGCCTCGACGCTGACTGTGCTCATGTTGCTGCCAACCATGCACCCGTCAACGCACCCCATTCGCCGACGTCGAGCTCTTCCGGCCGTCGCTGTGCGTCGATGCCGGCGGCGTCGAACACCTCGGGTGTGACCACGCCGGCCAACGACCGTCGCAACATCTTGCGGCGCTGACCGAACGCCGTGCGAACCAGCCGGAACAACGGCTCTGGCGCGACGTCGACAGCCGGCGTCGGCCGGCGCCGGATGTCGGCAAGCGCGGACTCGACCTTCGGACGTGGCAGGAACACGCTGGCGGGCACCGTGCCGGCGATGCGTGCCGTGGCCCAATACGCAACCTTCACACTGACGGCGCCGTATGCCTCGCTTCCCGCTGCAGCACACAGTCGCTCGGCCACCTCGCGCTGCACCATCACAAGCATTCGCTCGACGGCTGGCACGAGATCCAGCAGATCGCACACCAGCGGTGTCGCTACGTTGTACGGAAGGTTGGCTACCAGCACCCAACGCGACGCTGCCGCCAACGTCGTCTGCCAATCGATTCGCAGCGCATCGGCTTCGACAACGGTCACGTTCGCAAGGTCGGCGACAACGCCGCGCAACGCACCGGCCACGCCGTGGTCGACCTCGATTGCCGTGATGGTTGCTCCGGTCTCGGCCAGCGCCATGGTCAGCGAGCCGAGGCCCGCACCGATCTCGACGACGTGATCGTCGGGCCCGACGTCGGCCAGCCGAGCGATCTTGCGCACGATGTTGGCGTCGACCACGAAGTTCTGCCCGAGGTCTCGGCGTGGCGCCAGCCCATGTTCGCTGAGCAGCGCCCCGATGTCGCTGCGCGAGTGCACGCCTACCAGCTGATGCGCACCGGCACGGGCGCGTCGGCGAGATCACTGATCAACGTGAACACATCGGTGTGCAGCACGATGTCGACACCGGCGGGCAACGGGGTGCTGAGGCTGTTGAGGCACGTCGTGGTCTGGCCGTTGTCGGTGTTGGTGACCGTGAGGGTGGATCCCTGCGGGGCCAACACGGTCGAGCACGGCCGCCGGCTGGGGTCGCTGTAGCGACGGAAGCTCGCCCTTCCGTTTGCCTCGGTGGCAGAAGGCCCGGGTGGGATGATGATGTCGACCACTGCCGGGTCGGCGCCCGACGGAGGACCGTTGAGGAAGATCGGAGGGTTCGGCGTGTAGACCGAGGTGGAGGGAGCCTCGTCGGCGCCCACCTGTGGGACCCCAGCGGCGCCCAGCGCAGGAGCGGCTGAATCCGCATCGTTGCGGTTGATGATCCACAATGCCGGGAGCGCTGCCACCGTGAAGATGGAGGCAAGTGCGAGGCGACGGCGGTCGTAGGAGTTCATTGTGGGTTTTCCCGTCCGGGGGACGGGCAAAAGGCTACGGACGAATACCCGGGAACGCAAGGCATGCGTTCGCCACCGTGGCACCGCGCACGTCCTCCAGAGACGAGCTGCGCAGGTCGGCGAGGGCCTGAACGACGTGCGTCACGTACGCCGGCTGGTTCGGCTTGCCGCGGTGGGGCATCGGAGCCAGGTAGGGACTGTCGGTTTCGGCGAGCATTCGTTCGATGGGGCACAGCCGGGCCGCATCGTGCAGGTCGGTCGCGTTCTTGAACGTGACGATGCCGCTGAACGACAGGTAGGCGCCGCGGTCTAGGCACTGCCGCGCCTCGTCTGGCCCGCCGGTGAAGCAGTGGAAGACCGTTCGCGTCGGTGTGCCCTCGGCCTCGAGGATGTCGAACGTATCGCTCCATGCGTCGCGCGTGTGGATGACCAGCGGCAGCCCTCGCTCGTGGGCCAGTTGGATCTGCGCGGCGAAGGCTTCGCGCTGGAGGTCGCGCGGCGAATGGTCGTAGAAGTAGTCGAGCCCGCATTCACCAACGGCGACGATGTTCGGGTCGTCGAGGTACTCGACAATGGTGTCGACACCGTGCTTGGCCTCGTGCGGATGCAGGCCGACGGTCGCGAAGATGTCGGGGTGTGTCGCCGCAACGGCAATGGCCTGCTGCGTCGTTGCGGCGTCGCACCCGACGTTGATCATGGTGGTCACCCCGGCGGCGCGCGCCGCAGCGATCACATCGTCGACATCGACACGATGCCTGTCGTTGGGCGTGTCGTACAGGTGGCAGTGGCTGTCGGTGTATGTCACGGCTCGCTACACCGTCCGGCGCGGGAACAGCGACTCACCCTTGGTCACGGTCAGCCCGCCGGGATAGCCGCCCCACTGGGCAGCGACAGGCAGTCGCTGGTCGTCAACGCGGCCGTCGAGGCCCAGCCGCTGCCAGACGGTCTGGCACGTGTCGGGCAGCGCCGGTGACGCCAGGACTGCCACGATGCGCAATGCCTCGAGGGCATCGCCCATCACGGCATCGACATCCGGGCCCGGTTCGGCCTTCCAGGGCTCGTTGGCTTCGAGATGCGAGTTGGTGGCACGGATCAGGCTCCAGGTCGCGTCGAGCGCGCGGCTGGGTGCCGACTCGGCCCACGCAGCGGCGGTTGCCGCGTAGGCCGCCGCGGCCGCCGCGGCCAGCGGCGAATCGGCACGTGGTGCCGGACCGATTCCATCGCATTTCTTGCCGACCACGGTCGCCACCCGGGCAAGCAGGTTGCCAAGGTTGTTGGCGAGGTCCGAGTTGTAGCGACCGATCAATCCCTCGTAGGTGAAGTCGCCGTCGTTGCCGTACGGAGTCTCGGCGAGCACGTAGTAACGGAACCCGTCGACGCCGACATCGGCGACGAGGTCGAGTGGGTTGACCACGTTGCCGGTGGTCTTGCTCATCTTCTCGCTGCCGACGAGCAGCCAGCCACCGACGGCCCAGCTGGCTGGTGGCTCGATACCGGCGCTGATCAGCATTGCCGGCCAGTAGACGCAGTGGTGCCGGATGATGTCCTTGCCGATCAGATGATGCGCCGGCCACCACTCGTTGAACCGCTCGGTGTCGGTTCCGAAGCCGATGGCAGTGAGGTAGTTGGCAAGCGCGTCGAACCAAACATAGGCGACGTGCTTGTCGTCCCAGGGGAGGGGAATTCCCCACTTGAGGCTGGTGCGACTGACCGAGAAATCGCGCAAGCCCCCACGGATCAGGCCCAGCGCCTCGTTGCCGCGGAACTCGGGCACGATCGCGCCGGGATGGGCGGCGTACCAGTCGAGCAGCCGGTCCTGGAACCGGCTGAGGCGAAAGAAGTAGTTCTCCTCTTCGACGTTCTCGACGGGCAACTTGTGGATGCGGCAGAGGTCACCGGGGTCGAGCTCATCGTCGGTGTAGTACTCCTCGCATGCGATGCAGTACTTGCCCTTGTAGAGATCGAGTTCGATGTCGCCGGCGTCGTAGCAGCGTTGCAGCAGATCGGCGACGCCGATCTTGTGACGTTGCTCGGTGGTGCGGATGAAGTCGTCGTTGGAGATGTTGAGCTGCTGCCAGGCCTGCTGGTAAAGCGGCGCGATCGAATCGGTGAAGTCTTGGGGTGACAGCCCCGCCGCTTCCGCGGCTTGCTGCACCTTCTGGCCGTGTTCGTCTGTGCCGGTCAGGAAGTGCACGTTGTCGCCGAGCAGGCGGTGCCACCGAGCGAGGGCGTCGGCGATGATCGTGGTGTAGGCGTGGCCGAGATGCGGCTTTGCCGTGACGTAGTAGATAGGGGTGGTGAGGAAGTAGTTGCTCACGACTGGATCCTTTCGAAGAATGGCGAACGGCGGCTGGGTTAGAAGCCGGTGCGCATTCGACGGGTTCGAGTCGGTGTTCTCACGCCGCCAAGGATACGCCAGATGCCGGGTGGTGAGGCAAGCGACTTCCGCGCATCATCGGCGAAGCCCGAACATGCGGCCTCGTGCGTAGCGACCGGCGATGCGACTTGCGTACCGGGTGCCGGCAGCGAAACCGGCTGCCGCGACACCGACCGTGCCCAGCGCCTGCGTGGTACGGCGAACGACGACTTTGGTGCGCTTGCTGAACACCACGATCGGCCAACCATTGTGATGGGCGATGCGCTCCAACTTGGCGTCGGGGTTGACGGCGACAGGGTGGCCGACTGCTTCGAGCATCGGCAGATCACTGGCCGAATCGCTGTACGCGTAGCACTGCGCCAGATCGAAGTTCTCCCACCTGGCCAGGTCCGTGATCGCTTCGACCTTGCCAAGGCCATAGCAGAACGGGCCGGCCAGATCGCCGGTGTACACGCCGTCGGCAATCTCGCTGACGGTGCCAATGCCCGCCGTCATGCCCAACGCCTTGGCCAGCGGCTCGACCAGTTCGACCGGCGAGGCCGAGACGATGTACGTGGCCCGCCCGGCATGACGATGGCGGTCGACCAGGGCCTGTGCCTCGGGACGAACCTTGGCGAGCAGCTTGGGCACGATCTCGGCGTTGAGCGCGACGAGATCGTCGACTCGAATGCCCTTGACGGCACCGAGGATGCGGTCGCGGACACCGGTAGATGTGTCGTCGCTAGCGCCGCTGAACCGGAAGGCGACGGCGCCAACGGCGTCCTTGCCGAACTGTCCCGGAGGCACCAGTCCGGCGCGCCAGGCGGCGACACCCAGCACAAAAGCACTGGAGCCGCTGATCAGCGTGCGGTCGAGGTCGAAGAACGCAGCGCTGGGCCCTGCGGCCGACATGTATTGGCTGACCAGGATCGCCGGAAGTTCTGCTTCGGGATGTTCGGGGTGTTTGTCTTCGGACACTTCAGACATCGTTGCTCACCGCCAGGGCCAGGTCGTAGACGCGTCGCTTGGGTACCTCGAGTTGGCCCACAACCGTCGCAACGGCATCCTTGCGGCTGCGGCCGACCAGCGCCAGGTTCAAGGCCGTTCGGATCTCTTCGTCGGTGACTTCGCCGCGTTGGGGTGCACCTTGCAGCACTACCACGTACTCGCCGCGCGGTGGGACTGCGTGCAGATGCGCGACCGCAGCATCGAGACTGCCTCGCCACACCGATTCGTAGATTTTGGTCAGCTCGCGAGCGACCGCCACCAAGCGGGTTCCGCCACATGCCGCAGCGAGGTCGGCGGCGGTTCGCTCGACGCGGTGTGGCGCCTCGTAGATCACCGTCGTGCGCGATTCGGCAGCGATGGCGGCGAGGCGATGGGCGCGTTCGCGTCCGGACCGCGGCAGGAACCCCTCGAAGACAAAGCGAGTGGTGTCGAATCCACTGACTACCAGGGCCATCACGAACGCGGTGGGCCCGGGCACCGCCGAAACCTTGTGGCCGGCGTCGAGCACGACACGTACCAGTCGGGATCCCGGATCCGAGATCCCAGGAGTGCCGGCGTCGGTGATCAGCGTCACCGTCTCGCCTGCGTCGAGCAGGGCCAACACGTCGCGGCCCCGTTCAGCTTCGGTGTGCTCGTTGCACACGGCGAGCCTCACACCGCTGATGCCCGCATGCGACAACAACCTGCCGCTGTGGCGCGTGTCTTCGCACAGGATCAGCGACGAGTCCTGCAGAGTCGCGATCGCCCGAGGTGACAGATCTCCGAGGTTGCCGATGGGGGTTGCCACCAGCACCAGCGTGCCAGTCACTCGCGCACCTCCACCACATCGCCGACTCGCAGGCCCCACCGACCGAACGCCCCCTCTTGGGCCTCGATGACGGTTGTTGCCCGCCACACGGGTATGCCGACGCGATGGCGACGCATGTGCGCGGTCTTGACCACGATGCCTGTTTCGTCGACGTATGCGACATCCAAAGCGAATCGCATGCCCACGGTGTGCACCCACCGGCATCGTTGGAACACCATCGCGCCTTCGATTCCATCGCGCCCCAGGAGACCGCGACTCTTGGCGCGCCGCCGGCTCACGGTTTCGCAGGAGGCCAGCACTCGTCCCTCAGTGACCAACCACGCCATGACCTTCAGCCTTGCACGTTTGCGGCGGGTACCATCGTCGTCCCGTGTCGATACCCGTTGATCTCACGCATCCGCCACAGCGATCGTTCAAGCCGCGTCGCCGAGGCCTGTCGTCGCCGCGAATGGTGGCCTACGAACGGGCGTTGGGGAGGTGGGGGAGTGCCGTGGCCGGCCCGCAGCTGTCGTTCACCGAGGTGTTCGAATCCCCTGGCGGCACGGTCGTTCTCGATATCGGGTTCGGCGGGGGCGAAGCCTTGGTCGAGCTGGCCGAAACCCGGCCCCACGAGCACGTGATCGGTGTCGATGTGCACACACCGGGTATCGCCGCAGTGTTCGAGGCGGTCGAGCAGCGGGGGCTGCGCAACGTCCGGATCGTCGAGGGCGACGTCGTCGACTTCCTCGACCGCATTCCCGTGCGATCGCTCGCCGTGATTCGCACCTTCTTCCCCGACCCATGGCCGAAGCGCCGTCAGCATGGCCGCCGGCTGATTCGGCCCGACGTTGCCGTTCAACTGGCGTCGCGGCTACACGCCGGCGGATCGATGCACATGGCAACGGATGATCGCGGATACGCCGCGCAGATGCGCGAGGTTTGCGACGCGACCCCAGGCCTCGCCGGAGGAGTGATCGACAGGCCGTCGTGGCGACCCGTCACGCGGTACGAGCAGCGCGGTCTCGACGAAGGACGCCAAGCGGTAGACCTGGTCTACGTCGCGTCCGACAGTTCACCCAATGTCTCGTCCAGCGCACCGAGGTAGTGCTCGAGGTCCCCGTCCGTGACCGCCAGGCCGAGATTGAGGCTGCCGCGTGGCGCGGTGTAGACACCTCGTTGCAGGAGCGCAAGGAACAGCGCTTCTTGCAGGACGGGGTCGCGCTCCAACAGGTCGGCGCCGTTCTGCGGTCGCCGGGCCAAGGCGTGCACGGCGTTCATCGAGCCGAACCCGGTGATCGTCAGCGGCAACTTGTGCTGGTGAAGGATGTCGTCGATTCGGGCGCGCAACTCCTCGCCCCGCGCCGTCAGGGTGATAGCCGTGTCGGACGTGAACAGCTCTGACAGGACCACGCATCCGGCCGACATGGTTGCGACGTTGTTGTTGAAGGTGCCGGCGTGCGGGATGGCGTCGGGCCTTGCGGCGTCGAACCGATCGAGTAACTCGGCGCGTCCGGCGAATGCTCCGAACGAGAACCCACCCGCGAAGTACTTGCCGTAGGTGGCGATGTCGGGGCGGACGCCCATGAGATCGGCGAGCCCTCGGGGGCCGTGCCGCGATGTCATCACTTCATCGGTGATCAGGATCGCGCCGGCCTGCTGCGTTGCGTTGGCCAGGCCACTGAGGAAGCGGGCATCGGCGGGCACGCATCCGGAACCGAGCATCGGCTCGACTATGACGGCGGCGAGATCGTCGCGGAACTCGGCGATCAACGACTCGCAGGCTTCGAGGTCGTTGTAAGGGGCGACGATCGTGGGGAACGGGGCATTCCAGGGCGCATTGCCGTTCGAATAGAAGAACACGCCGCCGTGGTAGCCGCCGTGCATGACCATGATGCTCGATCGCCCGGTGACGATTCTCGACAAGGTGATGGCCATCAAGTTGGCTTCGGTGCCCGAGTTGGTGAATCGCACGCGCTGATGGCCGAAGCGGTTGCACACCAGTTCGGCGAATCGGATCTCGGCGGGATGTACTCC
>JANOCR010000075.1:0-27197 GCA_031412355.1 Ilumatobacteraceae bacterium | reverse complement strand
TGCCACATCAGCGGGCGGTCTCGAGACCGTCGAGTAGTCGATCCAGAGCGAAGGCGAAACGCCGATCAGCAGTGCCGGGATACAGCAGTCGCGCCATGCCGGTCGAATGAGGAAACGACCGGCGGTCGAGTGCGGCGTAGTCCGACCGCCACTCGGCGTAGATCCGATCGCGCTCTTCTGCCGGCAGCGATGCCAATGGTGAGTCGATTGCCGCTGACCCGATTGTCAGCTCGATGACGGCGTGATACGCGTCAGCGATCGCCGACGGCTCGAATCCTGCTTCGTGCAGCTTGGCGAGGATCAACTCGGTGATCAGCAACTCGTTGCGATGCCTCGGCGGTGCACCGCGCACCAACGAAGCGAGCACGGGCTTGGCAAGGTTGGCGGCACGTATGCGGATGCACAGTTCGCGGATGCAGTCGCGCCACGACGTGGTCGGCAACCCCTCGACAACGCCCTCCAGGCTGTGGTCACCCATCGCCCGCAGCAACTCGTCCTTGCTACGGAAATGGCGGTAGATCGCCGTCGGATCTGCGTCCAGTGCCTCGCCCAGTCGGCGAACCGAGAACTGCTCGAATCCGACCTGCCCGATGACATCGATCGCCGCGGTGACGATGATTTCGGGAGTCAGGCGCGACATCAGTCGTAGAGGCGGGCGGTCGCCAGCCGTTCCATGCACACCTCGGCGCTCCACGGCAACATCAGCGACCCGAGCCGCGCGTCGCGATACATGCGCTCCAGCGGCAGGTGCTTCAGCATGGCTTGGCCGCCACAGACGCGGATCGCAGTCGAGGCCACCTCGGCCGCGTGCTCCATCACGGTGTACGCCGCCGACCAGCCCATCACCAGGTCATCTTCACTGGGGTCAAGTGTCGCCTCGTCGACCGCGCGATACAGCAACGCTCTGGCCTGTTGGTGACGAAGTTGCATCTGCGCCCACCCGACCTGCTTGATCGGATGGTCACGCCTGGCACCGGCAGACTGGCCGGGCAGTTCGCCGCGCAGATAGGCGCGGGTCGCGTCGAGCACTCCGCCGGTCAGCCCGAGGTAGCTCGGACACAGCGACAGGAACAGCCACGGATAACGCTGCGCGGCCTGGTTGTAGATCCCGGCCGGAAGCCATTCGTTGCTGGCCGGCACGAACGCGTCGTCCATCAGCAGAGTGCGCGACACCGTGCCGCGCATGCCCAGAGGATCCCAGTCGTCGACGCTCGACACGCCGGTGGCATCGGCGGGCACACCGAGGAATCGGATGGTGTCGTCGCCCGCGACCTGGCAGATCACGTTGTAGAAATCAGCGGCACCCGACAACGACGCGAAGATCTTGCGACCGGTCACACGCCAGCCCCCCTCGACTTGCCGAGCCCGGGTTGCGACACCCGCCGTGGCGCCCGGCGCGAGTCCTTCGGAGAACGGTTGGCTGTGGATGTGGCCGTGCTCGACGACACCGCTAAACATGGCGGCGCGGATCGCTTCGTGCGCGGAGCGCTCGTCAGACGACATCGTCAGCGCGTCGGCCACCTGCCCACACCACAACATCGTGGCGTTGTGCATGTTGAACGTCAGCGCAGTTGCACCGCAATAGCGGCCGATCTCTTCACTGACCCGGACGTAGTCGGCATAACTGGCGCCGAGGCCACCGTATTCGCCGGGCACGCACAGCGCTAGCAAGCCCTGACTGCGGAAGTCGGCGAAGTTTTCGAAGGGGAAGCTGGCCTCGCGGTCGTAGCGCACGGCACGCTCGGCCAACACTGGTCCAAGGGCGCGGACACGATTGACCAACTCGTCGCGATCGACCTCCATCGGACCGATTGTGATTGGCGGTCGCGCCGATGTCAACACCGTTGACAAATATGTCTGAGCAGGGGAAACTGAAAGAGTGGCTACCGCGAGCGACGTCGAGGCACCCGGGTTCGCCTGGCGAGAGTCGGGGGACCGCGCCAACCCGTCGGTGCTGCTGTTGCTGCACGGCCTCGGCGGCAGCCGTCTGTCGTGGGAACCGCAACTGCACACGTTGGGCGACCAGCACCGTGTCGTGGCATGGGACATGCCCGGTTATGGAGCGTCGCCCGCCCTCGATGGTGCAATGACGTTCACCACGCTTGCTGATGCCGTGATCGGCATGCTCGACGCGTTGGGCCGCGAGGCGGCACATCTCGCCGGCATCTCGTTCGGCGGAATGATCGCCCAGTACGTCGCCGCCCGACACCCGGCGCGGGTGCTCAGCCTGTCACTGCTGTCGACGAGCCCGGCGTTCGGGCTCGATGGCACCAAGCCCGACGAATGGCGCGCGGCACGGCTGGGCCCACTCGACGCTGGGCGCGAACCTGCCGACTTCGCCGACGATGTGCTCGCAGCGATCGCCGGCCCACACATCTCGTCAGAGGCATTGTCGGGTCAGCGTGCCGCGATGGCAAGGGTGCCGGGCAGTGCGCTGCGAGAAGCGATCGACTGCCTCGTCACGCACGACAGCCGTGCGTTGTTGCCGACCGTCAGCGCGCCGACATTGTGCGCAGTGGGCGAGCTCGACGAAGAGACCCCGGTTGCCTACGCGTTCGCCCTCGCCGACCTCATCCCTCACTCCAAGCTGGTGGTGGTTCCGCGCGCCGGCCATCTGCTGAACGTCGAAGCGCCCGAGGCTGTGAACCACTTGCTCGATGAGCAGACCCACCGGGTGGTGACGAAATGACCGAGTGGCGGTACATCGCCGCTTTCGCAGCGCATTTCGGCCGGTGCGGCCTGATCGCCGACGAGGTCGTGGTCCTGCTCAGCGAAACGCAGAGTCGCCGAGCGCTGGTCGATACTGCACGCCTGGCCGCACAGTCGCTCGGTGGCCAGGTCGTCGACGTCGTCGTGCCGACGCCTGCTTCGTCTCACAGCGTTCCCATTCGTTCGACCGGCGCCTCGCAGGCGATCGCCGGAAACCGCGCCGCGCTCGCTGCGCTGTCGTCGGCAGGGCTGGTGGTCGACTGCACTGTCGAGGGGTTGCTGCATGCCCCCGAACTCGGCGAGATCCTCCGCGGTGGCGCCCGCGTGTTGATGATCTCCAACGAGCACCCCGACATCTTCGAGCGCCTGGGTTGGGACGCCGATCTGCCGCGCCGGGTTGACCTGGCGCACGAGTGGCTGCGCGGCGCAACCCAGATGCGAGCGACCAGTGAGGCGGGTACGGACCTCACCATCGACCTGGCCGGCGCAGTCACCGCCGGTTCGACCGGGCTGACGGCCGGGCCGGGATCGATCGCACATTGGCCGGGAGGGCTGGTCATTGCGTTCCCCGCCGCCAACTCGGTCAACGGCACGCTGGTCATGGCAGCGGGCGATCTGAACCTGACGTTCAACCGCATCGTCGAATCGCCGATCGAATTGACAATCGCCGATGACCACATCACCGGCATTGAGGGCAACGGCGTCGACGCTCAGCTGTTCCGGTCGTACCTGGCCGCGTTCGGAGATCGGGCGAGCTATGCCACCAGCCACGTCGGCTGGGGGATGAACACAGCGGCGCGATGGGAGACGGTCGAGCTCTACGACCGCCGAGAGACGTGGGGCACCGAAGCTCGTGCAGTGGCTGGCAACTTCCTCTACTCGACCGGCGCCAATGAAGTCGCCGGTCGATTCACCGCCGGCCACTTCGACCTGCCGATGAGACACTGCACGGTGGCGCTCGATGACCGTGCAGTCGTCGAGCACGGAGAACTGATCGCCGAGTTGCGCAACCCTTTGTAGACCCGTCTACTGCCCGTCCGGAACAGTGACCGGTGGAACGGTGACCGGTGGCAACTCGATCTGCGTGCCGGACAGGGCGGCCAACTCTTCGGCGATCAGGCGCACAACCAACGCGTCCAAGGGCAGTTCCTCGTAGTCGGTCGAGTCGATGTCGGTCGCCGCGCCCGTAGCGGCGCCCTGCGCTCCGTATGACAGGAACACGAACCTGGCGCCGGTCGCCGCAGCGATCTGTCGGAACACTGCCTCCGCCTGATCGTCGGATTCTGACGAGGCGATGGGGAACACCTTGATCCCTCTGGCGACCGCATCAACAACCGCTGCCGGGTACTCGACGGGCACCTGACGATCGAGGCGCGGGGGCGCGTCGCCGACCAGGAAGACGAGTTGCACCGTCGACGCCGGATCACGCCACGACGGAGTCGACAATGCCGACGCCAGTCCTTCCTCGAGAGCTTCTGGATAGTCCCCACCACCGTCTGCGACGACGTCGTTCAGTGCAGCACGGAACGCGTCGATATCAGCGGTGAAGTCGAACGTCGAGGTCACGAACGTGTCGCCTTCGTCGCGGTACAGGGTCATCGCCAGGCGCAGATCAGGTTGCGACTCGAAGCCCCCGACCTGGGCGACGACGGTGCCGATGGTTGCCTTCAACCGGTCGATCTCGTCGCCCATCGAACCGGTGGCGTCCAGTAAGAACAACACGTCCAACGCGACGGGCCCCGTCACGCCCCCGGCCGCGCCGGCCTGCAGAGCGACTGTTGATCCGGGTGCCGCACTCGCCGAGACGTCGCCGATCGTGAACGTGAACTCCGCAACCGCACTGGCGCCGTACAACGCCGGCAGGAACCGGGTGGTTCCGTCGGCGGTCGTTCGCAGCGTGGCGATCTCGGTCCCGTCGGCGCTGACCGTCACCTGCACCCCGGCGACCGGTAGCCCGGTCGTGCCGGTCACCGTGGCGACGATCCTTCCGGTCGGATCGAAGTCACGGGTGACGATCCCGAGGTCGTTGATACGAGAGAGATACGCGAGGAACGCGGCGAAATCGGCGTTGTCGTCGACGGACCCGGCGCGCAAACCGGCCTGTTCCTCAACTGGCAGCGGGCCGGGGACGACACTCTTGGCGGGCGCGCCGGCCGCATCGCTGGCTGCTGCAGTGGCGCTGCCCGGGGCCTCGCCCAACGACTGGGTCATCCACTCCGGTTCACCATCGATCCATCCGCGGCCCGCCGGCGCAGGTGCCGTGGTGGTCGGCAATGGCAACGTGATCGCACCGGCGCCCGGGGTCTGGGTCGATCCGCAACCGGCGACAAGCAGGGCAACAGACACGGCGGCGATGGCGGTGCGTGGTTTGAACATGCGAGTTGGACGGCGGCGCGGCCCGCGAAAGTTCCCGGCAGCGGACCGAGACCGACGTGTGGGGTTGCGGGGGTGGGCGTCAGTAGGCGCTGAGTTGCGCTCGCTGAGCCTGCGCCATGTCGGCGATCTGGTCGATCTCTTCGGTCTGAAAGCCGGCCATCTCGCGGAACTTGCGAGCCAACCGGATCGACGCTTCGGCTCCCTCGCCTCGGCTGCCGCGGAAGTTGAACAAGCTGTCGACAGTGCGCTGGAACTCGAGGGCGCGGGTCTGGCGATCCTTGTCGTCCTTGGTGAGTTCGCGCAGCCAGTTGCTGCCCATCTTCACGTGGGTCACCTCGTCGGCCAGCATCCAGTCCTCGCAGAAGTACAGCACCGGGTCGTTCATCTCGCCGGCGAAGTCGCGCATAGTCGTGAACACGTCGATGGCCAGACCTTCGAGCGCGCGGTTGACACCGGCCAGGCGAAACACGGGATCCGCATGACACGCCGCCTCGAACAGCGTCACTGCCTCGCTGAACTCGCCGATCTCGGTGCCCATGTGCTCTCCGAGGCGCAAACTGATCTCGACGTGCCGGGCTTCGTCCCAGCACTGCCGCGCCATGTCGAGCTTCATCTGCAGTGGTGTCTCGTCGGTGGTGTAGTCGAAGGCGGTGCGTCCGGCACCTTCGAGTGCTTGGATCTCGCCGACGAAGATGCCGTGCATCTGTCGGCGGGCTCGATCGAACGACTCTGACGATCCCGGATCCATGCGGCGATCCTGGCCCTGGTCGTTGGGCCTCTCGTCGGCGAATCGCTCTTCGGTCGAAATGCGGTTGAAGCGGCTGTCGCGCTGCAACGCGCTCGGCGGCAACTGCGTGCGCATGCGACAAAGCGTAGACCAGCGCGGGCATGATTGGTGCCGTGCGCGTGGCCTACACCTTGGAGCAATGCTGGCACCGAGTGCCGGGCGGTACGGGGGTCGCGGCCATGCGTATTGCCGAGGCGATGCGCGAGCAGACCGACGTCACTCTGATCGGTGTGGCCGGGCGCCACAAGCACGTGCCGAGCGAACCATGGTCGCCGGCGGTTCCGATCGCCCACCTGCCCGTCGGCGGCCCGTTGTTGTACGACCTCTGGCTGCGGCGGGGTTGGCCCAAGGTCGAACGTGCCACCGGGCCGATCGACGTTGCCCATGCAACGACCCTGATCCCATGCGCCACCGACGCGCCCTTGGTCGTGACTGTGCACGACCTGGCGTTTCTGCACGATCCCTCCCAGTTCACCCGGCGTGGCAACGGCGTCTTCCGGCGCAGCCTCGACCAGATCCGCCGGCGGGCGAACCTCGTGCTGTGCAGCAGCCGGGCGACGATGGACGATTGTGAGCGCGCCGGGATATCGGCCGAGCGACTTCGCCTCGTACCGCTCGGCGTCGACGTGGCAAAGGTCGACGCTGCCGAGGCCGCACGAGTCACGGCGCTGTATCGGCTCCCGCAGCGTTACCTGTTGTTCGTCGGGACCGTCGAGCCGCGCAAGAACCTGCGCGGCTTGGCCGAGGCGGTCGCCCTGCTCGAGGACCCACTGCCGCTGGTCGTGGCCGGCGCAGAAGGTTGGGGCGACATCGCCATGCCGCCGGGTGGCGACGTGAGGTTCATCGGGTTCGTCCCCGCGCCCGAACTCGCGGGGTTGTATGCGGGCGCGGAGGTGTTCTGCTACCCGAGTGAGCGCGAGGGCTACGGGTTGCCGGTTCTCGAGGCAATGGCGCAAGGCACGCCGGTCGTCACCAGCCGGGGCACGGCCACCGAAGAGGCCGCCGGCGGGGCCGCGGTGCTTGTCGACCCGCAGAATCCGAGCGACATCGCGAGAGGGATCGCAGA
The DNA here is from genome assembly GCA_031412355.1 of Ilumatobacteraceae bacterium. Lineage (GTDB taxonomy): Bacteria > Actinomycetota > Acidimicrobiia > Acidimicrobiales > Ilumatobacteraceae > JAENVT01. The sequence goes on along the minus strand of JANOCR010000075.1, from coordinate 20,259 downwards.
GGCGAGCGCCGATCGTGACTCGCTGGCAGCTAAGGGACTGCTGCGCGCCGATCGCACTACATGGCGCGAGACAGCGCGGCTGACCGCCGCTGCGTATCGGGAGTTGTGCTGATGGTTGATCCGGCCATTGCCGTCAACCTGCTGTGGTGCGTTCCGGGCGATGTCGGCGGGTCCGAGGAATACCTCGTCCGGCAGCTGCTTGGTCTTGCCCAAGCCGCACCGCAGCTGCGGCCGACGTTGTATGTCGTCGACGGCTTCGTCGAGGCTCACCGCGATGTGACCGAGCGGTTCCCTACGATCGTCGCTTCGTTCGACGGCGCGTCGAGGACCCGACGAATCGCGGGCGAAGTGAGCTGGTTTCGGCGCCGCACGTCGCCAGCGGATCTGCGTCACCACGGCGGCGGCACGGCCCCAATCGGGGCAGTCCGGCCCTACTTGCTGACGATTCACGACCTGCAGTACCGCACCTATCCGCAGTACTTCAGCCGCAAGAAGCGCACGTACCTTGCAGCGATGATCGGCAGGTCGGTGCGACACGCACGGGTCGTCACGGTGCCCAGCGACTACGTGCGCCTATCGGTGATAGAAGGATTCGGCGCGAAGCCGTCGCGTGTGATGGTCGTACCCCACGGGTTCGAGCCGGAGTTGTTGACCGACATCACCGACGCGGCAGAGTTGCGGCGGCGGTTCGCGCTGGGAGACGGACGCGTGCTCGTGTACCCCGCGGTCACCAACCATCACAAGAACCACCGGTTCCTGATCGATCTGCTGTCGTCTAGCTGGCGTGATCCGGATCTGCGGCTGGTGCTGATCGGGGGCAGCGGCACGTCCGAGGCGGAAGTCCGGGCCGCGACGGATCCGCGAATCCTTCGGCTCGGACGGGTGCCGGCGGCGGATCGCAACGGCCTGTTGAAGATGGCCGAGGCAATGGTCTTCCCAAGCCGATACGAGGGCTTCGGTGCGCCCCTGATCGAGGCGATGGCGCTCGGTTGCCCGGTGATCGCCAGTGATTCGACGTGCATCCCGGCGGTCCTCGGCGGCGCTGGTCTGGTGCGTCCGCTCGTCGCCGACCAGTGGGCCGATGCGCTCGATCACGTGGAGCGCGACCGCGCCACCATGGTCGCTGCCGGGCTGCGCCGCGCCGCGGCATTCACAGCGCGGGCATCCGGCGCGGCGCTGGCAGCGGCATACACGACAGCACTGGAGAAGTCGTGACCGACGCACGGCTTCGGATCGTCGTGCTCTGTCCGCACTTCGCGCCTGACACCGCGCCGACTGGCGAGGTGATGACCCGGATCGTCAGCGAACTCGCCGAACTGGGTCATCAGATTCACGTGGTCACCGCGTTGCCGTGGTACCGCGGCCACGCTGTCGAGCCCGGCTGGGATGGCAAGTGGGTACGTCGCGAGACGACCGCGTGGGGCTCGATCAACCGCGTGAATCCTTTCCCCGGTGGCGACAAAGGCAACCTGGCGCGCCGCGCCCTCGGGTTTGCCGGCTTCAGCGCCCTCGCCGGGTTCGCGTCGATCCGCGGTGGCCGTGTCGATGCGGTCATCGCCATGTCGCCGCCGTTGACAATGGGGCTGACGGGGTGGGGCACTCACGTGGTTCGGCGGGGACCGTTGATCTTCAACATCCAAGACGTGTTCCCCGATGCCGCCGTCGAGACCGGGGCGATCACGAACCGGTGGGTCATCGGCGCCGCGAAGCGACTCGAGCGCGTCAGCTATCACCGAGCCGCAGCGGTGACCGTGCTCAGCAGCGATCTGCGCGACAACGTCGCTGCCAAGGTGCGACCGCCGAAACGTGGCGATGTTCGCGTGATCCCTAACTTCGTCGACACCGAGGTCATCCGTCCGCAGGATCGCATGACGGCACTTCGTCGCGAACTGGGTATCGGTGGCGAAACGGTGGTGCTGTATGCGGGCAACGTCGGTTTCTCGCAATCGTTGGAGATGGTGGTCGAGGCGGCGAAGGCCCTGCCGTCACTGACATTTCTGATCAACGGCGACGGAGCGGCGCGCGCCTCGCTCGGCCAGCGTGCCAACGGAGTGGCCAACGTTCGCTTCTCTGGCTACCAGCCGAAACAACGCCTTGCCGAGGTGCTGGCGACGGGTGACATTCATGTCGTGCCGCTGAAGTCCGGCCTCGGTCGAGTCAGCGTTCCATCGAAGACGTACTCCATCCTTGCGGCCGGTCGCCCCGTCCTGGCGGCGATCGATCCGGAGACGGAGGTCCCGCGGATCCTGACGGAATCGGGCGGCGGAGTGTGCGTGCCACCCGACGATGTTGCCGCATTCATCGACGCCTTGCGACGTCTGGCCGACGACCCCGCTGGCCGCGACCGGATGGCGGTTGCCGGGCGGCAATGGGTCGAACGAGCCGCCTCACCTGCAGCAGTGGCCCGCGCCTATGCCGACCTGATTGTCGAGCTGAACCAGCGTCGATGACTCAGTTTTGATTCAGGGAGGCGATAGCCTCGCATCTTCGTGGCTCCGTCATCATCCGCCAAAAAAGTTGCCAAACTCGCATCGCGGGGTAAGGGCAAGAGGGTTCGCTTTCAGGGCGGCTCGGTTTTCCCCATCGCCGTCTCTCTCGTCGTCGTCCTCGGCCTGCTCGCCATCGTCTACGGCCGCCAGAGCCGCCCCAGCGACGGATCCGGGGTGCCGCGGGTCAACGACGGCACCAACACCGATGCCCACTGGCATGCCGCCTTCGGTATCTACATCTGCGACGAGTTTCAGCCAAAGATCCTCGGTGACAAGGAAGAAAAGGGTATCGACTCGGCCGGCAACGAGGTGTTGCTCAACGACGATTTCAGGATCCTCGGCGTACACAGTCACGAGGATGGCACCATTCACTATCATCCGTTCTCGACGAAATCATCGGGCAACCGCGCCAAGCTCGGCGTGTTCCTCGACGTATACGACATCAAGCTGACCGATACCGAGTTGGTGATGCCGGCAGATCAGGGTGGCGAGAAGTGGTCGACGGACGACACCAAGTGTGACGGCAAAGACACGGTCCTCACAGTCAGGGTTTGGGACAACTACGCGAACAAGGGCGAGTTCCACGACGTCGTCACAGACTTCAGGAACAGTCGAATCGTCAACGACGGCATGGTGTTCGTCGTTGCCTTCGTTCCGAAGGGCGCCGACATTCCGGCACCGCCGTGGGCCGATCAGTTGCCCACGCTCGGCGCCGCCGACGGCGGCAATGTCGCCCCCGCCACGACGACCACGATCGCCGGCGCCACCACCACTGAGGCAGCGACCACCACCACGGCACCGGCGGCGACCACCACTTCAGGCGGCTGATGCGCGCCGTCGTTCTGGTCGGCGGCTTCGGTACTCGACTCCGGCCACTCACGCTGACCACACCGAAACCGATGCTTCCCGTCGGGCACGTGCCGATCATCGAGCGGCTCGTCGAGAACCTGTCGAAGGGCGGCGTCACAGACGTCACGCTGGCGCTTGGCTTCAAGCCCGAACCGTTCGTCGAGGCGTTCCCCGGCGGCGAATGCAACGGGGTGGCGTTGCACTACGCCGTCGAACCGGAGCCACTCGACACTGCGGGCGCGATCAGGTTCGCTGCTGACTTCAGTGGCATCGACGACACGTTCGTGGTGGCCAATGGCGACGTCTTGACCGACCTCGACATAGCAGCGCTGGTCGACTTCCACCGGCGGCACTTTGCGGAGGCGACGATCCATCTGATCAGTGTCGACGACCCGTCCTCGTTCGGGGTGGTCGCCACCGATGCCGACGGACGTGTCGAGCGATTCGTCGAGAAGCCGGCACCGGGCACCGCGCCGAGCAACGAGATCAACGGAGGCACCTACGTGCTCGAGCCGTCGGTGCTGCAACGCATCCCCGCCGGGCGCAAGGTGTCGATCGAGCGAGCCACCTTTCCCGAGATCGTCGCCGACCACCGGCTGTTCGCGATGGCGACCGACGACTACTGGCTCGATGCCGGCAACCCTGCGCTCTATCTAAAGGCCAACCTCGACCTGCTCGACGGCACGCGGCGCCTGCACGCATGCGTGGCCGTGCACGACGGCGCCCATGTCGATCCGACCGCCACTGTGTCGCGCAGCATCGTCTCCGACGGAGCGACCGTTGGCGCCAACGCGAGAGTCACCGATTCGGTGCTGCTGCCCGGCGCCGTCGTCGACGGTGGAGCAGTAGTGGCAAACTCCGTGGTGATGGGCAGGATCGGCGAAGGCGCCAACGTCGTACAGAGCGTGCTTGGCCTGCAGGGTCGGGTTGCGCCGGGCGAGCACGTGTCGGGCGAGAACCGACCTCCCGCCGACGCGACGTGAACATCCTGGTCGTCGGTGGCGCCGGATTCCTCGGTTCGCACCTGGTCGATCGGTTGATCGCCGAGGACAACATCGTCGATGTCGTCGACGACCTGTCCTGCGGCTCGCTGGCCAACCTGGCCGATGCGCGCAGCGCCGGCGGTGCGCTGAAGATCCACACCCTCGACGTGCTGGCCGACGAGTTCTCCGCCCTGGCCGCCATCCGCCCACCCGATGTCGTCTATCACTTGGCCTGGTTGTCGCCCGGCCGCGGTCCCGCTGCGCAGGCCGGTCGTGCCGTGCAGGGGATGCTCGCCGTGCTCGAGGCGGCCCGCATGCAGGGATCGAAGGTGGTCACCGCACTGCCGGGCGCCGCGCTGTACGGCGAGGTGCCGATGCGCGATCTGCCGATCAAGGAGGGCCACGCGTGGAATCCCGTGGGTCTGCATGGAATCGTCGCCAAGGCCGTCGTCGACCTGTTGAACATGTATCGAGCCGATCACACCGTTGAGTTCACTGCGCTGGCGATGAGCACCGTGTACGGGCCCAGGCAACGGATTGATGGTGGTGTGGTTGGTTCGTTCGCCCACGCGTTGCGAAGCGGCACCAGCCCCCTGATCCATGGCGATGGCAGACAGACCCGCGACTTCCTGTACGTCGACGATGCGGTCGACGCGTTGGTCCGGGCGGGCGTTCGGGGTGGCGGACTGGTCGTCAACATCGGATCAGGCGTCAGCACATCGATCCGCGATCTGTGGGCCATGATGGCCGGCCCGAGCGCCGAGCAACCCGTTGCCGCGCCGCGGCGACCCAACGACATCTCGTGGTTTGCCCTGTCGCCGACGCGCGCCCGAATCCACCTGGCGTGGGCGCCGTGGACCGACCTCGGTGTCGGCCTGCGATCATTGGGCTGACGCAGCAGCCAGCGTCACTCGGGCCAACTCGGCGCCGATCTCGGGGCTGCTCATCACCGATGGAGTGATGACGGCGCGCATTCCTTGGGCCTCGACCGCGTCGGCGAGGCCGGCATCGACCGGGTCGATCACCAACGTGCTGGCGATTGGCGCGTAGAGCCGGGCGACACCGACGACCGATGGCTCGTGGCCGAGCTCGCGCAACATGCGATCCGCCGGGCCCTTCAACGCCGCGCCGCCGATGATCGGGGAGATGGCCACGACCGACGACCGACGGGCCTGCAGCATCCGGTCGACTCCTCCCAATGCGCGGATCGGACCGATCGACACGATGGGATTCGATGGGGCGATCACGACGCAGTCCGAATTCTGCAACACCGTGTCGAGTCCCGGAGTCAATTCCGCCTCCGCCCCGCCGTTGAAACGCACCGCGCTGACCGGCACGCTGTGGCGCAACTTCACGAAGTACTCCTGGAACGAAACGTCGTCGCCGTCGGCGAGTGTCACCACGGTAGACACCGTCTGGTTGGTCATCGGCACGAGCCGTTGCCCGATGTGCCACGCCTCGCAGATCTCGGCGGTCACCTCGGCCAGCGTGGCGCCCTCACCGAGGCGAGCCGTGCGGTAGAAGTGGGTGGCCAGGTCTGTGTCGCCGAGGTTGAACCATGTCGGTGCAGCCGTGGAGATGGCGGGTCGCACGGCTGCGTACCGCTGCAACGCTTCCATGGCCCGCCACGACTCATGCGCAAGACCCCAGCCGCGATCCCGATCGATGGCGTCGGCCAGCGTGTACGTGACCGTGTCGAGATCGGGTGAGATGGCGAGGCCGTGCAACACGGTGTCGTCGCCCGTGTTGACAATTCCGACCGTGTCTCGTGGTTCGACCACTTGGGCGAGGGCGGCCAAGAAACGTGCGGCGCCGACACCACCGCACAAGACAGCGATCATGGCCGCAGCCGCGTCACGCTGTTTCACCGGCCAAGCGTCGATAGAGCGCCGTCAGATCAGTCGCGCATCGCTGCCACGAGAAAGACGCCAGTTGGGTGGTGGCGGCGGCCCGCAGTTGGGCGCGCACGCGGTCGTCGAATGCCGCGCTCGAGAGGTTGGTGGCCAAGGCGATGGTGTCGTCGGCATCGCACAGCAGGCCGGCCGCGCCGCACACTTCGGGGATGCTGCCGCGGTTGCTGGCAGCGATGGGGACCCCGACCTGCATGGCATCGAGCAACGGGAAGCCGAACCCTTCGTCGAGCGACGGATACGCCAGCACGGTTGCGTTGTGCAGCAGCCATGATCGAGCCGATTCGTCGACACGGCCGGTCATCACCACTCGCCTCGCGACGGCATGGTCCAGACCGTCGATAGCCGCGTTGATCGCCGGCCGATCATCGCCATCGGCACCCGCCAGTACCAGCAGGATGTGCTGGTCCTCGGTGGCCAGCATCCCGAACGCCTCGATCAGGGTGGGCAGGTTCTTGCGTCGCTCGAGCGTGCCGACTGCGGCGATGAACGGACGACCGACGAGTGCAGGGATGGGTGGACTTTTGGATGCGGGAGGCACAGGCAGAGCAGCCAGCGGAATCGTTGCCACTCGGGCACCGGGAAACAGTTCGGCGATCTCCGCTGCGGTCGATGCGGAACTGGCATGAACGGTCGCCCCGCGCTGGATGGCCCGTCGCAGGACGCGCCCGGCCTGGTGAACCGCACCGCTGGCAAGCGCCGGATGCCGAAGAAACCAGCAGTCGTAGACCGAGACGACCTGTGGGGCCCGACATGGAGGCACGACGTAGTTGGTGCCATGCACGACATCAGGGCGGGCGAGGAACCGGTCGACCCGAGGCCGGTCGGCCATGGCCCAGAGCCGGTGGGCGACCAGAGCAGGAAGTGGCAACCGGCGCGTGCCGGTGGGTAGGCGGGATCGGAACGAGACGACATACTCGACCAGCTCTAGATCAGCGACGTCGACGAGCGAGTCGTGCATTGCCGCGACCGCGTGCCCGACCCCGGTGCGTGGCCCGGCCAGTGGGCCGACATCGAAGGCGACGCGCAGTGGGTTCATGGGCAGGCCGAGGCTAGCCGTTGACGCCAGACGGAGCCCGAAAGCCATAGACTGCCGTGTCCCGCTTTACGGCCCAACCCTCCGAAGGATTGCCAGCATGCCTCGCGCGTTCATCACCGGTGTTACAGGTCAAGACGGCCAGCACCTCGCCGAGTACCTTCATTCGAAGGGTTACGAGGTCTTCGGCATGGTCAAAGGTCAGAACAACCCGCGGATGACCATGATGCGCGACGAGTTCCCGTACGTCGAGCCCGTTCCCGGTGATCTCGCCGATCTGCCGTCGCTCGTCAAGGCGCTCGACTCGACGCAGCCCGACGAGGTGTACAACCTCGGCGCGATCTCGTTCGTGGCGCTGAGCTTCAACCAGGCTGAGCTCACTGCCAACATCACCGGTACCGGCGTGCTGCGCATGCTCGAAGCAATCCGCATGGTGGGCGGCGCCGAGAACAATCCGATCCGCTTCTACCAGGCCAGCAGCAGCGAGATGTTCGGCAAGGTCCGCGAAACACCGCAGACCGAGCGCACGCCCTTTCACCCCCGGTCCCCGTACGGCTGCGCCAAGGTGTTCGGCCACGACATCGTGGTCAACTATCGCGAGAGCTACGGCCTGTTCGCGTGCAGCGGCATCTTGTTCAATCACGAAGGTCCGCGGCGCGGCCTCGAGTTCGTCACCCGCAAGGTCACCAACGCAGTTGCCAGGATCAAGCTCGGCCTGCAGACCGAGATCGTGCTCGGCAACCTCGACTCGAAGCGCGACTGGGGCTACGCCGGCGACTACGTCAAAGCGATGTGGTTGATGTTGCAGCAAGATCAGCCCGACGACTACGTCGTCGCCACCGGCAAGGCGTACAGCATCGAAGACCTCGTCCGCTTGTCGTTCGCCGAGGTTGGAATCGAGAACTGGCGAGACTATGTGCGCCAGGATCCGAAGTTCTTCCGCCCCGCCGAGGTCGACCTGCTGATCGGCGATCCCTCGAAGGCTCGCACCCAGTTGGGCTGGGAACCCGAGGTGGCGTTCCCGGAACTGATCAGGATGATGGTGGCCAACGACCTGCGAGTCGAGTCAGACAAGGCTCGTCGCAGCTGAATCCAGGCTCAGGTCTCCAACGGCATGTTGTTGATCGCATCCATGACGGACTGTCCCGATGGCAGGTCGCCGCTGGCGAGGCGTGATCGCAGCGCCAGGGCGAACACGCACAATGATGCGAATGACGAGGCGACCAGACCGAGTTCGACCCTGCGGAACAGTTCGTCGGAACTGACCCAGGTCACCACGACGAAGGTGAGAGCGCCGAAGGCCCAGCCGAGGGCCACGAGGGCGTGTCCGCGCAAGGCGATCACGGCCTGGGCGATCGCCAGGGCGACCATGTAAATGGCACTCCCGAGCGCCAGCATGGCCATCGTCTTGCGGCTCAAGGTGGCGTCGTAGAACCGTTCGATGACCAACGGCCCGAGCAGGAACGCACCGGCAGTTCCCACGACGCCGACGACGAGCACGAGCTTCATGAGCCGCGCGAATCCGGATCGAAACTCGGCGATCTCGTTGCGCGCGGCGAGCCGCGAGAGACGCGGAAGCAGGGCGGCCTGCACAGCCTGGAACAGGAACAACGGAATTCGCGCCAGAAGCACGCCGTATGTGAACCGTGTGACCGCTTCTTTCTGTGCGTCGTTGGCCAGCAGTGTGGCTGCCAGAGGACCGGCGTTGACCAACGCTGCGGCGAACACAGAGCCGAGCAGGAGCCAACCGAGGTTCGGCGTGACCTCGGCCCACGACGACTCGGGACCGGGCTCGGTGCGCAGGGATCCGTGGGCCTTGACCCACAGCACCCCCGGAACGGGTGACAGGGCGACGGCGAAGCCGTACAGCCCGACGGTCTTGACGCCGAGGACGGCCAGAGCGGCGCACAGCACGATGCGTACCGCACCGTCTGCGCCCATCACGATCGCGTAGGCGTTGAATCGACCGTTGCCGCTGGCGATGCCACGTGACAGGTGGGCGGGGGCGTACGCCGAGAACGCCAGGATCAGCGCGAGCATCAGCACCCAGTCGCCGTCGAAGTATCCGCTGACGATCAACGGGCTGGCCGCGAGCGCTGCAATCGTAACGATTGCGGCGAGACCGATGCCGAGTGTTCGCACTCGGGCGACCACCGGTTGACCGCCCTGGCCGATGGCCCGGCGATGGGCCAGTGTGCGGGCAAGTTCCTGCTCGAGCGGCAGGAAGAAGCCTGGGGCCAAGGCGAACGTGGCGATCCACAGGCTGGCGATGGGCTGTACCGCCTCGTCGCTGCCGAGGGCCACCTTGGCGACCTTCAAGAACAGATAGCTGGTGACACCGGCGATCAACAGACCGATCCCTACCGGAAGGGTGCCCTCCGGCAGAGGAACTCGCCCAGATCGCTGGGTTTCGCTTGAGCGATGTGTCTCAGAGGGGTCCACCAGACCAGCGAGGCTAGCGGCAGTACCCCTCTGAGAGGGACCATGTCAATCAGGCAGCGCTGCGAATGAGCTCGAGAACCTGATTGCGTGCCGCGTCGGTCATCTCGCGAGCCTGACCGAACAAGGCGGCTGCCTTCTCCGGCAGAATCGCCTCGATCTTGTCGACGACCGTGTCGAGTTGGATCTTGCCGGCCTCGAAACCGTCGCTGATCGTGGTGATCAGTTCGCGTCGGCGGGCCTGTGCCTGCTCGATGGCAGCAACGCCGATTCCGACTGTCAGGTAGGCAGCGTCGCGAACTGCGTCGGTGAGCTTGGTGACGTCGATGTTCGGCATTTCTACGCCTGGCAGGTCGCCGGTCGGGAATTTGACGGCCGGCACGTACTTGGCGAAGTCGAAGTTGCGGAGCGCATCGAGGTCGAACTTGGTGAAATCAACTGCGGGGAACTCGGGGAGTTTGAACATGCAACCAATATACCGCACATTGCTAACTATTGCAAGCACTACTGCCCAAGTCGCCCCGGGATACGGCAGTGCCTGCGCTGGCGGTCTCCCTGCAAGTAGCCTGGCAACCTCGTGGAACCCGCCAACCAACTCGCCCCGCCCGTCGTGGCCGTGATGGTGGTTTTCAATCCGGGCGATTGGTTCGACGAGGTACTCGACGGCTTGGCAGATCAGGACTACGCCAATCTCAGGAGCTTGTTCCTGATCGTCGGCGAGCCGGGCGACGTGCCCGACAGGGTTCGTCAACGGGTTCCGAACGCCTTCGTCCGAGCGGTCGGCAACACCATCGGCTACGGCGCCGTCGCCAACGAGGTGCTGCGCCTGGTCGAAGGCGACAACGGCTTTTTCTGCTTCCTGCATGACGACGTAGCGATGGATTCGGGCGCCATACGGCTGATGGTCGAGGAGCTGTATCGATCGAACGCGGGGATCGTCGGCCCGAAGCTCGTTGCGTGGGACGACCCGGGCGTGTTGCAGCACGTCGGCCTGGGCGTCGACCGCTTTGGCGAGATCGACTCGTTCGTCGAAGAGGGCGAGGTCGATCAGGAGCAACACGACGCGGTGCGCGATGTGTTCGCCCTGCCGTCGGCATGCCTCATGATCCGCGCCGATCTGTTCAGGGCGATAGCCGGCTTCGACACGGCGATCGACTTCTACGGCGACGATGTCGACATCTGCTGGCGAGCCCACCTGGGTGGGGCCCGTGTAGTCGTGGTCCCGGCAGCACGTGCCCGACACCGCGAGGCATTGTCGGAGCGTCGCGCAGATCTGCGCCCGGCGTTGCTGCAGGCGCGGCACCGCATGCGCTCGATCGCCACGCTCACAGGTGCGCGTCGCTTGCCGCTGCTGGCCGTCCAACTGTTCTTCGTGACCCTGTCCGAACTCGTCGTCGGGGTCTTCTCCGGCAAGCCCCGCGAGGCTTGGGCATCGTTCCGCGCGATGTGCGGCCTGGTGCCGCGTATCCCCGGCATCATCGTTCGGCGCCGCGACGTTCGTGCTCTGCGCCGAGTACCGGACGGCGAGATAGCCGGACTGCAGTTGCGCGGCTCGGCTCGAGTCTCGGCGTACTTGCGCAGCCGCGACATGCGCCCTTCGCGCGGCGAGAACTCGATCGAGCGCCGATGGCGCCAAACCGCGGGGTCGGCGCCGATGTTCGCGTGGATCGCCGTGCTCGTCGCCCTGTTGTTCGGCAGTCGCCACCTCCTTGGCGGCATCCCGGCGTTCGGTGAGTTCCTACGATTGCCGGTCAGCCCGCGAGCCATGCTCACCGACTACCGGTCTGGATGGTGGGGGCATGGGTTGGGCGCGACCACTCCGGTGCCCACAGGCGTGGCGCTCACTGCGCTGGCCAGCACCGCCACATTGTTCCACATGGGTCTGCTGCACACCGTCGGTGTGCTCGGCTTGCTGTTGGTCGGCTATCTCGGAATCTGGCGACTGGCCGGACTGTTCCCCACGGCGCGCGCCAGGATCGCGGCTCTGGTGGTCTACGCGGCCGTTCCGCTGCCGTCTCAACTGATGTCCAGCGGTCGATGGGGAGCGCTCGCCTGTTACGCCACGGCGCCGTGGGTTGTGCACCTTCTGCGTCGCAGCGCGGGCATCGAGTCGTTCGATGCCGAGACCAACCGAGGTGACAGCCGCGCCGACGAGTACCTGCCCGTGCCTGCCCGCCGTCGTGTGCGGATGCTCTGCCAACTGTCGTTGTTGACTGCGGTGACCTTCGCGTTCGTCCCGTCGTTTGCGCTCCTGGTGGTGGCCATCGCAGTGGTTCTTGCCATCACCACGCTGCTGGCCGGTGGTTCGTGGCGCTCGGCACTCATCACCATCGCTGTAGCTCTGGCTGCATCGGTCATCGCCTTTCTCGCCAACCTGCCTTGGGCCTCATCGTTGTTCGGCCGCAGCGGATGGGACCTGATCGCTGGTGTTCCGGCGCCCGTGGCCGATGGGCTTCCAGCTGGGGAAAGTGGAAGCCGAGCCCTGGGCGTGACACGCCTGGCGCGCTTCGGGCTGGGCACTGGGCAGTTTGGCATCCTGTCTATCGCCTTGTACCTTCCTGTGCTCGTCGCACCGTTGGTGGCCCGAAGCTGGCGACTGACCTGGGCCATTCGTTCTGCCGGCCTCGTCGTGGCGTTCGGCTGGTTGGCAGTGCTCGACGATCGTGGTCTCGACATTCGCCTGCCGGAGCCGGGGATTCTGCTGGCGCCCGTCGCCGTCGGTCTGGCGCTGTCGGCGGCCTGCATCGCTGCGGCCTTCCAGGACGACGTGTTGGCCGGTTCGTTCGGGTGGCGGCAACCGCTCGGCCTGCTGACCGCTGCGGCGGTCGGCATCGGTGTGTTGCCGGGCGTCGCCGCGATCAGCTCCGGGCGCTGGGAAACGCCGACGCTGACGCTGACTTCGGTGCTCGGCCAGTTCCCCGAGAATCCCCCCGAAGGCGATTATCGAATCCTGTGGATCGGCAACCCCAGGGTCATGCCGGTGCCGGCCTGGACGTTGGAACCGGGTATCGGCTACGCGATCACCGACGACGGACCATTGACTCAGTACGAGGCATGGCCAGGCCGGCCGTCGGAGGCCGAGGCCGAAGTCGGCGAGGTCATCAGACAACTCGCGACCGAATCAACGCTGCGCGGTGGACGGCTGCTCGCGCCGTACGCGATTCGCTACATCGTCGTGCCCATCGCCGACGGCGCGATCAGCACGGTAGACCAGCCACTGCCGCTGCCCGATGGCCTGGTCGATGCATTGGACGACCAACTCGACTTCGCCGCGCCGCTGACACGACCGCTCAACTTCCTCGTCTACGAGAACACCGCGTGGATTCCCACGCGTGCCCAGTTCGGGGCGGCCGATGCGGATTCCACACGCCAGGCCGGGTTCGATTCGCTCGCCCGCCTCGAGTTGGCGCAGCTGGCCACACCGGTGGCAATCGGAGCCGCCGACAACGACGACACGCAGTTCGTCGCCGAGCCCGGCGCGGTAACCGTGGCCACCGGCGTCGACCGGCGATGGTCTCTAGTGGTGGGCTCGCAGTCGATAGCCGGCCGGCCCGCCTTCGGCGCCACGACCGGCTACGACATCACGACCGGTGGCGCCGCCACGCTGCAGTACCGCACGGCGATGTCGCGGTCTCTGGCGCTGATCGGTCAATTGCTGCTGTGGTTGCTGCTCGCGCTCGGCGTCAGCAGGTTTGACACCGCGACTGTGAATCGGTGGAGGCGTCGCCGCGTGGCCAGTGGTCCGGATGCCCCGCTGCTCTCGATCGACGCGCCGATCAGCGAGCCGGCCGACCCGACGATTCTGGTGACGATGACCGGCGACACGGTCTGGCAGTCCGACCCTGACGAAGCCGAGCCACACCAAGCGGGCGTCGAATGATCGCGCTGCGCCGGCTGGTTGCGACGCTGATGGTGCTGGCCACGGTCGCGGGAGTCGTGCTGTTGCAACGTTCGCGCCCAGTGCACAGTGTTCCCGCCGAGTTCTCGCGACTGGGCCAGCCCACGATGCCGTTCGTGCCGAACGGCGAGTTCGTGACATCGGCCTGGTTCTGTGCAGGGGTCCCCATCGGCGGACCGCAACTGGGGGGCGCGGCAATCGTCGTCAATCCGTCGGAGGTCGCCCTGACCGGAAAGATCACGACGTTCACCGACGCGGCCGAAGGCACAGCGGTCTCTGTCGCATTCGAGGTTCCGTCTCGCGGCACCACCGTCTTTGATCTCGGTCAGTTGCAAACGCAAGGCTCGTTCGTGTCGGCGATGGTCGAGATCTACGGCGGCGGGGGATTCGTCGAACAGCGCGCCGACAGTCCCTCGGGCAGTGCTGTCTCGCCGTGTTCCAACTCGACGTCGTCGACCTGGTACTTCGCCGACGGCTACACGGTCGAAGGCAGCAGGGAGCAGTTGGTCGTGACCAACCCGTTCCCATCGGACGCCATCATCAACATCAGTGAGGCAACCAGCACCGAGAGCCGGCAACCGGCCATCCTGCAGAGCCTGCTCGTGAAGGCCAACTCCGTGCTGGTGATCAGTCAGGACCTGTTGGCAAAGCGCGAACTGGTGTTGGCGGTCACCGTCGAGAGCACGCGCGGTCGCGTCGTCGTCGGCCGCGCTCAGGAGTACCTGACGTCCGTTGGCCGTGCCGGTTTCACCATGACCCTCGGTGCTCCGTCGCTGGGCGACCAGTTCTACTTCGCCGATGGCGAGGTCGCGCCCAACGTGATCGAGCGCTACAGCATCTACAACGCCTCCGAGACCGAAGCCGTGGTCAACGTGGCGTTCCTGGGCCTCGATCCTGCTGCTGGGTTCGTGAATCCCGATCCGCTGACGGTTCCGGCCGGCAACGTAGTGTCGCTGATAGCCGACGACGTCGGCGTTCCGGCCGGCCGGCACGGCGCGGTATTCTCGACGGAGACCCCGGGGTCGATCCTGGTCGAGCGGGCGATCACGCGCCAGACCGACGACACCGTGGCGACAACCGTCGTGATGGGCTCGCCACCATCGTTTGCCTCGACCCGCTGGAGCATGGCCATTGGTACCGATCTGGCGGTCGAGAACATCCTGGTCGTGTTGAACGCCACAGGCTCGCAGGGCACTGTCACGGTGAAGACACTCGGTGCCGGTGGAGAGGTGCCGGTGCCTGGCATGGAAGCGATCGATCTGCCCGCCGGTGGCGTGATCACGATCGGGGTCTCGGACCCGACCGCACTGGGACATCCGCTGGTAGTCGAATCGACGCAGCGGATCTTCGTCGAGCGCCTGCTGCCCCGCGATCCCGATCTGCGCGGTCGCTCCGGCTCGTTCGCTCTGCCAGGTTGACGTCGTGGCGCAGGTCGTGATTGCCACCGCTGTCCTGGCCGTCGCCCTCACCGTCGCTGCCGTCCTGAGGCGTCGCCGTGGTGTCGACGCCCCTACGCAGCCGGTGTACACCGCACCGTCTCAGATCGATCGGGCCGACTTTGCCGCCGCTGATTCGCCCTGGCTGGTCGCCGTGTTCTCATCGGCGTCGTGCATGACATGCGCCGACGTGGTGCGCAAGGCAAACGTGCTGGCCTGCACCGAGGTCGCCGTGGTCGATGTCGAGTACTCGTCCGCCGCGGCGCTGCATCGCAAGTACCACGTCGACGCCGTTCCGATAGCGATCGTCGCCGACCACGCCGGTGTGGTCAGGGCTAGCTTCGTCGGGCCGATGTCGGCGACCGACCTGTGGGCTGCCGTCGCCGAGGTGCGCCATCCCGGCTCATCGCCGGAGCCGCACCTGGGTCATTAGGTCGGGGTCACTAGGTCGGGGTCACTAGGTCGCGTCGGCTCCGGCTGGTGCATCCTCGGTGGCGACGGCATCGCTGGACTCTTTGTCTGTACCGCCGCCGAGGCTCTCGTGCACGATGCGGGCTACTTCTCCGCCATCGATGGTCTCGCGCTCGAGAAGTGCCTCGGCAACGAGGTCGAGTGCCTTGCGGTGCTTCGATAGCACTTCAAATGCCCGTGCCTCTTGCTCGTGCAGGATGCGGAACACCTCTTCGTCGATCATCTTGGCGGTGTCGTCGCCGTACTCGCGGCCCTGGGTCATGAGGTCTTCGCCCAGGAACACCTGCTGGTGGCCGCTCCACGCCATGGGGCCGACGGCGTCGCTCATGCCCCACTCGCGCACCATACGGCGGGCGATGCTGGTGGCCTGCTCGAGATCGTTGGCGGCGCCCGAGTTGAGGTGACCGAACACGATCTTTTCGGCAACTCGCCCGCCCATCGCTCGGCAGATCACGTCGTCGAAGTACTCCTTCGAGTACGTGTGCCGTTCTTCCGGCAGGCTCCACGTGACACCCAGCGCCATACCGCGGGGCAGGATCGTGACCTTGTGCAACGGGTCCGCATGCGGCAGCACTGTGGTCAAGATTGCATGGCCGCCCTCGTGGATCGCGGTGGCCCGCTTCTCCTCGGCGCTCAACACCAGGCTCTCGCGACGGGCGCCCATCACGACGCGGTCGCGGGCGTTCTCGAAGTCGATCCGCTCGATCTGCTTGCTGCCCCGGCGAACCGCGAACAGGGCCGCTTCGTTGACGAGGTTGGCCAGATCTGCGCCGCTCATTCCGGGCGTGGCTTTCGACATCACCTCGAGGTCGACGTCGGGTCCCATTCGCTTGTCACGGCTGTGCACCTTCAAGATGGCGAGACGCTCTTCGTTCTCCGGCAGGGGAACGATGATCGTGCGGTCGAAGCGACCTGGCCGCAGCAGCGCGGGGTCGAGGATGTCGGGACGGTTGGTGGCCGCGAGGATGACGATGCCCTCGCTGGTCTCGAAGCCGTCCATCTCGGCCAGCATCTGGTTGAGCGTCTGCTCGCGTTCGTCGTGGCCGCCGCCGAGACCAGCGCCGCGCTTGCGGCCGATGGAGTCGATCTCGTCGACGAAGATGATGGCCCGGCCCATCTTGCGGGCCTGCTGGAAGAGGTCGCGCACGCGGCTTGCGCCGACGCCGACGAACATCTCCATGAAGTCGCTGCCCGTGACCGACAGGAACCCGACACCGGCTTCGCCGGCAACCGCGCGGGCGAACAGGGTCTTGCCGGTACCTGGGGGACCGACCAGCAGGATGCCTTTCGGGACGCGGGCGCCGATCTCGCGGAAGCGCTCGGGCATGCGCAGGAAGTCGACGACTTCGGTGATCTCCTGCTTGACGCCCTCGTAGCCGGCGATGTCGGCGAATGTGGTCGACGGCTTGTCGGTGGTGTACGCCTTCGCCCGGCTGCGACCGATGGACATCACGTTGCCCATTTGGCCCGCGGCGCGGCGTTGCATCCACATGAAGAACCCGATCAGCAACACCAGCGGAAGCAGCAGACTGGCCCAGCTGAGCAGCCAGTTGGAGCTCGGCGTCTTGGCCTCGAACTCGACGCCCTTTTCCTGTAGCTCCCTGGTCTGGTTGACGTCGGGGAAGCTGTTCGGCGCCGTGCTGGTGAACTTCTCGCCGTTGATCAGCTCGCCGCTGATGTTGTTGGTCTGGTTGTTGACGACGACGCTCTTGACCTGGCCGTCGTTGACCAGCGACCAGAAGGCGCTGAACGGCTTCTTCTCGGTTGTCTCGGTTGGCCACACTCGCGGCAACGCGAACGACAACATCAGCACGGCGAACAGCACGGGGATGACCCACCGCGGCCATCCACTTCCCATCGCGCGTCGGCCGCGCTCGGGTGGCTGTTGATCGTTCTGCGGGCCACGTCCACCCGAGCGGCCAGGCGGCGGCGGGGGAGGCGGGGGAGGCAGGTTGCTCATATCGATATGCTACGGGTCCCTGGGACAATTGGTTGTGCAGGATGCATCCACCACCCGGGTCGGAGCGCCGCATAATTTGGTCGCATGAACCGGCAGTGTTCGCGTACCGGGTGCGCTCAGGTTGCGTCGTCGACGCTCTCGTATCAGTATGGCCGGGCGATCGTGTGGCTCGACGATCTGACCGTCAGTCGCGAGCCTCACGACTACGACCTGTGCGAACGTCACACAGCCCGCCTGTCGGTCCCCAACGGATGGCGGTTGGAAGACCGTCGCAGCCGGCGCGTGCTGGTGTTCGCGGCTTCCTCGCGTCTCGCCGGCTGACCCGGTCACGCGCGGTGCGCCGGTAATCTGTCGGCCCATGCCCGGCGCCGAGATCTCCCCGACCCGTGTAGCTCCCGATCAAACGGGCGTCGGTGTCGGCCAGGCGGCGGCGGTGTGGGCGATGACCTGGCTGGCAGGCAACATCATCGGCGCGGCGGTGATCGGGGCCACGGGCTACGACAGTGCGTCCGAGGCGCCGGTGTGGGTCACGATGGTCCTGGCCGCCGCCCTGTGGACGCCCATGCTGGCCGGCCTGTGGGTGCTGACCGATCGGCTCGGTCGACGGTTCGCCGACGGTTACGGACTGCGATTCCGCGTTGTCGACCTCGTTGGCGTGCCCATCGGCGTGCTGTCCCAGCTCGTCGCGCTGCGGCTGGTCTACTGGCCGCTCGAGCGCGGCTGGCCCGACACCTTCAGCCGCTCGCGGGTCGAACGCAATGCACGCGATCTGTACGACCGTGCCCATGGCGGCTGGCTGGTCGGCCTGGTCGTGATCATCGTGATCGGTGCCCCCCTTGTCGAAGAACTGGTGTATCGCGGCCTGCTGCAGGGTGCTGTGCTGCGCCGGCTTCACGACGCCGTCGCAGTGGTCGCCGTCGCTACGTTCTTCGCGTTGATCCACTTTCGTTGGGTCGAGTTCCCTGGCCTGTTCGTCTTCGGCCTCGTTTTGGGCGTGTGCGCGCTGCGTACGCGCAGGTTGGGTTTGAGCATCGTGACCCACATGGCCTTCAATGCCACCGGACTGTTGTTGGTGGCATGCACAGGGTGACACTCCATGACCGGTGGTGGAGTGAAACAATGACGCCGACATGACGGAGCTGATCGACGATGCGATCGTGGCCGATGAACCTCAGCCGCTGACCGAGACGCGACCCGCGCCGCCCCGTCGCCCCTTGATCGACCGGATCGTGTCGCGCGCTGTGCGACGGCCGCGGTACTGGCTCGACGCGCCATGGACCAACGAACGCATCGCCCGCTACCTCACCGCCTTGATCATCGTCGGCGGCTCGACGTTTTCGGTGTTGAAGATCGTGCATCTCGATCTCGTGTTCGAGAACAACACGCCCACCGGCGGTGATATGGGTGCCCACGTCATGGCACCGGCATACCTCCGAGATCAGCTGCTCCCCAACTTCCAGCTCAGTGGCTGGAGCAACTACTGGTACGACGGTTTCCCGCTGTACCGCTTCTACATGGTCGTGCCGGCGCTGATGATCGTCGCCCTCAACACCGTGTTCCCGTACGGCGTCGCGTTCAAGCTGGTCGCGATCCTCGGTCTCGTCACACTGCCCGTCTGCACCTGGGCGTTCGGACGGCTGGCCCGCTTCCGATACCCGATGCCCGAACTGATGGCGCTGGCCGCCACCATCTTCTTGTACGACGAGAGCTTTTCGATCTATGGCGGCAACGTCAAGAGCACGATGGCGGGGGAGTTCTCGTTCTCCATCGCGCTGTCGTTCGCCATGTTGGGTCTCGGCGTGTTCGCCCGCGGCATGGAGACCGGCAAGTTCCGCAGTTGGGCGGCGGTGCTGATCGCCTTGGCGATGCTGTGCCACGGCATCGTGTTGATCTTCGTCGTGCTCGGCGCATTGCTTCTGTGGGCAGTGTGGATGGACCGCACGCGGTTCATCTACGGCTTCACGGTGCTGGCAGGTGCCGTGCTGTTGAGCGCGTTCTGGGTCCTGCCGTTCCTTGCCAATCACGCGTACATGACCGACATGAAGTACCACGGCCGGCCCGACGGCGTGACCGATTCGTATTGGGACATGTTCTTCCCGTGGACCACGTTCCTCGACATCGTCGTCACCGGTTTGGCCATCTTCGGATTCGTCATGTCTGTGATTCGACGACATCTCGGCGGTGCCTGGTTGGGAATCTGCGCGCTGGCGCTGACCGCATTCGTCTTTCTGGCCAAAGACTCTCTGCCGGTCATCGGTCTGCTGTGGAACCCGCGCTTGCTGCCGTTCCTGTACCTGCTGCGTCTGATGTTGATGATGGTCGGCGTCGTCGAGCTCGTCGAGGTCATGGTGCGCGGCGTGCGTGCGCGTCCGACGCGATCGCGTGACAGCATGTGGAAGGTCGGCCTCGGCACGGCCGGCGTGGTCGGCGTCGTGGTGCTGGTCATGGAGCTGTTCCTGTTCCAACAGGTACCCGGCGGCCGCGTGATCACGCAACACGGCAAGAACGTGTACTCGTGGGGCGTGGGCGGCTTCAATCCGATCACACTTTCTGCCGATGCCAAAGACGCCCAGAGCGATGGGTGGACCCGCTACAACTTCATGGGCTACGAGGGTCGTGATGCCTACGGCGAGTACAAGTCACTGATCGACCAGATGAAGGCACTTGGTGCCGACTCGACGCACGGGTGCGGGCGGGCGATGTGGGAGAACAACGGCGACAACGGCCAGTACGGCACCACGATGGCGCTGATGCTTTTGCCTCACTGGACGGACGGCTGCATCGCCAG
>JANOCR010000074.1:0-47417 GCA_031412355.1 Ilumatobacteraceae bacterium | reverse complement strand
CGACCGGTGCAGCGCTGCGGGCGTACTCGCCACCACCGTTGCTGGACGCCGGAGCGGGGGCATCGCTGCCGCCGCCAGCGACGTCGCCACCGGCGCCGTTCCATGCATCCGACGGGGTCAGGCTGACCTTGCCCTTCTCGTCGATCTCCTCGACGATCACCTCGATCACCTGACCGAGCGTCAGCACGTCCTCGACGTTGTTGATTCGCTTGCCCTTACCCAACTTGGAGATGTGAACCAGCCCGTCGCGGCCCGGCAGGATGTTGACGAACGCACCGAACTTGGTGACGTTCACAACCCTGCCGATGTAGGTCGCGCCGACGTCGGCCTTCGGCGGATCGACGATGGCCAGAATGCGTGCCTTGGCCTCTTCCATCTTGCTGGCCTCGACTGCACCGATGGTGACGATGCCGACAGAACCATCGTCGTCGACAGCAATGTCGGCGCCGGTCTCTTGCTGGATCGTGTTGATGACCTTGCCCTTCGGCCCGATGACTTCACCGATCTTGTCCATCGGAATGGTGATCGAGATGATCTTCGGTGCGGTCGCGGCAACCTCGGCGCGAGGCTCGGAGATGCAGGAGTTCATGTTGGCCAGAATGGCGGTGCGGGCTTCCTTGGCCTGATCGAGCGCAGCTGCCAGGACGTCGGCTGGGATGCCTTCGATCTTGGTGTCGAGCTGGAGGGCCGTGACGAAGTCGGATGTGCCGGCAACCTTGAAGTCCATGTCGCCGAATGCATCCTCGGCACCGAGGATGTCGGTGAGGGTGGTGTACTTGCCTTCGGCATAGACGAGGCCCATGGCGATACCGGCGACGGCAGCCTTGATCGGCACACCGGCGTCCATCAGAGCCAGCGAGCCCGAGCAGACCGACGCCATCGACGTCGACCCGTTCGAGGCCAGTACCTCGGCCACGAGGCGCAGCGTGTAGCTGAACTCCTCCTGGCTCGGCAGAACGGGAAGCAGCGCACGGGCGGCAAGCGCACCGTGACCGATCTCGCGGCGCTTGGGCGAACCGACACGACCGGTCTCACCGTTGGCCCACGGGGCCATGTTGTAGTGGAACAGGAAGTACTTGTGCGTCTCGGGGCTCAGCGTGTCCATGAGCTGGTTCATGCGCGGCATTGCCATGGTGACGACGTTCATCACCTGGGTCTCGCCACGCTGGAACAGGCCCGTGCCATGTGCCGTCGGCAGCACTGTGACTTCGCTGCTGAGCGGTCGCAGGTCACGAGGACCACGACCGTCGATGCGCAGGCCCTCGTCGACGATGCGCTTGCGGACCGCCTTCTTGGTGAGGCTGCGTACAGCTTCTTTCACTTCGCGTTCGCGACCTGCGAATTCTGAACCCTCGCCGCACAGCTTCTCGACGGCTTCGGCAGATGCCGCATCGGTGGCCGCATTGCGGTCGGCCTTGGCGCTGATGGTGATGGCCTTGGCCACACCGTCGGCAGCGATGGCGGACACCGCGTCGAACACATCCTGGGTGTAGTCGAGCTGCGGCGTGTAGGTCATCGGCACGATGGGGCCGCTGGTCGCGACGACCGACGCCACCAGTTGACGCTGCAAGGCAATGGACTCTTTGATCCACACCTTGCAAGCTTCGAGCCCACCGGCGAGGACCTTCTCGTCGACCTTCGGCGCGCCCGCTGCGTAGTACTCCATGCTCCTGGCGGTGCCGCCGGCTTCGACCATCATGATCGCCACGTCGCCGCTGTCGAGCTGGCGACCGGCGACGACGAGCTCGAAAGTGCTGGCCTCACCCTCTTCGTAGGTGGGGTGAGGAATCCACTCGCCGGTTTGGCTGTGGGCGATGCGCACGGAACCGATCGGGCCGTCGAACGGAATGCCCGAGATCATCAGCGAGGCCGAGGCCGCGTTGATGCTGAGCACGTCGTGCGGGTTGGCCATGTCGGCGCCCATGACGGTGAGCACGACCTGGGTCTCGTTGCGGAACCCCTCGGGGAAGGCAGGGCGCAACGGGCGGTCGGTGAGGCGACACGTCAGGATCGCATCCTCAGTGGGTCGGCCTTCACGGCGGAAGAACGAACCGGGGACCTTTCCGGCTGCGTAGGCACGCTCCTCGACGTCGATCGTGAGGGGGAAGAAATCCGTCCCCACGCGCACGTCTTTGGCGGCATTGGCGGTGGCCAGTACCACGGTGCGGCCAATACTCGCAAGCACCGCGCCCTGACTCTGCTGGGCTAGTTTGCCTGTCTCGAACGACAGGGTCTTGTCAGTGCCCGAAACCGGACCTGACACTCGAATGGCTTCTGCCATTGCGAGCTCCTTTCAGTTGTCGGCACACATCCTGTGCGCCGTGTGAAGGAGCAGCTGGCCGGTTCCCAGTCGGCAACCCCGCCGCCCAGGGGCGGGACTCCCGACTGACAACCGACGTGGTTGCTGCTCTGTATGTGACAAGGGCCGAGCCATGTGGCCCGGCCCAAGAATACGTGCGACTAGCGACGCAAACCGTTCTTCTGAACGATCTGGCGATAGCGCTCGATGTCGATGTTGCGAGCGTAGTCGAGCATTCGGCGACGACGGCCGACCAGCATCAGCAGACCACGACGACTGTGGTGGTCCTTCTTGTGACTCTTCAGATGCTCAGTGAGCTGGTTGATCCGGGAGGTGAGCAGTGCTATCTGCACTTCCGGAGAACCGGTGTCGCTATCGTGCACTTTGTGCGCGTTGATCGTGTCCTGTTTGGACATGTCGATGCCTTCCTTGGGTTGGAGGTCGCCTGCAGATTCGAAAGAACCTGCACGCATCGCGCCAGAGGTTGAGCCCCAACGGACCCCGCCATGCTAGCGCCGCGGCGCTCAAATGCCCCGCGCACGTACACTCGCACAATGTTCACCGGGATCGTCGAGGAGCTGGGCACGGTCAAGCGGTTCGAGATGGTGCCCACTGAGTGGGGAGCCAACGACGTTGCGAGTGCCAAACTCAGCATCACCGCCCGCAAGGTCCTGGACGGCTCGTACCTCGGAGCTTCCATTGCCGTCAACGGTTGCTGCCTGACATTGGTCGATCGGGGCAACGACAGCGACGGAGACTGGTGGGCCACGGATCTCAGCGTCGAGACCCTGCAGCGCACGTCGTTGGCTGGCTTGCGCCCCGGCGACCGGGTCAATCTCGAACGTCCGCTGGCACTCGGAGAGCGACTGGGAGGTCATTTGGTGCTCGGCCACGTCGACTGCATCGGTGAGATCGTCGCGCCTGCCCCTGATCTTGTCGTGCGCCTCCCTCGGGAGCACATGCGCTACATCGTCGAGAAGGGCTCGATCTCGGTCGATGGCATCAGTCTGACCGTGTTCGACCTGACCGACGACACGTTCCGTGTGGCCGTGATCCCTCATACCGCCGAGGTGACCACGCTGGGGAGTGTCGAGGCGGGAGCGGTGGTGAACATCGAGCTCGACATCCTGGCCAAGCACGTCGAGCGACTGCTGGAGCCGTATCGACCATGACGAGTGCTGTCTCGTTGCGAGGAGTGCGCAAGTCGTTCGGGGCCCTGGAAACCATCTCGGGGATCGACCTCGAGGTCGAGTCGGGCTCCTTCGTCAGCGTCATCGGGCCGTCGGGATGCGGCAAATCGACGCTGTTGAGGGTTGTGGCCGGCCTCGAACCGGCGACTTCCGGCGACGTCCTCGTCTACGGCGAGCCCGCCGTCGAGGCACGCCGGCACAAGCAGGTGGCCATCGTGCCGCAGCACCCTGGGCTGCTGCCGTGGAGGACCGTACGAGCCAACGCCCGGCTGCTGCTCGATGTCAACCGCACGGCCAATGGTTCGACCACCAGCGACCCGTTGGCACTGCTGGAGCGAGTCGGACTCGGCTCGTTCCTCGATGCCCGGCCACATCAACTCTCCGGCGGCATGCAGCAACGCGTTGCTCTGGTTCGGGCCCTCGCGCTCGGCGCGCCACTGCTGGCCATGGACGAACCACTCGCTGCTCTGGATGAGATCACCCGTTCGGAGATGCGCGGACTGTTGAATCAGTTGGTCGAGGGCCGCGGTGTCACGACGATCTTCATAACGCACTCGATCAGCGAGGCCGTTGCCCTCAGCGACCGGGTGCTGGTGTCGTCGCCGCGTCCGGCGCGCATCGTGGCCGACATCGACATCGATCTTCCCCGGCCGCGTTCCGACGACGTCGACGACACGCCGCGTTTCTTCGAACTGTGCACACAGGTTCGCCATGCCCTGCTGCATGGCGCGCAAGCATGAACCGCACCCGATACCTCGCGCCCGTCGTCGGACTGATCGTGTTCTTCAGCGCCTGGGAAGCGCTGGTGCAGATCTTCGGCATCCGCCCGTTCGTGCTCGCTCGTCCGAGCCGGATCCTGCGCTACATGGGCAGGTTCCCCGACGACTACTTCAGAGCATCGCTGCTCACCATGCGCCACGCCGCCCTCGGCTTCGCGATCGCAGTCCTCGTGGCCCTCGTGATCGGTGCCGCGATGGCGGCATCGAGCTTCGTCGACTACGCAACACAACCCGTCCTGACACTGATCGCCGTCACGCCGTTCGCCGCCTACATCGCCTCGGTGAAGATCGGGCTCGGCCTGTTTTCGGACCGTCCCGTCATTTTCATCGTTGCGCTGGTCTCACTTCCGGCATTTGCGTTCGCCGCCGCCGATGGCATGCGCGGCGCCGATCCATCCAGTCGCGAGCTGCTCGCCTCGGTCGATGCCTCCAGGTGGGAGGTCCTGTGGCATCTTCGGCTCCCCTCCGCCATGCCCTCGCTGTTCACGGCAGCGAAGTACAACACGGGATTGGCGCTGGTGGTTGCCTATCTGGCGGAGGGCGGCGCCGGCGGACTCGGCCAGATCGGCGCCCGCGCAGTTGCAGGCAACCAGGGCGATCGGCTGTGGGCCGCGATCCTGTCGATGGCGATTCTCGGAACCGTCAGCTTGGTGTTGCTGAACGTGTTGCAGCGGGCCGTGATGGGTTGGCACGTGTCACAGCGCACGCAGCGCACCTGACCAGGTACGGTGCAGACGATGGCCGATCTCGATGATCTCCGCTCCCGCATCGATCAGCTCGACGGCGCGCTGATCGCCATCGTCTCCGAACGCCTGGCGGTCTGTCGTCAGGTCGCCGCTGTGAAGGAGTTCTCGGACACACCCGTCATCCAGCCGGCGCGGGTTCGCGATGTCGTGGTCACCCGACGCCAACAGGCAATCGAGGCCGGCATCGACCCCGACTTCGCTGAGCAGTTGTTCAGGGTGTTGCTCACCGAGACGCATCGCATCGAAGTCGCCGGGCACCGTCCCGACGCCGCGCCTGTGAAGCCGGCGACCACCGGCGAGGCCCACAGCGGGCTCGACACCGTCGCGACCCGTGTCGATCACATCGTGGTCGCCGTCGACGACCTCGACGCGGCCAAGTCGACGTTGAAGGACCGGTTCGGATTCCGCGAGGTGCCCATGGCCGGCGCGGCACGACCGGGGATCTGCACGCTCGCCGCGGGCGGAGTGACGCTGGTCTTGGTGTCGCCGCAGGCCTCGCCCAGTGTGGCCGCTTATCTCGAGCAACACGGCCAGGGCGTGCAACACGTGGCCGTTGAGGTGCTCAATGCCGGCTTCGCACGCGCCTGCCTGGCCGACGCGGGCACGCCGCTGCTGACCGAGGTGCTGACCGACGACGACGGGCACGAACAGTTCTTTGCCGCCAGCGAGCCAACCGCCGGAATTCAGCTCGGCTTCATTTCCCGTACCGGCCATCGGGTCGGTGTCGGCGCCGCAAACGTGCTGGCGTTGTTCGACGCCATCCGGACCACATCACCGTGAACCTTGACGCGATAGGCTCGGCCCACGCATGACCGTCAGGGGCGCTCCGCGAGTTTCTCGCAACGCGATAGTTGCCCGTTGTGCACTGGCAACAACCCGATCCCTCATTGCAAAGGACTCGCACATGTCGTTTCGTCGCGCTGCGCTCTCTCTACTCGTCCCGTTCGTGTTGATCGCCGCGTGCGGCGACGACACCGCCGCGCCGGGCTCGACGGCAGCGCCAGGCAGCACCGTCGTCTCGGCCGCCACCACCGTGCCCACTCCGGTCGGCACGACTGCCCCACCCGACACGATCTCACCGATTTCGCTTGTCACGTCCGGCGCGCCGTTCCCCGACGACCGTTGCGAGGCCAATAGGGCTGCCGGAACGATCAATTACCTGTCGAGCTTCGACTTTGCCGCCTCTGCGTCCATCGTCGAAGTGCTCGTGGCGAAGCAGAAGGGTTACTTCGACGATCTCTGCCTCGACGTGACCGTGAAGCCGAGCTTCTCCACCGAGAACTATCCCCTGATCGCCGCGAATGAGGCCCAGTTCTCCTCGGGCGGGTCGTTCAGTGAGGTCGCCGACTATGCCGGTCGCAACGACGCCGGGTTCGTTGCCCTTGCGGTCGAAGGCCGCACCGGCATCGACGCCCTGATCGTGAAGGATGGTCAGAGCACCGAGCTCGCCGATCTGGAGGGCAAGACCATCGGGGTCAAAGGTGCGATCACCCCGTCGGTGGCCGCGATGCTGCAGAAGGCCGGGCTCGCCGAGGACACCGACTACGAGACCGCATTGCTCGACAGTTTCGACCCCAAGGTGCACATCGAGATCCCCGAGATCATCGGCTTCCCCGGGTACAAGAGCAACGAGCCACTGCAGCTTGCGGCTGCAAACATCCCCTTCAAGTTGTACAACCCGGCGGATTACGACATCCCGGGCAGCTTTGGCGTGCTGTACACCAACTCGACGTTCCTCAGCGAATTTCCGACCGCTGCCGAAGACTTCATGCGCGCAGCGATGATGGGGCTGGCCGACGCGCTGGCGGATCCGAAGGCGGCCGCCGATATTGCAGTCGACATGATCAACGCCAACGGCAATGCGCTGTTCTTGTCGCCCGAGGGCGAGATCGCTCGCTGGGAGGTCGAGTCGAAGTTGATCACCAACGCGACAGCCAGCGATCTGCCGATCGGGGTGCCCGACCCCGCACTGCTCGAAAACGAGGTCACAACGTATGCCGCGATCGGCCTGTTCGACGGCAAGGTGCCCGACATCACCACGCTCGTCAATCTCACGTTGGTGCAGAGCCTGTACGGCGACGACGCCAAGGTGATCTGGCCGTCCACCTAGGGACTAGTGCGGTCGAACCGTGAGTCCAATCGCGCGTCGGTCGCGACACCGGACTCACACCATCTCCAACCTTGTTGAACTGTGAGTCCAATCGCGCGTCGGTCGCGACACCGGACTCACACCGTGTGCTAACCGGCGAGAGCGACCCTGGCGTGTTCGACGTCGTGCTTCAACTGGGTGATCAATGCGTCGATGCCGTTGAACTTGCGCTCGCTGCGCAGGAAGTTGGTGAAGCGCACCTCGGCTCGCTCGCCGTACAGATCGCCGTCGAAGTCGAGCAGATGCGCCTCGAGCAACGAGTGGTCGGCGTGCTCGTAGAAGGTCGGTCGTCGCCCGAGGTTGAGCGCGCATTGGTGTACGTCGCCGTTGGGCCGCTCGTACCATCCGGCGTACACACCGTCGGCCGGCACGCAAACTGCGTTCGGCACCTCGACGTTCGCGGTCGGGAATCCGAGCAGCCGCCCGCGCTGATCGCCGAAAACCACAACCCCGCGGGCCTCGAACGGGCGACCAAGCAGTTCGGTGGCGAGCTCGACCTGACCGCCGGCCAACGCACGCCGAATGGCGGTCGAGCTGATCGATTCGTCGACGCCATCCGGGCGCGGCACGAGGTCCAAGGGATGCACCTCGAAGTTGCCCTCGGCGCCCAGCTTGCGGAGCAGCTCGACATTGCCTTCGCGGCCACGTCCGAAGTGAAAATCCTCGCCGACAACGACGATCGACGTATCGAGGCAATCGATCAACACACGTCGCACGAAGTGGGCCGGGTCCTCGCGGGATTGGGCCTCGTCGAAGTGGATGACGATGGTCGCGTCGAGACCTGTCGCGGCCAACAGCTCGAGTTTCTGGTCGAGGTCCGTCAGCAACTTCGGCGCCGATTCCGGGCGGACCACCGAAGCCGGATGACGATCGAACGTCATAACGGCCGACCGAGCACCCGATGCAGTGGCAAGCTCGCGAACCGCGTCGATGATTGCCCGATGCCCGAGGTGCACACCGTCGTACGCACCGATCGTCAACACGGTGCGCTCCCCTTTCCAGGGCGGTGTGTCGAGACTGGTCACGAGCTGCACGAAAAGGGACGCTACCCCCGCATTGTCACGGCGACGAAGTCGCCGGGCGCGACGACCTCAGGCGATCACGACCGCCGGCTTCGCCGCTGCGCCGAACAGCTCGTACACCGCGAGCAGCACACCACACTCGTCGATGACGGCCCACGGCCCGTCGCCCGCGAACCGTTCGAGCACCCGGCCGTGACGAACCATGTCGGCCGTACGTTCATCGACCGTCACCCTCGGGTAATCGCGTACCGCGTCGACGGGCTCCATCAACGTGCACGCGTCGGGCGGCCGCGCCTCGGCCTCGCCGAAACTACCGACCGCCGTGCGACGGAGGTTCCGCAAGTGCGCGCCGCCGCCGAGCAGTCGACCAAGGTCGTCGGCCAACGAGCGGATGTAGGTGCCCGCCGAGCAACGCACCTCGATCCGTAGAACGGACGGGTCGTCGGTACCATCGACCGAGAACGAGTACACCGTGACCGGGCGCGGTTGACGCTCGACCTCGATTCCTTCCCTGGCCAGTTCGTGCAGTCGTTTGCCGTCGACATGCAATGCGCTGACCATCGGCGGGATCTGCATGATCGGCCCGGTGAGGTGCTCAGACGCGAGAGCGCGAGCCATCTCGGTGGTGACTGCCGACATGTCGAACGTGCCTGTGACCACGCCGCTGGAATCGAGAGTCGAGGTCGACGTGCCAAGCACGACATCGGCGGTGTACGTCTTGCCGAGCGCCGTCAGGAACCGAAGGAGTCGGGTGGCCTTGCCGACACCGACCAACAGCACACCGGTTGCGTCGGGGTCAAGCGTGCCGGCGTGGCCGACCTGGCGTTCGTCGAACCGCTTGCGCAGCATGCCGACAACGTCGTGACTGGTGACCCCGGCCGGCTTGTCGACCACTGCCAACCCGTGTGTTGTCGGTGGTTTACGTCGGGCCATCGAGGTTGGGCTCGGGCGGCCGCTCCGGCATGGTCGCCTTGTCGTGCAGGATCCGCTCGATGCGCTCCGCTGCGCGGATGGTCTCGTCCGGCCTGAACGACAGGATCGGTGTCTTCTTGGCGCGAACCTCGCGACCCACCGACGACTGCAGCCGCACCCGATGGCTGGCCAGCGCTGCCAGGATGTCGGCGTCGCCGTCTTCGCCCAGCAGCGAGTCGAAGTAGACGATGGCCCGGTTCATCTCCGAGTCGACGTCGATCGAAGTGATCGTGACCATGTCGAGTCGTTCGTCGTCGATCCGCGTCAGCGCCTCGGCGATCACCTCGCGCAACGATTGGTTCAGCCGCGCTGTCCGCGGATAGCGATGCTGGGTTGGTGCAGCAGCGCGTCGTGGCTTGCTCATGATTCCTCCGTAGCTCTCACGACAACCACGTCCTCTCCTCGTCGAGTACTTCGATCTCGGGGAACGACCAGACGAAGCGGCTGACCTGATCGATCACTTCGGTGGTGTGCCGCTGCGTATTGCTGACCGCAGCGAAGCCGAGTTGGGCACGTTGCCACAGATTCTGATCGCCCACCTCGGCCGCGGCAACGTTGAAGCGATGACGGGCGCCATCGACGATCGAACGAACAACGCCGCGTTTGTCCTTCAACGACTGGGCGTGGCCGATGTGCAGGTCGACTTCCAACGCCAGCACGAACATGGTGCTCACCCTATCGACAGGCGGCTCAGTCAAAGACCGGCTTTGCGCGGTTCGACCGCTTGAGCTCGGCCATTCCGCTGGTCGTGGCAACAATCTCGACTGCATCCCACAGCTTCAGTGCTGCCTCGCCCCGCGGGATCGAAGCGATGACGGGACCGAAGAAGCTCGCCTCGTCGGGTTGTCCGGGATGGAACGTCAGGATCGGCGTGCCGACATCTTTGCCTGTGCGTTCGAACGCGAGGTCGGTGTCGGCGCGGATGTATGCGTCGTGCGAGTCGTCGAGTGCGTGAGATGCGAGCTCGGCAGGCAATTGGACAGACTCCAGCATCTCCTTCATGAACGCCACGGGGTCAGCTGAGATCTCAGGACCTCGCTTGTTGCTGTGGATCGCTGTTCCCAGCGCTGTGTACAGCGCGGCGAGATCGGCGTTGGCATGGCGCAGACGCACCTCGTCGCACACGCGGTGGGCGTACAGGCCAGCCATGTGACCCGCCCGATACTCGGGCGTGTACCAATCCGAGACGCGATGCTCGTTGATCATCTTCAAGGAGATGAACCGCCACGTGACCTCGTAGTCGCGCAACTGCTGCGCCTCGGTGACCCATCGAGATGTGATCCAGGCCCACGGGCAGACAGGGTCGAAGAAGAACTCCAGATCAGCCGTCAAACGCGGGCTACTTCGCGCTCTTCGAACGTCTCGATGAGATCGCCGGGTTTGAGGTCCTGGAAGTCGCTGAGGCCGACGCCGCACTCGAAGCCCTCGCGGACTTCGCGTGCATCTTCCTTGAACCGCTTGAGCGACTGGATCGCACCCTTCCAGATGATGGTGCCGTCGCGGAGGAAGCGAACCTTCGAGCCACGCGTGATCTGCCCGCTGCGAACCAGGCAGCCGGCGATCGCGCCGATGCGTGGGACACGGAAGATCTCGCGGACCTCGGCTTCGCCGGTGACCACTTCCTCGAACTCCGGCGCAAGCATGCCGACCATGGCTTTCTCGATGTCTTCGAGCAGCTTGTAGATGATCTCGTAGGTGCGCACCTCGACGTGCTCGGCCTCGGCCATGTCGCGGGCCTTACGGTCGGGACGCACGTTGAAGCCGATCAGTGTGGCGTTGGTCGTCGAAGCCAGGCTGATGTCGTTCTCGGTGATCCCACCGACGGCACGGTGGACGAACGCCAATTTGACCTCGTCGCGTTCGAGCCGGCGAAGCGACTCGGTGACTGCTTCCAGCGAACCCTGCACGTCTGCCTTCAGCACGATGTTCAACGTGGCAACTTCGCCCGCCTGGATCTGGCTGAAGATGTCTTCGAGCTTGACACCCTTCTGCACGCGGGCGTCGCCGCGCTGAGCCTTCAGCCGCTGGCGCTGCTCGCGAGCCTCGCCGACAGTCTTGGCAGTTTTCTCGTTGTCGGCGGCGCGGAACTCGTCACCGGCGTTCGGCACGCTCTGCAGACCGAGCACCTGCACCGGTGTCGACGGCCCGGCTTGTTTGATCTGCTCGCCCTTGTCGTCGATCATCGCCCGAACACGGCCCCACGCACCACCAGCGACGATCGGGTCGCCCACCTTCAAGGTGCCCTTGTCGACGAGGATCGTGGCCACTGGGCCACGACCGGTGTCGAGATTGGCTTCGAGCACGATGCCCTTGGCTCGGCCCGCCGGATTGGCGGTCAACTCCTCGAGTTCGGCAACGGCCAACAACTGGTCGAGCAATTCGTCGACGCCGACGTTCTGCTGCGCTGACATCTCGACGACGATGGTGTCGCCGCCCCACGACTCGGGAACGAGTTCGTACTCGGCGAGTTGGGTCAGCACGCGACCGGGGTCGGCGTTGTCCTTGTCGATCTTGTTGACAGCCACGACGATCGGCACATCGGCTGCCTTGGCGTGGTTGATCGCCTCGATCGTTTGCGGCATGACGCCGTCGTCGGCCGCAACGACCAACACGACGATGTCGGTGACCTGAGCGCCGCGAGCGCGCATCTTGGTGAACGCGGCGTGGCCCGGGGTATCGATGAAGGTGATCTTGCCGCCGTCGCGCTCGACCATGTAAGCACCGATGTGTTGGGTGATCCCACCGGCTTCGCCAGCAACGACATTGGCGTTGCGGATGCGGTCCAACAGGGTCGTCTTGCCATGGTCCACGTGACCCATGACGGTGATGACGGGTGCACGTGACGACTGCAATGTCTCGTCGTCATCGTCGCTGTCGTCGAACATCGCCTGCAGTTCAAGCTCTTCTTGCTGGCCGGGCTCGACGAGAAGGACCTCTGCGCCAACTTCGAGCGCGAACAGTTCCATCTGCTCGTCGGTCAGCGTCATGGTTGCCGTGACCATCTCGCCGTTCTGCAGCAGGAAGCGGATGACGTCGGCAGCGGTGCGGTTCAGTTTGGGAGCGAACTCCTGTGCCGATACTCCGCGCTCGACGATGATGGTGCCTTCGGGCACCGGAGCATTGGTCGCCGTGTAGTTGGAGTTGTACGACGGCTGCATATCGTCGAAGTCACGACGACGACGAGCACGGCTCTTCTTGCGTGGAGCGCGACGCTGACCGTTGGGGCGCGGCCCGCCGCCACCCGGACGAGGACCGCTGGGCCCACCACCCGGACTGCCGCCCGGCCCACCGGGACCGGGACGTGGGCCACCGAAGCCGCCACCTGGGCGCTGAGCGCCAAAACCGCCGGGGCGTGCGCCACCTGGACCTGCCGGGCGCGGACCGCCCGTACCTGTGCGGGGAGCGCCGGGACCACCCGGGCGGGCGGTGAAGCCGCCGCCTGGGCGGGGGCCGCTGAGGCCACCGGCGCGTGCGCCGGTAGGAGCTGTCGGACGTAGACCACCGGGGGGCGGTGGAATGGGGCGACCGGACGACGACATCGGCCGACCACCACCGGGGGGCGGCGGGATCGAACGACCCGACGGCGCAGGCCGTGCGGGCGCGGGACCGGCTGGTCGAGGACTGGCGGCCGGGGCGGTTGCAGCGGATGCGGCCGGGCGTGCTGCGGGACGACCTTCGGGCAACGGACGGGCGGCCACGGGGGCTGCTGGAGCCACGTGGACAGCCGGCGCCATCGGCGTGACCACCGCGACGGCTGGGGCCACAGGGCGCTCGCCCGGTACCGGCCGGCTGCTGGTGATGCGGCGGGGCTCGTCGTCGTCGTGCGTGGCAGGCTCGGCTGCCGGTGCAGTGGTGTCGACGGTCGCGGCCGGCTCGGCCACGACCGGTGCCGGCACGGGTGCGGCCACTGGTTCGGCCACGGCTGCGGGCGCCTCTGGCGCCACCACCGGCTCCGGCTTGGATTCGGCTTCGACCACTTCGGGAGCAGCCTTCTTCGCAGCGGCCTTCTTCACCGCCGCTGCGGCAGGTGCTGCATCAGCGGCAGCATCGGCGGCGGGCTCTGCAGCCTTCGCAGCTGCGGCCTTCTTCGCCGCCGCCTTCTTGACCGGCTTGACCTCCTCGGGCTGTTCCTCACGAGTCAAACCATCACGAATTGCGCGACGTTCGAGCCGATCGGCCTGTGCCTCGATGAGGGTGCTCGAGTGGGTCTTCACACCCACACCCATGGTGTCGCACAGCGCCATCATTTCGGCGTTGGTCATTCCGAGCTTCTTGGCGAGCTCGTGCACGCGCATGTTTTTCGCCAAAACCAGTTCAGCCTTTCGTTGGCATCGGCGTGCCGGAGTTTGTTCCGGCAGCCGTGAAGTCTTTCATGTTGGTGATAACGCTTTCGAATGGGATCCGCAACGCATCGAGTGTGGAACCCGGCACATCGCGCCGAAAAGCCCGAGAGAAGGCCTTGCGCCGCACGGCTGTCTCGAAGCAATCGACCGAGCACAACCAAGCGCCACGGCCCGGAGACGTGCGACTGACGACCGCACCATCAGGCCCCAATGCGCAGCGAATCAGCTGCTCCTGGGGACGATGGCTACGGCATCCGATGCACATCCGGACGGGTACTGCGACGCCTTTCGAGCGTGGATCATTCTGTTGCGTTGTCACCGTCTCCTTGTGTCGCGGGGACCTCGACCGGGGCCGCGTCGGTAATCTCGACGGCCTCGGCTTCGGCTGCGTCGACCGGGACATCGCCCGCTGCCTGCGCATTCCATTGATCTTGGGTCATCACGCTGCCATCAGCGGCGTGCCATTCCATCTCGCCGCTCTCGGCGTTGGCGACCCACTCACCCTCTTCGTAATCGGCGTCGGCGTATTCGCCCTCGGGCACCTGAGTCTCGCCACGGATGTCGATGCGTACGCCGGTGAGGCGGGCCGCAAGGCGAGCGTTCTGCCCTTCCTTGCCGATCGCCAGGCTGAGCTGATGGTCGGGGACGATCACGTCGGCCTGCGTGCCGTCGTCGCTGATGATCACTTCTTTGACCTTTGCCGGCGACAACGCCTTGGCGACATAGTCGGCGAAGTCCTCGCTGAACGGCACGATGTCGATCTTCTCGCCGCGCAGTTCGTTCACGACCATGCGAACACGACCGCCACGGGCGCCGACGCAAGCGCCCACCGGATCGACGTTGTGGTCGTTGCTCCACACTGCGATCTTGGTGCGGTGCCCTGGCTCGCGAGCGCACGCCTTGATCTCGACGATTCCGTCGGCGATCTCGGGCACTTCGAGCTCGAACAGGCGCTTGATGAGGCCCGGATGCGTGCGGCTGACGACGATCTGCGGACCTTTGGCGGTCTTGCGGACTTCGACGATGTAGGCCTTGACCCGGTCACCCGGTACGGGACGCTCGAACGGCACCTGTTCGGCCTGCGGCAGCAACGACTCGACGCGACCGAGGTCGAGCAACGTGTAGCGCTGATCGGTCTGCTGGATGATGCCGGTGACGATGTCGCCCTCGCGGTTGGCGTATTCCTCGAACTTGCGGTCGCGCTCGGCCTCGCGAATGCGCTGGCTCATCACCTGACGGAACGTCTGGGCGGCGATGCGGCCCATCTCTTCCTTCTTGGGCGTGTCGTCGCGCTCGTTGACCCAGTTGCCATCCTCGTCGACGTCGTACGCCGTGAAGGTGAACTCCATCGTGTCGGGGTTGACCTCGACCATCACTTCTTCGGCGGCCGTTGGACGACGCTTGTAGGCGGTGGCCAACGCATCGACGAGGACGTGCAGCAACGTGTCAACGGAGATGTTCTTCTCGTTGGCCAACATTCGCACTGCTTCTGACATGTCGAGACCACTCATATGGCGCCTCCTTCTTGCTCGCTTGACGCCTTGTCGTTCTCAGCCACTTTTTCCTTCTTGGGCTTGCCCGGCTTAGGTGCTGGGCCCCATACAAAGACGGTCTTCGCTCTGTCGATCTTGTCGTAGGGCACGACGCGCTCGGTGAGCGCTGCGTCGTTGAGCTGGATCGTTACCGAATGATCGTCGGCGGCGACCAGCACACCCTGCAGACGTCGCTCGCTGCGCTCGCCTTCGGGCGTGACGATGTCTCGCAGGCGCAAGGCCACCGTCTTGCCCAGCGACCGCTGGAAATGGGTCGGGATGCGCAGGCTGCGCTCGAGACCGGGGCTGGTGACCTCGAGTGTGTAGTGCCCGCCCATGGGGTCCTCGTGGTCGAGTTCGCGACCGATCAGGCGCGACGCGAGGGCAATGGCTTCGAGATCGAGGCCTTCGTCGACGCCGGCGGGCCTGTCGATGGTCACACGCAGTGTGCCTCCGCGGAACTCGAGGTCGTACAGGTCGAGCTGCAGGTCAGAGACGATGGGAGCGATCAAGCGCTCGACTTTCTTCAGTGTGCTGCTGTCACTCATGTCGGCTCTCTCCTTCCCAACTCCGGGGCCTTTCAGTAAAGAAGGCGTGGACCCCGAGGAGCCCACGCCTTCGGTTCATCGAACTTCAAAGGACCGATCGAGTATATCGGCTGGCGGGTAGTGTTTCGCCGCTGTCTATAACCCTCTACCCAGCCCTCTACCCACTCGCCCCACGTGTCCAAACCGAGGTAACCGCTGTGCTCCGAATGTCGACGTTGTTCCTCCGTACCCTGCGTGAGGACCCGGCCGACGCCGAAGTTGCCAGTCACCGGCTGCTCGTTCGCGCCGGGTACATCCGCCGGGCCGCACCCGGCGGGTTCAGCTGGTTGCCGATCGGTTGGATCGTCTACCAGAACGTCGAGCGGGTGGTACGCGAAGAGATGAATCGGGCCGGGTTCCAAGAAGTCCACTTCCCCGCCCTGCTGCCCCGGGAACCGTACGAACTCAGCGGTCGCTGGACCGACTACGGCGACAACCTGTTCCGGTTGAAGGATCGAAAGGGCGCCGACATGCTGCTGGCGCCGACCCACGAGGAACTGTTCACGTTGCTCGTGAAGGACCTGTACAGCAGCTACAAGGACCTACCACTGGTGATCTACCAGATTCAGACCAAGTTCCGCGACGAGGCCCGCCCCCGCGCCGGGCTGCTGCGCGGGCGCGAGTTCGTGATGAAGGACTCGTACAGCTTCGACCTCACCGACGAAGGGCTGGACGTCAGCTACCACCGGCACCGCGTCGCGTACCAACGCACGTTCGATCGCCTCGGGCTGCCCTATGTGATCGTGTCGGCGATGAGTGGGGCGATGGGCGGCTCGGCCAGCGAGGAGTTCCTGGCACCCATGGAAGTCGGCGAGGACTCGTATGTGCGCTGCACGAACTGCGACTACGCGGCCAACACCGAGGCGGTGCGCGTTGCAGTGCCGCTGCCCATCGCGTACGACTCCGCACCCCCTGCGCTGGTCGCCGACACACCCGACACGCCCACCATCCAAACCCTCGTCGACCTGATCAACAGTCGCGACGATCTGCGCCGCACCGATCGTGAATGGACTGCGGCAGACACGCTGAAGAACGTAATCGTCAAGCTCCGCCACCCCGACGGGCGTGTCGAGCCATTGGCCGTCGGCGTGCCCGGCGACCGCGAGGTCGACATGAAACGACTCGAGGCACAGCTCGGGCCGGCCGAGATCGGCCCGTTCGACGAGGCCGACTTCGCGGCCAACAAGCACCTGTTCAAGGGGTACATCGGGCCGGGAGCACTTGGCGCCGACAAGCCGGCGGGAATCCGCTATCTGATCGATCCCCGGATTGTCGACGGCACGCAGTGGGTCACCGGCGCAGATCAGCCTGGCCGGCACGTGCTGTACCTGACCGCTGGGCGCGACTTCGCCGCCGACGGCACCGTCGAAGCCGCCGAAGTGGTCGATGGCGATTCGTGCCCGGTCTGCGGCTCGGCCATGGAGATCGCCCGCGGCATCGAAATCGGCCACATCTTCCAACTCGGCCGCAAGTACGCCACCGCACTTGGGCTGAACGTCCTCGATCAAAACGGCAAGCAGCAGGTCGTGACCATGGGGTCCTACGGCATCGGCGTTTCACGGGCCGTGGCTGCGATCGCCGAGATGAACTGCGACGACAAGGGTCTGATCTGGCCTCATGAAGTGGCGCCGGCCGACGTGCACATCGTGGCCACCGGGAAAGCCGGTGACCCTCAGCTTCCGGCAGCCGAACAGTTGGCCGCCGATTGCGAAGCCGCCGGGTTGCGGGTGCTGTTCGACGACCGTGCCGGGGTGTCGCCCGGCATCAAGTTCAACGACGCCGAGTTGATCGGCGTCCCCACGATCGTGGTGGTCGGACGGGGTTTGGTCGACGGGGTCGTCGAGGTCAAGGACCGCCGATCCGGCGAACGTCGCGATGTCGCGCTGGGCGACGCCGTCGCCGAGTTGCGCGCTGCGCTGCCCGCCGCGGGCTGACCTCGGGCCGGACGGCCGAATACTGCGGGACATTCGACTCTGGAACCGTGCGCAACGCTGCGTTCTACTGACCGCATGGATGTTCTAGTGATCGAATCATCGCCCGGCATCGCCACCACTCTGCAACACCGACTCGCGCGCGATGGCCACGAGGTGATCTCCTGCAACGACTCGCACGGCGGACCCTGCCGTGGTGTCGAATCGAACGAATCGTGCCCGCTGACCCAGCACATCGACGTCGCCATCTTGGCGCGCGAACGAGGTGCCGAACCGAGCCTGAACGAGATGGGCTCGGTGTGCGCGTTGCAGCATCGTGTCCCGCTGGTGACCCTGTATCCCGGCGACGAATTCGGTCCCGGAGCCAGCACGGAGATCGCCGCTGCGGTCGCTCGACGAGAGGTCGAAGCGGGATACGTCGCGGCCGTTCGCCGGCAACTACGGCACGCCGTGCAAGACATCACAGCGTCGCGCGAGTACCAGCGGGTGCACGTCACCATCACGATCGCCGAACCGATGTCTGCACAGACCATAGGCAGGCTGGCCGATCGGGCCCGCCAGGCAGTGCGCGAGCACGACAGTCACACCCCCGTCGTCGACGTCTCCGTCGTCGCCGCCGAGGTTCCGATCGACTAGAACGAGACCCGTACCACCGTGCGGGGAGGGTCGAATGCCACTGAATCCGGAAGCAGTCGGAACGGTCGGAGAAACGTACGAAACGTCGTGGACCAGCAAGGACGCTCTGCTCTACGCAGTCGGAATCGGTGCAGGCACCGGTGAACTGGCGTACACCACCGAGAACACCAATGGTGTCGACCAACAGGTCTTCCCGACGTTCGCTGTCGTTGCCGGCTGGGGTGGCGGGTCGGTCATGCGCAACATCGGCACCTTCAACCATGCCCTGCTGGTGCATGGCCAGCAGGCCATCACGCTCCACAAGGCGTTGCCCGTGGCCGGGTCCGCCGAGCTGCAGGGTCGCATCGTTGCTATCTACGACAAGGGCAAGGCCGCTGTAGTGGTCACCGAGACCGTCGCCACTGATCGAGCCGACAGCCAGCCGCTGTTCACCAACGTCTCGTCGGCGTTCATCCGCGGCGAAGGAGGGTGGGGCGGCGACCGCGGTCCCAGCGGGCCACAGAACGTGCCACCGGAGCGGGCCCCCGATCACCTGGTGACCTACCAGACCTCCCCCGACCAGGCGCTGCTCTACCGACTGTCGGGCGATCGAAATCCACTGCACAGCGACCCGTCGTTCGCGGCCATGGGAGGTTTCGACCGCCCCATCTTGCACGGCCTGTGCTCGTACGGATTCACGGGTCGCGCCCTGCTGCACACGCTGTGCGCAAGCGACGCAGGTCGCTTCCGGCATGTTGAAGCGCGCTTTGCCTCACCCGTCTTGCCGGGCGACGCTCTGACCATCGCGATGTGGGATGTCGGCGAAGGTACCGCGCTGTTCACGACCTCGGTGGGAGATCGTGCCGTGATCGATCAGGGTCTCGTGCGCTTCGACTGACCGAACCCTCTCACTTGGGCTGCGGCCACCCGCCCGGCTCGCCGTCCATGCCCGAGTTCAGGCGCGCCTTCGCCAGCAATTCGCGCACGACCGGACCGAGAGAGGTCGGATCCTCGATTGGAGCATGCCGCGGTCCACGCACCCAACCCTCGGCGATTGCCAACACATCCCCACTGACTTCGAACACCCGGCCGGTGATGTCCTTCGACTCCGCTGAGGCCAGCCACGTTGCGATCGGCGCGATCCATCGCGGCGAGCGCATCTCGCGCTCCTCGTCTGTCTCCGGCGCGGGACCGAGCCCTTCGGTCATCCGAGTGAGGGCGACCGGGGCAACCGCGTTGACAGTGACCCCGTACCTGGCCATCTCGAGCGCGGCAATGGTTGTGAACGCGGCGATTCCAGCTTTGGCCGCGCCATAGTTGGTCTGCCCGGGATTGCCATAGATGCCGCTGACCGACGTGGTGTTGATGATGCGACCGTCGACCGGCTTGCCCGCCTTGGCCTGCTCGCGCCAGTACGAGGCTGCCCAACGGCTCGGCGCGAACGTACCCTTGAGGTGCACGTTGATGACGGCGTCCCACTCCTCCTCCGTCATGTTGGTCAGCATTCGGTCGCGGAGGATGCCGGCGTTGTTGATGACGGCGTGCAGATCGCCGAAGGTGTCGACGGCTGTGTTGATGAGGCGCTGCGCACCTTCCCACGACGAGACGCTGTCTCCATTGGCGACCGCCTCGCCACCCATCCCCTTGATCTCCTGCACGACCTGCTCCGCCGGGCTGAGGTCACCCCCGGTACCGTCGATGTTGCCACCGAGATCGTTGACGACGACCTTGGCGCCGTGCGCGGCCAGGCTAAGAGCATGCTCGCGCCCGATCCCGCGACCAGCGCCGGTCACGATGGCGACTCGACCCTCACACAATTTGCTCATGGAAACCTCTTGGCTAGGTAGCGGACTACGCGAATCATAAAGTGACGACGATGTGTGACTGCCAATCGACCAGTGGCATGACGCGCCGCGAAGCCCTCGCCGCAGCACTGGTCGTCGGCTCGGTCGTCACGTCCGCTGCCGTAGGCAACACCCGTGTCGGGGCAGCGCCGGGCCCAGCGATTCCAGCAGTCGAAGTGCTTCCCGGATTGGCGATCTACCCGCGTCAAGCCTGGGGCGCGAACCTTCCGCCTGTCGGCCCGATCGAGGCCGAGACGCCGCAGTTCCTGCTCGTCCACCACACCGCTTCGTCGAACTCGTACGCCAGTGCTGCAGCCCTGATCCAGGCCACCTATGCATTCCACACCAGCCCGGCCAAGGGATGGAGCGACGTGTGCTACGAGTTCTTCATCGGCCGCGACGGCGACGTGTGGGAAGGCCGGGCCGGCTCGTTGACTGGCCCGGTGGTCGCCGACGCCACGGGCGGCAATCAGGGCTTCGCCCAACTGATCTGCCTACTCGGCGACTTCACCAACCAATTGCCGACACCCGCCGCAACGAAGTCGCTGGTAAACGTCCTGGCATGGCTGGCCGGCCGGTATGCCATCGACATCGGCCCGGGGTCGACCACGACATTCATCTCCCGGGGTTCGCAGCGTTGGGCGGCGGGGACACATGTGACCACCCCGACCATTGCCGGCCACCGCGACATGTCATACACCGCGTGCCCTGGCGATGCTCTGTACCCGATGCTGCCCGGGATCCAGTCTCAGGCCATCGCCCAACTCGAGGCGTGGAAGACGATCCTGAAGCCGGCGCGGCGACTCGGCATCGTCGCCCCCTAGCCTCACGCCGATGACTGTGCCAGCGACCGCCGATGTCGTCGTGGTCGGCGCGGGCCCGGCCGGCGCGACGGCGGCCACGCTGCTAGCGCGCGCAGGGCGTTCTGTCGTGGTCGTCGACAAGGCGGTGTTTCCGCGCGACAAATGCTGCGGGGACGGGTTGACCACGCTGGCGCTTCGCGAGCTCGAAGGACTGGGTTTGCGGCCGTCGATGGTGCCCAACTGGAAAACCGTCGACGCCGCATGGTTGCGATCACCGTCGGGACGCGAAGTGCGTCTGCCGTTGCCAGCCGACGGGATCTTTGCAGCCACGACACCGCGGCGCGAGCTCGATGCCGCGCTGGTCGACCTGGCCACCGAGGCGGGTGCGACTGTTCACCAGGGCCGTGCCTTCCGCGCGATCCGCCAATCGGCCGCGTCGGTCGAGGTCGAGATCGAGGGTGTGGGCACGACACTTGCTCGCTACGTCGTGGCCGCCGATGGGATGTGGTCGGCCACGCGCAAGGCCTTGGGTGTCGGCGAATCGGGTTACCTCGGTGAGTGGCACGCGTTCCGCCAGTACGCGGCAAACGTCACCGGCCATGCCGCGGATCGGCTGATCGTATGGTTCGAGCCCGATCTGCTGCCCGGATACATGTGGAGCTTCCCGCTGCCGGACGGGCGGGTCAACATCGGCTTCGGTGTGCAGCGCGACGGGGTGCGCCGTGTGCAGGACATGAAACAGCAGTGGGACGACCTGCTGCGCCGTCCTCACGTCGTCGATGCCCTCGGTGCCGGCTTCAGGTTGGAGGATCGCCACACCGCCTGGCCGATCCCGGCTGGAATCGACCGGGCGACGTTGACCGCCGGACGGGTGTGCTTCGTCGGCGACGCGGCGATGGCCAGCGACACCATGACCGGAGAAGGAATCGGCCAAGCGGTCTTGACCGCGCGCCTCGCCGCGGAGGCGATCATCGCCGGCGGCGCGCTCGAACCTGACGTGGTCAGCAAGCAGTATCGATCGACCGTGCGTCACCACCTGCTGGCCGACCACAAGATGTCGGTGGTGCTCAGCAAGGTGTTGAGCCACGAGCTCGGCGCCCGAGGCGCGATTCGTCTGCTGGCCACCAGCGAGTGGAGCCGTCGCAACTTCGCCCGGTGGATGTTCGAAGACGAGCCCCGCGCCATCGCCGTCACCCCCTCGCGCTGGCACCGCCGCCCCTTCCGCCAACCAGGCCCCTACCAACCCTGACCGAGTGTTTCCGGCCCGGCGGGTGCCAAACGAGTGTCTCGAGCCCACCCGGGGTGCACGGAAACACTCGTAAGCGATTCAGGCAGCAGTCGAGATGCGGACCTGGTAGAGCGCGACGAGTTCGTCGATCAGGCCTGGCAGGTCGATCATGTCGACCTCGGTGACACGTTCCACCTGCCAGCGGATGAGGTGACACTGTCGGTCGCGTCGCTTGTCGCGCGTCGTGCCCTCAAGGAGCAGGTGGTCGGGATGCACGTCGATCTC
Source organism: Ilumatobacteraceae bacterium (assembly GCA_031412355.1). Taxonomy (GTDB): domain Bacteria; phylum Actinomycetota; class Acidimicrobiia; order Acidimicrobiales; family Ilumatobacteraceae; genus JAENVT01. The sequence continues at coordinate 25,092 of JANOCR010000074.1, read as the reverse complement.
GATCGCCCAGCGCACGTCGGGAACGGCGAGGTCGATTCGGATCTGGCTCCCGTTCGGCAGCAGGAGACTCGAAACCTGTGGCACCACTGGAACGCCTCGTGCGCGAAGCGCATCTGCAAGCACGATTTCGGGATGCGAATCTGCAGGCGGACGGTTGCCCCGATCCATGAGGCTTCGGATGAAACGAACAGAGCCGGGACGACGCGGATGGCAGAGCCGTCGGGCGACAGCCGCGAGGTCGGTCATCGTGCAATGACCGTCCCGGATCAGCTGCTCGACAATCGAGGCATGGTCCTGAACGGTGAGGATGGCCGCAAGGTCAAAAGCCAGCCGCGCCGGACTGGCCGTGGTGATTCCATCGCGTCGGTGGCGTACGTGCGACGGATGCATCGAGGTCGTCTGGTGAAAGACAACGTTGGACTGCGGATCGAGGTGGATGCCGTGGCGAACCGCTAGGTGGATCGGCTCGGGTTTTGCCATGCGTCGCAGACCGAGGAGCTTGCCGGCGGTCGGACCGGTGACGAAGCCCGAAGGATGGCCGAGGCACAGCGCGGCACAGCGAGATTCAAGTGTTCTCGGCGCGGAATCGATGCGGAGGACAGACTTGTAGACGGGCTTGAGCACTTCGGTCTCAACCAGCCGTCGACGTGCCCTGCGATGCACCCCCGCCGCGTCGAGCTGCGAGGTTGTTGCGTGACCATGCTGGGCGCGCAATATCGCCAGAGCACTGGGGGTGAGATCTGACATGATGACCTCCGATCGATGGACCGAACCGGGGGAAGCCGTCAGGGAACCTATCCTTCGATACCGAGGATTCGACCAACGAGTGTCTCCAGCCCACCCGGGGTGGCCGCAAACACTCGGATGGGCCGCGGCGGGCCGCAAACACTCGGATGGGATTGGTACGGTGCTGCGCATGCGTACTCGGCTGACCGATCTGCTCGACATCGAATTCCCGATCATGCTGGCGGGCATGGGCGGCGTCAGTTATCACCGGCTGGTCGCGGCCGTCAGTGAGGCTGGCGGGATCGGCACGCTGGGCGCATCGACGATGAGCCCCGAGGAGTTGCCCGTCGAGATGGCAGCGGTGCGAGAACTGACGTCGAAGCCGTTCGGCGTCGATCTGCTGACCGCGCTGCCCGGCCAGGTCGAGCGTGGCATCCAGTCGGTGATCGACGGCGGGGCGCGGATCTTCGTGGCCGGCCTCGGCGTGCCGCGCGAGGTGATCGACCTACTGCATTCCGAGAACATCCTCGTCGGCAGCATGTGCGGAAAGGTTCGCCACGCCGTCAGTGCAGTGGCCAGCGGGGTCGACTTCGTCGTGGCCCAGGGCACCGAGGCCGGCGGTCACACCGGCACCGTCGCCACGATGACGCTGGTGCCGCAGGTGGTCGACGCGGTCGACGGCAAGGTTCCCGTCGTCGCGGCTGGTGGCCTGTACGACGGACGTGGCCTGGCAGCCTCGCTGGCGCTGGGCGCCGACGGAGTGTGGATCGGCACGCGCTTCATCGCCACCCCCGAAGCACGTGCGGTCAAGGGCTACAAGGAGGCCTTGCTGGCGACAGCGGAAGACGGCACGGTCGTCAGCCGCGCGTATACGGGCAAGACCTGCAGGGTCGTGCGCAACGAGTGGACCAACCACTACGACAACCACCCCGAAGAACTGCAACCGTTCCCCGCTCAGGCGGTCGTCTCGGCAAAGGCCGGGGTCAACCATCTCGGCTTCCCCGACGGCACCGTTGTCGACGAGTCGAAGGAGTTCATGCCGTGCGGGCAAGGGGTGGGCGCGATCGATTCGCTGGTGCCGGCTGCCGACCTGGTGCACGACATGGTCGCCGACGCCGAGCGAATCATCGAGCGCTTGCTCGGGGCGCGACGTTGAGCCCCACCCCCGTCACGACGCTGATCTCCCACGTCGATCGGGTCTGGGCCGACGAGATCATTCCGGCGCTGCACGACTACATCGCCATCCCCAACGTGTCGGTCCTGTTCGACCCTCAATGGCGCGAGCACGGCCACATGGCCCGTGCTGTTGAACTGATCCGCGCCTGGTGTGCCGATCGGGCAATCGCCGGTCTCAGTGTCGAGGTGCACGAACTGCCGAACCGCACGCCATTGATCCTCATGGAGATCCCGGCGTTCGCAGCAGGCTCTGCCGACGACACCGTGCTGCTGTACGGCCACCTCGACAAGCAACCGGAGATGACCGGCTGGCGTGACGACCTCGGCCCATGGAAGCCGGTCGTCGAAGGTGATCGCCTGTACGGCCGCGGTGGGGCCGACGACGGCTATGCGGCATTCGCATCGGTCTTGGCCATCGAGGCTGCGCAAGCCTGCGGCATGAGCCACACACGGTGCATCGTTTTGATCGAAGCCAGCGAGGAGAGCGGCAGCCCTGACCTTCCTGCGTATCTGGAGGCGCTGGCCGATCGCATCGGCGAACCGACCCTGGTGCTCTGTCTGGACTCCGGCTGCCTCGACTACGAGCGGCTGTGGGTGACAACGTCGTTGCGCGGGCTGGCGGCCGGAACGTTGCGGGTGGAGATCCTGACCGAGGGCGTGCACAGCGGCGAGGCCAGCGGCGTCGTCCCGTCATCGTTCCGAATCTGTCGCGAGCTGCTCGATCGCATCGAGGACAGCTTCGACGGCAGGATGCTGTTGCACGAGCTGAACGTCGAAATCCCACCCGACCGCCGCAAGCAGGCAGGCGAGACCGCCGCCGACTTCCCCATCGGCGGGCACTTTCCGTTCGTCAGCGGGGCCGAGCCAATGGTGGCGGATCCCGCCGAGCAGCTGCTGGCCCGCACGTGGTACCCGACCCTCAGTGTCACCGGCGTCGATGGGATCCCACCGGTCGAGGCCGCCGGCAACGTGTTGCGGCCGCACACGTCGTTGCAACTCAGCGTCCGGCTGCCACCGACATGCGACCACGAGGAGGCGCTCGCCGCGTTGGGCGCGGCGTTGACGAGCGACCCTCCGTACGGAGCCCACGTGACGTTCGACGACGGACACTCGGGACCGGGCTGGAACGCGCCGGAATTCGCCACCTGGTTGCAGGCTGCGCTCGACGACGCCTCGATGGCCAGCTTCGGCAACGACTCGCGGGCGTTCGGCGAGGGAGGTTCGATTCCATTCATGGGCATGCTCGGCGAGATGTTCCCCGAGGCGCAGTTCGTGATCACGGGCTGCCTCGGCCCCGGCGCCAACGCTCACGGGCCGAACGAATATCTGCACCTGCCCACTGCGCGTCGCGTCACCAGTTGCCTGGCGACTGTGCTCGACGCGCACGCAAAGCGGTGACGAGCCGCGCCCTGCGAACCGGTACGCGTTGATACCGTTCCGGCCGAAGGAGCGGATCCCGCCATGACGGTCACCAACAATCTGCCGCAAGATGATCAGGGCACTGCACTGATCGTCGAGCGAGTGTTCTTCGAGCTGCGCAAGGTCATCGTCGGCCAAAGCCGACTGATCGAGCGCATGCTGGTGGGGCTGCTCAGCCAAGGCCACTGCTTGCTGGAAAGCGTGCCCGGGCTCGCCAAAACTCTCGCCGCCGAAACCCTGTCGAAGGTCGTCGGCGGCAGCTTCGGTCGCGTGCAGTTCACCCCCGACCTGTTGCCCTCCGACATAGTCGGCACGCGCATCTTCCGATCGTCGAGCGAGAAGTTCGACGTCGAACTGGGTCCCGTGTTCGTCAACTTCTTGTTGGCCGACGAGATCAACCGCGCCCCGGCCAAGGTGCAGTCGGCCCTGCTCGAGGTGATGGCCGAACAGCACGTGACGATCGGTGGCAACACCTACGACGTGCCGACACCATTCTTTGTCATCGCAACGCAGAACCCGATCGAGTCGGAGGGCGTCTACCAGCTTCCCGAGGCGCAACGCGACAGGTTCATGATGAAGATCACGATGAGCCATCCCTCGGCGGACGAGGAGATGACGATCGTCGATCGGATGAGCGTGTCGCCGCCGGTGCCCGAGCAGGTCATCGACCTGCAGGGATTGGCCGAGTTGCAGCAGCGAGCCGCAAGCGTCTTCGTCGATCGCAGTGTGCAGCAGTACGCAGTCGATCTGGTGCAGGCCACTCGCACACCGGCGCAAGCCGGAATGGCCGACCTCGCTCCGGTGATTGCCTTGGGCGCCAGCCCGCGCGCCACGTTGGCACTCGTGCGCGGCGCCAAGTCGCTCGCGTTGCTACGCGGCCGAACGTACGCGACACCGCAGGAGATCTTCGATCTCGCTCCCGAGGTCTTGCGCCACCGGCTGATCCTGACCTACGACGCGTTGAGCCGCGACATCTCCATCGAACACGTGCTCAGTCGCGTACTCAGCACGGTGCCCACCATGTGGGTCTCGCCGAAGCCGAACGACCCCATCTGGCGGAGCTGAGGTGGTGGCTGTCAGCTCGACGATCGACTGGCCCCGCGGTCCGACCCCAGCATCCATCGCCGAGCTGCTGAGGTCGCTGGAGTTCGCCATCAACCGGCGTCTCGATGGGCAACTGCACGGCCAGCATCAGGGCATCACGCCCGGCCACGGAAGCGAGCCTGGCGAGTCGCGTACTTATCAGCCGGGTGACGATGTGCGCCGGATCGACTGGAACGTCACGGCCAGGACGCGCGAGCTGCACGTGCGCGACCAGATCGCCGATCGTGATCTCGAGGCATGGATGGTGGTCGACGTTTCCGCGGCGATGCACTTCGGCACGAGCCACAGTACGAAGGCGCAGATCGCCTTGGCCGCCGCAGCAACCGTCGGCTTCCTGACCGCGCGCAATCAGAACCGGTTGGGTTCGGTGCTCGTCGCCGGGCCCCATCTGCGGGTCACACCACCTCGGCTAGGCCGCGACAACGTTCGTGCCATCTTGCAGGCCGTCGCCGATTCGCCTGACACCGAGAAGCTCGGTCGCGGCGACCTGCCCGAGGCACTACGCCGCGTCGGCGCGCTCAGCAAGCGTCGAGGCTTCATCTGCGTGATCTCCGATTTTGCGGGCACGGAGTGGTCGGCGCCGATGTCTGCGCTGTCGATGCGCCACGACCTGTTGGCCATCGGCGTGGTCGATCCGCGCGAGTTCGACGTACCGCCGATCGGTTTGGTCACGTTCTCTGATCCTTCGACCGGTTCGACACGCGAAGTGATGGTCACCCACGCGGTGCAGCGGCGGTTTGCCGATCACGCCGCCATGCGGCGCGCCGAACGCGAGCAAACCGTCCGTTCATCGGGCGGCGACTGGCTGGAGCTGTCGACCGACGGCGATTGGCTCTCGGAGATCGCCGCACACGTGCGCCGGCGCCGCTTGCGGCCGGCCATGGTCCATCGATGAGTTGGGACTTCCTGGCTCCGGGCCGTCTGTGGCTGCTGGTGCTCGTGGCGGGACTGGTCGTGCTGTATGTCGTAGCCCAACGACGCCGAGCGGTGAACACGGTCCGGTTCACGCAGATCGAGATGCTCGAACAGATCGCCCCGACACGGCCGGGGTGGCGACGTCACGGCGTGGCCGGTGTGCAGCTCGCCGCCCTGACCATCGGAGTGCTTGGCGCTGCCCAACCGGTCGAACGCTCGACTTCTCGGCCGGTGTCGGCCGGCAAGATCTTCCTGGTGTTCGACGTGTCGCTGTCGATGCAAGCCGACGATGTCGCACCCAATCGGTTGGAAGCGGCGAAGGACGCCGGCGTCGACTTCGTCGATGCGGTCGACGCTGATATCGACGTCGGGCTGATCGCGTTCAGTGGAACTGTTTCCGTCGACGTCGAACCGACGACCGATCGAGTTCGCCTGACCGAAGCCATCGAAGCGTTGCAACTCGGCGAGGGCACTGCCATCGGCGATGCAATTGCCTCCGGCGTGCGCGTGCTGCAACGTGGCGAACCGACCGACGAATCGCCAGGAACGCTGGTGGTTCTGTCCGACGGCGAGACCACGCGCGGACGGCCGACCGCCGACGGCGCGCAGATCGCCGCGGAAGCCAACGTGCCGGTCTACACGATCGCGTTCGGCACCGAGGACGGAGCCATCACCAATCCCGACACCGGCGGGTTGGATCCGGTGCCGGTGAAACTCGATGAGTTGCAGGCCGCTGCAGATGCCACCGGCGGCCAAGCCTACGTTGCCCCCTCGGCCGAAGAACTCGCCAGCGCGTACGACGACATCCGCGCCAACCTGCAACAGAGCACGGGCGAGGCGATCACCACGATCAAAGAACTCACGTGGCGGTATGCACTTGCCGCCGTTGTGCTGTTGATGATCGCCTGGGCACTCGGCCTGTGGTGGCTGCGCGGCCCGCTGTAACTCGGGTCACGGCGGTGGGTCAGACGGAGTCGGCAACCCTGGCTGCGGCATCGATGATGCGCTGGGCGCGGGCGTCGGCGGCGAGGTTGGCACCGGCCTGGTTCATCAGGTACGCGACGGCGAGTTCCCTTTCGGGCTGCGCAAATGCGACTGATCCGCCAGCGCCGGAGTGACCAAAGCTGCCCGGGCCGGAGTACGGCGTGAACATGCCATGGGTCATGAATCCCATGCCGAAGGTGGTCGGCACGATCAGGCACAGATCCGGCTGGCCGGCTGGAGTGATCGTCGCGCGGGCCCTGTCACACACCGATTCATCGATCAGTCGGACACCGTCGACCTGCGAGATCGTTGCGGCGTAGATCTTCGCCAGAGCATTCGCGTTGGCGATGCCGTTGGCCGCGGGGATCTCGGCAGCATGAACCTCGCGGCGATTGAAAACCTGCTCGGTGGTGTCGAACGCTCCGTTCAGCAGCAGGGCGCGGCCGGCGCGGGTACCCGCGCCGAGGAACATCTCCATCATGGCCCGCACGTATTCGGGCGTGTCGTCGGTGCCCAGCAGCGAGCCGATGATCGGCGACACGCGTGACTCCTGTTCGTCCGGCAGCCCGATCCACATCTCGACGCCCAATGGACCGGCGATCTCGTCGGCGACGAACTGGCCGGGCGAGCGGCCATCGGTGCGGCGGATCAACTCGCCGGCAAGCCAGCCGAATGTGACGGCGTGGTAGCCGTGAGCAGTGCCTATCGGCCAATCGGGCTTGGTGTCGGCAACCATCGCCGTCATCGTTTTCCAGTCGAGCACGTCGGCCAGCGTCACGGGAACATCGGGGGCGATCAGGCCGCATTGGTGGCTCATCAACTGGGCGACCGTGGCCTCGCCCTTGCCGTGAGCGGCGAACTCTGGCCAGTAGGTCGCGACTTTTTCGTCGTAGTCGAGCAACCCGCGCTGCACGCACATCGCCACGGCAATGGCCACGACACCCTTGGTCGTGCTGAACATCAATTGCAGTGTCGAGTCGTCGTATGGCCGATCACCAACGGTGTCGAAGGATCCGCCGCAGATGTCGACCACCTTGCGGCCACGGTGATACACGGCCGCCGATGCACCCACCTCTTCACCGCGCTCGAAGTTCTTCTCGTACGCCAGCTTGACCGGCTCCCATCCGGGTGCAACGAAGCCGTCGGCGTTGATCTGCGTCATGGGGTTGACGGTATCGGCATTCAGGCGTCGTCGACTATCGCCCGTAGCGTCTCGATTTGCTGCACCGCGTCGGGCCCCACCGGGTTTACCGACAACACGGTGACACCGGCTTCTTTGAAGGCACCAACACGTTCCTTGATGTAACTCGCCGGACCGACCAGGTTCGACAGCTCCAGCCACTCGCCGGGTACGCGGGCCGCCGCTTCCTCCTTCTTGCCGTCGAGATACAGGTCTTGGATGTCGACGGCCTCTTGCTCGTAGCCGTAGTCGCGACAGATGTCGTTGTAGAAGTTCTTGCCGCGAGCGCCCATGCCACCTACGTACAGCGCCGTCATCGGCCTGACGACGTCGAGGATGGCTGCTTGCTTGTCGCCGACCAGTTCGTCGCCGATCGCAAGGATTCCGCCGGCGGAGATGTCGAGCCGCCGCCGGGACGGATCGCGTTTGGCCAGCCCGGCCTTCAGGAAGTCGCCCCACACGTTGTGATGCTTCTCGGGGATGAACATGATCGGCAGCCAACCATCCGCGATCTCAGCGGTGGCCGTGACACTGAGCCCCTTCAAGCTGGCCCACCAGATCGGTATGTCGCTGCGAACCGGGTGATTGATCAGCTTCAACGGCTTGCCGAGGCCTGTGCCCTGGCCAGCGGGCAGCGGCGCCTGAAAGGTCTGGCCTTGGTAGTCGAACTTCTCCTCACGCTTCCAGATGATCCGGCAGGCCTCGATGTACTCCTTGGTCCGCTGCATCGGCTTGTCGTACGGCACGCCGTGAAAGCCCTCGATGACCTGCGGGCCGCTGGCGCCGAGGCCGAGCACGAACCGGCCGTCGCTGACGTAGTCGCAGCCGGCCGCTGTCATGGCCGTGAGCGCGGCCGTTCGCGAGTACACGTTGATGATGCCGGTACCGATCTCGACCCGATCGGTCTTGGCAGCGAGGTACCCGATCTGGCTGATCGCATCGAAGCTGTAGGCCTCGGCGACCCACACCTGATCGAGGCCGGCCTTCTCGAGTTCGACGACACGTTGCACGGCCTCTTTGAACCCGCCTGCGTAATTGATCATCATCGACAACTTCATGGCTTCGAACCCCCGTCAGATTGAGCGTGCACGTTGTTGAGGTTGCCGGACCGCAGGCCTTCGAGATCGAGGGTGACGTAGGCGTAGCCGGCGGACTTGGTGGCTTCGACTACCTCGGCCCGTCGCGCTACCACGTCGTTCAACCGGTCGAGTGGCACTTCGATGCGCGCTGTGTCGCCGTAGTGACGCACGCGCAGCGATGCGAAGCCGAGACGCTTCAGGGAGGCCTCGGCGCGATCGACTTGACTCAGCAACGCCACGGTGACCTCTGTTCCATAGGGGACTCGGCTGGCCAGGCAGGCCGCCGCAGGCTTGTCCCATGTTCGCAGGCCAAGAGCCAGCGACGCCGCACGCACGTCTGCCTTCGTGAACCCGGCAGTGACGAGCGGGAAGGTTGCGCCGCGCTGATCGGCGGCACGTTGCCCCGGCCGATGATCGCCCAGATCGTCAAGGTTGACACCGAGCACGACCGTCGCACCCGCCGCCGCTGCAATCGGACCGACGACATCCATCAACTCGGCCTTGCAGTGGTAGCAGCGGTCGATGTCGTTGATGCGGTAGGCCGCACGTTCCATCTCATGGGTGACGACAGGTGTCCAGCGCAGCCCCCACTCGTTAGCCAAGGCGCGGCAATCGGCCTCTTCGTCGCCGGCGAGTGACGGTGAAACCGCCGTGACCGCGTGCGCACCGTCGGCAAGCACGCGATGAGCCATCGCTGCAAGGAACGCGCTGTCGGCCCCGCCGCTGAAGGCGACGACTACGCGACCGAGCCGGCGAAGTTCGGCCTGTAGCGCGTCGATCTTGTCGTCGATCAGGTCGGGGATCACGGTGTCGATGACGGCTGGGGCACACCGCCGACGCTAGCGGCCGCGGGGTCCGATGATGGAGGAGAACTATTTGCTCGGAAGTCCTGGACTCAATGGTGCAGGATGTTGGCCGTGCCCAGCATCGAGGTCGAGGCCCTGACCAAAACGTTCGAGGTGCCCGTTCGCGAGCAGGGCTTGCGCGCCTCGGTCCGCAGTCTCGTGCACCGGGAGACCAAAGACGTGACCGCCGTCGACTCCGTATCGTTCACGATCGAGCCAGGTGAAGTGGTCGGGTTCCTCGGCCCGAACGGCGCTGGCAAGACAACCACGCTGAAGATGTTGTCGGGGCTGCTGCATCCCACCGGCGGTCGCTGCCGCGTGTTGGGCTTAGAGCCGAAGGACAGGCCGGCGGCGCTGCTGCGACAAATCACACTCGTGATGGGCAACCGCAATCAACTCCAGTGGGACCTTCCGGCACTCGACTCGTTCGAGCTCAACAGAGCGATCTACCGAATACCGCGATCCGAGTTCGTCGCGCTGCGCGACGAACTGATCGATCTCCTCGACATCGGCACCCTCGTCACCCAACCCGTGCGCAACCTGTCTCTCGGCGAGCGGATGAAGATGGAGATCGCCGGCGCGCTGCTGCACCGGCCGCAGGTGCTGTTCCTCGATGAGCCGACGATCGGCCTCGACATCACGATGCAGCGGCGGATCCGCAGTTTCGTCGCCGAATACAACACGCGCTACGGCGCAACGGTCCTCCTCACCAGCCACTACATGGCCGACGTCGAGGCGCTGTGCAAACGGGTCCTCGTCATCCACCATGGCCGATTGGTGTTCGACGGCGGCCTGTCTTCGCTGTCCGAACGGTTCACGACCCAGCGAACCATCACCGCGCGACTCGCCGACGGCGAGCAGATCACCATCCTCGCGGCGCGCGCCGATACCGCGGCCACAACTACCCGCCTGCTCGCCGAGCACGACGTCGTCGACCTCACGATCGAGGATCCGCCGATCGACGATGTCATCGAGCAGTTCTTCGCTGACGCCCACGAATCGCAATGATCACGCTGTACGCCGCGCAAATGCGCCAAGCAGTGCTCACACAGTTCCAGTACCGCGCGGCGAACTACTTCTACATGATCGGCATGATCGCCGAACCCGTGGTGTACCTGGTCGTCTGGTCGACGATCGCCCGTGCACACGGCGGGTCGATCGACGGGCTGACGCCGGGCGGCTTCGCCGCCTACTACATCGTGTGGACACTCGTGCGGAACATGAACATCGTGCTGACGCCGTTCGCGTGGGAGGAACGGATCAAGGAAGGAACCTTCGCCGGCCAGTTGATGAAACCGGTGCATCCGATCCACGAAGACCTCGCAGGGTTCATGGGCTGGAAACTCGTCGTGCTTCTGCTGTGGGTCCCGATTGCGATCGTGCTGGTGCTGCTGTTTCGTCCGACACTGAGCCCGTCGTTACTGCAGTGTGTGGTGTTCTTCTTCGCCATCTGGGGCGCGTTCCTCATACGCGCGATCATGCAATGGTCGCTCGGTCTCATCACATTCTGGACCACGCGCGTCGCGGCCATCTTCGAGGCGTACTACCTAAGCGAGATGCTGCTGTCGGGCCGAGTGTTCCCGCTGGTGCTCATGCCGAAGTGGTTCCAGACGCTGACGTGGTACTTCCCGTTCCGTTGGTCGTTCAGCTTCCCGATCGTCGCGCTCACCGGCCCGATCGAAGATAGGGACCTGTTCATCGGGCTCGGCATGCAGCTTGCCTGGATCCTTTTCGGCATCGGATTGCTCTACCTCGTGTGGCCGCGCGCCGTGCGCCGGTTCAGTTCGGTGGGAGGCTGATCATGCAGACAAGCGAACGACGCGGCGCGAGCCTGCGACTGACTGCCACGTTCCTGCGGGTCGGCGTGATGAACGAGATGCAGTACCGCGTCAACTTCTTCCTGCAACTCATCCAGTCGCTGCTGACCGTCGGCACCGGATTGATCATCCTGGCCGTGGTGTTCTCCAAGACTGACGAGCTCGGTGGATGGAACCGGCCGCAACTGCTCGCGGTGATGGGGGTGTTCACACTGGTCGGCGGCGTCATCCGCACCTTCATCCAGCCCAACATGCAGCGCGTCGTCGAAGACGTTCGCGAGGGGAAGCTCGATTTCGCGTTGACCAAACCGGCGGACGCACAGTTGCTGGTCAGCATCCGCGACATTCGTTTCTGGCAACTCACCGACGTGCTGGTCGGCCTGGCGGTGCTTGGCGTAGCACTGGTGCAGATGCGATCGACCACGCAATGGCACGACATCGTCGTATTCGCTGCGCTGTTGCTCAGTGGCCTCGTGTCGATCTACTGCTTCTGGCTGATGCTGGCTTCGGCCTCGTTCTGGTTGGTGCGCATGCACGAGGTTCAGGAACTGTTCGACGGCGTGTTCCGCGCAGGCCAGTACCCCGTCGGCATCTATCCCGGCTGGCTCAGGTACGGCCTCACGTTCATCATCCCGCTGGCCTTCGCGATCACCTTGCCGTCGGAGGCGGTCACCGGTCGTCTCGAGTGGGAATCGGTCGCCGTGATGATCGGCTTCACGATCGTGTTGGTGGCGGTGTCGCGATGGTGCTGGAGACGCGGCCTGCGCCGTTACGGAGGAGCTTCGGCCTAGCCGGCTGCAGCACTCAGGTTCGCTTGTTGCCCCAGACGTTCCAGTGGGTGACTGCTGTTGCCGGCTTTCGCGGTGCGATCCCGAAGTGCCCGGCCGGGTACCCCACTGGGACGAGCGCGGCGATCTCGAAACGATCGTCGGGGATGCCGAGCAACGCCACGACATCGCTGGTGCGGATACGGACGACCGTTGTCAGCGCGGTACCGAGGCCGAGGGTCCGGGCCGCGACGCAGAAGTTCTGGACAGCGGGGTAGACGCTGGCATCGAGCCGGCCGATGTCCATCGGGCCGTCGTCGTCGTGGGGCGTCCACGCGAGCAAGGGCTGCAGGAACAGCACCAGCACGGGAGCCTGACCGATGTGGTCGGCCAGATGGCGGCTGGCCTGGCGAGTTCGGTTCCACGACGCCTCGGCGGCGGAGTCGCGAAACGAAGCAGGTTCCGGCAGCGTGCGCTCGTAGCGATCGAACGACTCGCGATACAGGTCGCCGAGTGCGCGTCGAGGCTCGGCGTCGGTGACGACCACGTAGTGTTGCGGCTGCAGGTTGCCGCCGCTGGGTGCCTGCTGCGCGGCGCGCAGGCACGTCTCGATGTCGGCGATGTCGACCGGTTGCTCGGTGAAGCGCCGGATGGCACGGGTTGTCATCAATGCTTCGATGGCGTCCATCACAGCATCCTCGAGTCGACGTCAGTGCCGAAGAAGCTCTTGCCCAGTGTCTCGTACAGCCGCGGTGCGACCATGATGTGCTGCGTCGCGACGTGCACGTCGCGCAGGCATCGCTGCAGTTGACTGCTCTCGAAGACCGATGTCCCACCGCCCATCGTGTACACGGAGTTGACCGCCTGTGCGGCTGCTTCTGCAGCGTTGGCTCCTGCCAGGCGGATTCGAACTCGGGCATCGAGACCGACCTCGCGCCCTTCGCAGATGGTCTGCCACGCATCGTCGACTTCGTCGACCAGAAACGCACGAGCAGAACGCACAGCCGCTTCGGCCTTGGCAAGGTCCGTCTGTGCGGTGCCCATCTGGGCGATCGTCCGCTGGCTGTACTGCGGGTGCTTCTCGACGGCTACCTCGACGAACTCGTCGATTGCACGACGGGCGATGCCGAGGGAGACGGCAGCAATGCCGATCGCCAGCAGGGTGAAGCTGGGAAACGCTGCCAGCGGGCAATCGAGATCGCCACGCCGCCCCAATCGAACGCTGCGACCGGTTGGCACGAAGGCCTGGAACACACTGAAGTCGTTGGAGCCCGTTCCACGCAAGCCGCTGGTGTGCCACGTGTCGTGAATCGTGACGTCTTGCGCCTCGAAGAACATCACGTGATGCTCACCATCATCGGTCACCACGCCACCAGTCACCCATTGGCAGTGATGGATGCCACTGCCCCACATCCATCGTCCGTCGACCAGCCAGCCACCGTCCGCTGGCGTCGCCGTGCCGTTCGGAGCGACGACTCCACAGCTGATCGTGCGCCGGTCGGCATAGATCTTCTCGGCCCATTCGCCTGGCAGGAACAGGCTGAGCGACGAAGTCGTGCTGGCGATCATCGTGATCCAACCTGCGGCGCCGTCGGCCATCGAGACTGCCTCGATGGCCCGGATCATGCTGACGGGATCGGCCTCGGGTCCACCGTAGACGGCCGGCACGCACATCCGCAGGAGCTGCGCGTCACGGAGTGCGTCGACGACGCGCCTAGACAGGCGTCTGTTTCGTTCTGCCTTGTCGGCGTGTGCCTCGACCAACTCGCCGATGTCGCGAGCAGCCTGCACCAGATCCTTCACGAGGCCCGACCACTGGACCGCTGCGACTCCGCCCAACTCATGCCCGTGGTGACGTCGACGTCGTGAGGCAGCCCAAGCACCCGTTCGGCCACGATGTTGCGTTGTACGTCGCCGGTGCCGCCACCGATGGTCAACGCCTGACTGAAGAGGTAGCCGTCGTACCAGCCCGGGTGCAAGAGACCGCCTGCTGGCTTGTCGGGCCCGAGACCTTTGGTGTCGGTACCCGGCACGAATTCCTGCAGGCCGTCACCACCGGTCAGCATCGCCGAGGCGCCGACGAGATCGCGGGCCAATGTCATCACGTGTTGACCGTGCTCGTCGGCAAGGATCTTGCGGATGCTGGCCTCGGGACCCGGCTGCTGGCCCTTCAGGCGGGCGGTCAAGGTGCGCAGCCGGATGAGGTCGAGCAGGGTGTGTTCGATGTAGATGTCGGCGAGTCGCTGACGCATGTGCGGGTCGGTCACCGGCCCGCGATCGGCCACCGACTCGATCAGCTCCAGTGCCGTCGGCCCGTTGCCCCACAGCACACCACCTGTCGACAGTGAGATGCGTTCGTTGCCGAGTGTGATCTTGGCGAGCCGCCAGCCGTCGTTGAGCGCGCCCACAAGGTTCCGCGCGGGAATTCGGACGTCGGTGAAGAAGACCTCGTTGAACGTGTGGCCACCGGTCATCTCGGTGATCGGACGAATCTCGATCCCGTCGGCGTCCATCGGGCAGATGAAGTACGAGATGCCCTTGTGCTTCGGCACGTCGGGGTCCGTGCGTGCAAGAAGGATCCCGAAGGCGGCGTGTTGCGCGCCGCTGGTCCAGATCTTCTGACCGTTGACCACGAACTCGTCGCCGTCACGGACAGCGCGTGTGCCCAGGCTGGCCAGGTCGCTGCCGCTGCTGGATTCGCTGAACAACTGACACCAGAACTCTTCGCCCGACAGGATCGGCTGCAGGTAACGGTCCTTCTGCTCGTCGGTGCCTGCATACAGCAGCGTCGGGCCGGCCCAGCCGATTCCGATGGGATTGACCGGACGGCGAACCTTGGCCTTCGACACCTCGTCATCGACGATCAGTTGATGGATCGGATCTGCGCCGAGCCCCCACGGCGCCGGCCATTGTGGGGCCACGAAGCCGGCTTCGGCCAGTTGACGGCACGTGGTGTTCGGATGGTCAGCCAGCCATTGACGGACGGCCAGACGCCGGGGATCGTCCGCATCGGGCAGCAGGAAATCCATGGCAACGACTGTAATTGACCCGCATCGCATTTCATCTCCGGCAATCGGTCGCGCGGCCTCTGTTCGAAGCGCGATGATTGCCTGATGAAGTTCGGCTTTGTAGTGCCGTGGGCTGACGCCGGCGAGATCGGCGAGTTGGCCGCTGTCGCTGAACTGCACGGCTGGGACGGCCTCTTCGTGTGGGAACCGGTGTGGGGTGTCGACGCCTGGGTGGCGCTCGCGGTGGCCGCATGCCGCACGACCACGCTGCGCCTCGGCACGATGCTGACACCACTGCCGCGTCGCAAGCCATGGGAACTCGCCAGTCAGGTGGCGACTGTCGATCGGTTGTCGAATGGACGAGTGATCGTCAGCGTCGGGTTGGGTGCACCCGACAGCGGGTACGAAGCGTTCGGCGAGGAGACCGACAAGGTGGTGCGCGGCCAGTTGCTCGACGAGGGATTGCACATCCTGCGCGGGCTGTGGGCCGGCCAACCGTTCACCCATCACGGCAAGCACTACACGATCGAGCCCAGCGACTTCCCGACTATCGGGCACACAGCGCAACAGCCGGGAGTGCCCATCTGGTGCGTCGGCGCGCTGGGGTCGAAGAAGTCCATGGCCAGGGCGCTCTCGTGCGATGGCTTGATCCCGCAAGTGGTCGAGGACGGCAAGGCCCGGCAATGCACGTTGGAGGAGTTGCAGCACGTGCAGATACCGGATCGCGACTTCGACGTGATCGTCGAAGGTGCCTGGAGCGAACACTCGCCAGCGGCATGGGCAGAGGCTGGCGCAACCTGGTGGCTCGAGACCCTGTGGAGCGCGGTCAGCGACCCGGATGCCCTCGACTGTTCGATGAGCCGGCTGCGGCAGGGGCCACCACGCGAATCCGGCGACTGACGGCTGCTTTGCTGCCTCCAGGTTGCGTCGAGGGAACCGCGAGGAACCAGATCAGGACCACGCTGACGACCTGCGGCAAATGGCGGACCTCGCCCACCAGGGGGATGCGACCCGTCGTCAGATCGACGATTGCGGCCAGCACCTGAGCCCCGGCCAGTACCAGCGCAACGGGAAGAATCGATCGTGCACGAGCGGGGCGCGCCACGACCACCAGCAGCGCGACGCCGTAGGCCACACCGAAGGCGCCCAGATGGCGAGCCGCGTGTGTCGCAGTGGATTGTTCTTCGCCGAGCACAAGCGCTGGGAGGGCGAACGCGATCACCTGCACGGCTACCACCGCCAGCACGATCCGCAGGATGCTCCAGTGCGCAGCCCGATCGGCGGCAGCGTTCAGTCTCGCGATCGGCTTCGACAGATCCGGCACGATCGCGGGCGAGGTGATGCGCAGGAGCTTCGGTGACGACTGCAGCATCTGCTGATACGACTGGCACCCGGGGCACCGAGCGACATGTGCAGCAACGAGTCGTTCGTCGAGCCCGGCCGGCTCACCATCGACCATCGCCGACAGCGCCTCACGCCAGCGAAAGCAATCCATGTTGTTCCAGTCGTTCTCCGGCCCCGATTGGTTCCCGTTCGCTCGACAATTCCTGCTACCGAAGCTACGACTAGTTTGCCGCACGGATATGAGAACGCCGAACAAGGAGCACCACCATGAACGATGAGAGCCGGGGAGCATCCGACGAACCGCGCCAGGCCGCCAGTGGACGCAACGGTCCGAGCATCACCCTGATGGGGTTGGCGGTAGTCGTCGTTCTGTTCGTCGTCTTCTTCCTGCAGAACAGCGAGCCACTCAGCATCGACTTCCTCGTGTTCGAGAAGAACACCACCGTGCGTTGGTCGCTGCTGGTCGCCGTGGTATTCGGCATCGCCATCGACCGGATGTTCTCAATGTGGTGGCGTCGTCGCCGAAGGCGCAACAACGACCGATGATCGTCACGTCCACCGACGGTGTCGAAGTCGCTGTCCACGACCTGGCCGGCCAACAGGCGGGCGAGGTACTGCTCATGTCGCATGCGACGGGGTTCCACGCGCATTGTTACCTACCGCTGGCTGATGCCCTGTCGACGCGATTCCACTCGATCGGATTCGACTACCGCGGTCACGGCGATACACCGCAACCTGCCAACGTCGGCATCGACTGGAACCGATACGCCGACGATGCCGAGGCCGTGGCCCTCAGCCTCACGCGCCCGCTACCGGCGTTCGGCCATTCGATGGGAGGCGCCTGTCTGTTGATGGTTGCCCATCGCCACCCTGACCTGTTCTCCCACCTCGTGATCTACGAGCCGGTCGTGTTCCCGCCCGTCACGATGGACGATGGGCCACCCGAGCTGGCCCAGGGTGCGCGCCGCCGCCGCACGACCTTCGCGTCATACGAAGCGGCGATCGCCAACTTCACCGCCAAGCCGCCGCTGAACCGCTTCACGCCGGCCGCGCTCGAGGCCTACGTTCGTCACGGGTTTCGGCAGGAGGCCGACGGCGAAGTGCACCTCAAGTGCAGCCCCGAACTCGAGGCGACGACGTTCGAGATGAGCAGGAGTCATCACGCCTGGGACCTCCTCCCCGAGATCGAGGTTCCGGTGTTGGTGCTGTGTGGGCTGCCGGAGCCGGACTCACCCGCCCAACACTCGCAAGCGGTCGCCAAGCGGCTGGCGAAGGGAACCTACGTGCAGCTCGACGACCTCGACCATTTCGGCCCGATGACGCACCCCGACATCGTGGCCGAACTGATCGGCGAGTACGTCTAGCAGCACCGACGCGATGATCGTCCACTGTCGCGCACCCCTTCTCTACGATGGGGTCATGTATCCGGTGCCGACCAGCCTCTCGCCCAGTCGTGTCGAGGCGTTCACCTCGTGTCCTATGGCATTCCGGTTCGCCAGCATCGAGCGACTTCCCGAGTCGCCCAGCCCGCACACCACCAAGGGCTCGTTGGTCCATCGCGTTCTCGAGTTGTTGTTCATGTATCCCGCGACACAACGCACCGCAGACACAGCGCAATCCTGTTTCCAACAGGCGGTCGAGGAATATTCCATCGACCCCGACTACACGCTGCTGAATCTCGACGACGCGCAGCAGCAGGCGTTCGTCGCCGACGCCTGGACGCTCGTCGAGGCGTACTTCCGAATGGAGGACCCCACGGCTATTCGCGAGATCGGTCTCGAGATACGCCTCGAAGCTCAGGTTGGCTCGCTGGCGTTGCGCGGCATCATCGACCGTCTCGAGCTCGATGCCGACGGTGGCCTGGTGGTCACCGACTACAAGACGGGTCGCGCGCCGGGTCTCAAGTACGAGCAGGGTCGATTGGCCGGCGTGCACTTCTACTCGTTCCTGTGTGAGGAAGTGCTCGGTCGTCGTCCTTCGGCAATCCGTCTCATGTACCTGCGAACCGGCGAGACCATCACGGCTCTGCCGTCGGCGCAGTCGGTCAGGTTCATCACCACACGAACGACTGCGGTATGGAAGGCCGTCGAGCGGGCGTGCAACACCGGCAACTTCCAGCCTCGCCAGGGCCCCCTGTGTTCATCGTGTTCGTTTCAGCAGTGGTGCCCAGCTTTCGGTGGCGATCCCACTTTGGCCGCGATCGAGGCACCGCTGCGGCACGCTGCGCTCGTCGCGTGAGCCTTGTCGAGTCGTTCGACCGATGGGGCGACGATCAGCTCGAACGGCTGCGAGGCAATGCCGTTGCCGACGGGGTTTTCAAGACGGCCAGCTACCTCGGCGACTTCAGCGGCATCTGGCATCTCATCGGCCTCGGCCGAGTGATTGCGAACCCGTCGTCGGTGCGTCAGTCCCTGGCACTGTCGGCGATGATCGGCGCCGAGAGCCTGATCGTCAATCAAGGGGTGAAGCGCCTCTTCCGGCGAACCCGACCGACCGAGACCGGTGATCCGCGGTTCCCCGTCCGGCGTCCGTCGACGTCGAGCTTTCCCAGTGGCCATGCGTCGGCCGCGTTCTTTGCCGCAGCCATCTTGACAACGGCAACCGGTCGTGCACTGGCACCGCTGTGGTACTCGACGGCGTCGATCGTCGCCGTCAGCCGGGCCTACGTGCGAATCCATCATCCCTCCGACGTCGTGGGTGGCGCCGTGGTCGGGGCGCTGCTGGGGTTCGTCGGATCTCGAGTGTTCAGCGCGCTCGTGCTGTAGTTCGTCAAGATTTCTCAATGTCAGTGTGAAGCCGCCGAAAACGATGTGTGCCTCTAGGTGTCGCGCCCACACAACAGCAGCTGCGGTCATGGCGCGGCCATCCGCTGGCTGCGACGAGCATTCGCCTGGTCGCGTTCATCACACCGATCGTCGCCGCCCTGGCCTGGTCAGCCATCGTCTCGCGCCACGTGGCAATGCCTCGTGATTTGCTCGGCCGCGGCGTGTGGTTGGTCGCCTTGCTGGCCACGTCGACAGCCGTGTTGGCCATCACCGAACGACTGGCCAGGCGGGTGCTGCCGCTGGCCGCGTTGTTGAAGTTGTCGTTGGTCTTTCCCGATCACGTCCCGTCGCGGTTCTCCGTTGCCCTGCGCACGGGAACGACCAAGCAGCTCGCACGGCGGTTGCAACACACCAGGCTCGAGCCGACGACTGCGGCCGGAGCGACCGAACTGTTGACGCTCGTCGCCGCCTTGAACCACCACGACCCGTTGACCCGTGGCCACTCGGAGCGCGTCAGGGCGCTGTCGGATCTTCTCGCTGCGCAGCTGCATCTTGACGAGGAGGACCGCGAGAAGGTGCGCTGGGCCGCATTGCTGCACGACATCGGCAAGCTGCGCGTGCCCGGAGAGATCCTGCGCAAACCGGGACGACCGACCGCCGACGAGTGGACGGTGCTGAAGACGCACCCGGCGGAGGGTCTGGAGCTGGTGCGGGGCCCGATCGCCGATTGGTTGGGCGACTGGACGAGAGCGATCGGCGAGCATCACGAGCAGTTCGACGGCTCGGGTTACCCTGCCGGCCTGTCGGGAGCCGACATCTCGTACGGCGGCCGACTCGTTGCTGTCACCGACGTGTTCGACGTGATTACCGCTGCCCGGTCTTACAAGAAGCCGATGACGATTCAAGAGGCGCGCCTGGAGATCACGCGGTGCGCCGGCACGCAGTTCGACCCCGACTTGGTGCGTGCGTTCCTGCAGATCTCGATCGGCGACCTGCGCAAGGCAATGGGTCCCCTGTCGTGGCTGGCCCAGCTGTCGATCTTCGGACGGCTGACCGCAGCACCTGCTGCGTCGACCATGGCCGGCAGCCTGATCGCCGTCACAGGCCTCGGCCTCGGCCCGGTCAGCAGCGTGTATTCACAACCCGGCCGCGTGCAGCCCACAGTCGTGCGGCAGGAGGTGCGCGTGGTTGCTTCGGATGCCGCCACCGCACCGGATGGATCGGCTCCCTCAACGCCGAGTGATTCCACCGGGGATCCCAGCGATGAACAGGCACCGACCACCGGAACGACGTTGCCGGGCGTTGACGATGCTGCTCCCGGCACTATCGCGCCGACGGGCGTCGATGACACGCACCCCAGCGGCCCGTCGCCGACAACGGTGTCGACGAGTGGCTCCGTAGGCGCCCCCGTCGTCTCGGTACCGGCGATCTCGATTCCACCAACCTCAGTACCGGCGATCTCGGTACCGTCGACCAGCTTGCCGCCCATCTCACTGCCACCGATCACGGTTCCGGTCATCACCCTGCCACCGATCACTGTCCCACCGATCACGGTGCCGCCCACCACCGTGCCGCCGATCACCAGCCCGCCGATCACCGTCCCCAAGCTCGGCGGCTGACCTCGCCCGAGGCGCTACGAAGCCTCGGCAGCGCGCACTTCGGCGGCCAGATCGGCACGGGCACGGGCCACGCGTGATCGGATCGTGCCGATCGGGCACTCGAGCAGTGCTGCCGCTTCCTCGTACGACAACCCGGCCACCTGCGTCAGCACGAATGCCTCGCGTCGATCGGGGTCGATCGAATCGAGGAGCTGCCACGTCGAGTTGCCCGGTGCGGCAACGCAGGTCTCGTCGGCGCCTCGAGCCAGGGCACCCGCGGTGCGGCGTTGGCGCACACGTCCGCGTACATGGTCGGCACAAACCCGGCGAGCGATAGTCAGCAGCCACGCAGTGATGGGCGCCTCACGGCGGTAGTTCGGCAGTGAGCGAAATGCCCGCAGGTAGGTGTCCTGCACGAGGTCGTCTTCCTCGCCCGGCGAGCCGAGCACATTGCACAGACGCCAGATCATCGGCTGCGTACGGCGAACCAGTTCGCGAACGGCCACGTTGTCGCCCTCGCGCGCCGCGTCGACGAGTGCGCGCAACTTTTGGTCCATCTCCCGCATCAGCTCAGATCGTGTCGCAACGCTGCCAACCCCACAAGGTCAACAACCAAAATTGGGTCGGACGACCCAGCAAAGCCGTTGCGACGACAACAACGGCAGAAGGCGGTTGTCATCGATCTTGTTGTCGTTCGATGACCGGAGAAAGTTCCCCGTAGCCGATACCTTTTCGCCGGTGAAGCGACAACTGCTCGGGGCAGCGCTGCTGGCAGCACTGGTGTTTGCACCGGCGCAGCCTGTCGTCGCGCACGGCGGCAACGGCGGTGCGGCCAGCGACTATCGCATCGAAGTGACCGGCTTCGAAGGCGATTCCACTGGCATCGAGGTTCGTCCGGTGGAGTTGGGCGACCGAATGGAACTGGTTCGCACAACAGCCGGCGAAGTGCAGATCCTTGGCTACGAAGGCGAGCCGTATCTCCGTCTCGACGCCGATGGTGTGTTCGAGAACCACAACTCCCCGGCGCACTACATCAACCTCGATCGCTTCGCCCGCACGCCCACGCCGGCGACCGCAAGTGCGGCGGCGGAACCGAACTGGATGAAGCTCAGCGATGGCGCGTCGGTTCGCTGGCATGACCACCGCACACATTGGATGGACCCGACCCCGCGCCAGGATGTGCGTGACAACCCCGATGTCGAGCGGGTTGTCTTTCCGGCGAACCGCGTCGAGTTGGTAGTCGATGGAAAGCCGGTGGTCGCGATCGTGAAAGTCACGTGGCTCCCTCCACCGTCAAGAGTGATGTGGCTGGTGATCACCTCGCTGGCGGCCTGCGCGGTGCTCGCCGCCTTGGTACTGATGCCGCCTTTGCGCCGATTTGTGCCGGCCCTCGCGCTCGCCGCCAGCGCCGCCTGTCTGGTCGGTAGCGGTAGCAGCACCGCACGTGCGGCGGCCAGCGCGGTCGCGGTCGCTGTCGTCATCGCCGGATGGGTGCTCAAGAACAGGTGGCTTCCGATCGTCGCCGCGGCAGTCGTGGTGGTGCTCGCAGTGACGCACTTCGAGGTGTTCGAGCATCAACTGCTCGCCGGCTGGGCACCCGAGCCGCTGCAACGGATCGCGATCAGCATCGCTCTGGCGCTGGCGGCGGCCGTCGTGGGGTCGGAGGTGGTGACAGGGCTCGGGGCGACACCAACCGTGACTACAACCGCCGCCCCGATCCAGCCGGTCGCGGCCGAGCCGTGAGGTGGTTACGACGAACGTTCTGCGCGTGTGCAGCAGGCGTGACCCTGGCTACCGTCGCGGGGGCCGGCCAGGTCTCGGCACATGCCGAACTGCTGTCGAGCGATCCGCAGCCTGGCGCCGTGCTTGACGCGGCTCCTGCCACCCTCACCTTGACATTCACCGAGCCAGTCGAGATCTCGCTTGGCGCCATCCGCGTGTTCGACGGAACCGGTACGTCCATCGACATCAGCCCCGCCCGCCATCCCGACGGGCGCGACGACGCAGTCGAGATCGACCTTCCCGAACTGGCCAATGGCTCGTACGTCGTCGATTGGCGAGTGGTGTCGGCAGATTCGCATCCAGTACACGCCGCGTTCACGTTTCAGGTCGGTCTGGAGTCGAACCTGCAATCCGGGCTGCTCGATTCGATCATCGGCAGCAGCTACACCAGCAAGCCGGCCAGCATTGGCTTGAGCATCAGCCGATCGTTGGTGACTGCCGCAATCGCCATCGTGTTCGGGGGACTCATGGTGTGCGGTCTGGGCATCGTCGCGTTCGGCCGCAAACAGCGAACGGTCATCGGCGTTGCCGCCGCAGTCGGAGCAGTCGCCGGGCTGCTGGCGATGCCGCTGGAGGTCGGATACACGGCGGGCCGTTCGCTGACAGTCATCACTGATGGCTCTGCGTGGCGCGCCGTGTTCGACACATCGATCGGTTTGGCCTGGGTCGTGCGCGCCGCGGGTATCGCGGTGACCGCGGCGCTCCTGCTGGCAACCCATCGGCGGAGTCGAGCAACGTGGTGGCAGTTGCTCCTGATCCTAGGCCTCGTGCTGGTCGGCACTGCCAGCGCCTATGGGGGCCACGGCGCTGCCGGGCGATGGCACTACCTGGGAGTGTTCCTGACCATGCTGCACGTTTGTGCGATGGCCGTGTGGCTCGGTGGTCTCGTGCTGCTGATCGTCAGCTTCGCGACTGCCGACAGCGAGGGAGTCGAACGGTTCTCGGCAATTGCGCTGATTGCCGTGGCCACCATCGTCGTCACCGGGACGGTTCAGGGAGTTCGCCAAGTCGCCTCGTTCGATGGATTGACCGGAACGTCGTACGGCAACCTGCTGATCTGGAAATTGATCGCGGTCGCGGGGGTGCTGGTAGTGGCAATGGTGGCGCGCGCCTCGACCCACGGTCAGCTGTCACTGTCGTCTGGCTCGGTCGGCGCTGCCGGCGTCGGCTTCGACCGACCACGGCTGCGGCGGGCAATCGGTATCGAGTTTGTCCTGGCTGTCGTGGTCATCGTCGTCACGTCGCTGCTGATGGCCTCGAACCCATCGCAAGCCACGGCCACCGCGCCGTTCTCGTCGACCCTCACCAGCCAGGGCTACCTGGCAACCATCACCGTTGCCCCGGGCCGTGTCGGAGCCAACGAGGTGCACATCTACGTGTCGAGCCCCAACAGCAGCCTGGACCAGCCCGACGACGTCACGGTGACCATCGAGGACCCTGCTCGCGACATCGACCCGATCGACATCGAGGTCGTCAAAGCCGGCGCCGGTCATGTGATCAGCAACAACGCGATGTTCCCCTACGCAGCTACCTGGCGGTTGGAGGTCAGGGCGCGCTACGGCTTCGACGAAATCATCTTCACCGCCGACGTCAAGGTCGTCTGACCCCGCTTCCCACCATTGGGCGCGGCAACACGCCGCCCATGGCACAACTCGCGCACGCACAACCGATACGGGCGCGGCAACACGCCGCCCGCGGCGTAAATCGCGCCCAGACTGGGTTGGCTTGGCGGGCATCGGGCGGCGGAGAGATGCACGGCTAGCGTGCCCGTCGTGACCAACCGGGAGGCACTGCGCGCGATCACCTCCCCCGCAGAACGTGCCAGGTTGTGGACGATCTCGGTCGGGTCCTTCACTGCCGGGATCGCCGACGCCGTGTGCCTGCTGGCGATCTCGACGGCGGCGGTGGCCATCACGAGCGGGCGTGAGCGCATCGATGTGATCGGAATCGACATCACCGTCCGCTCCGGGCTGATCGTCGCGGCCCTCGCAGCACTGGTCCGGCTCTGCATCGGCCTGGTGACCGCGCACATCGGCGCCAGTGTCGCCGCCAGCATTGTTCATCGCCATCGCACGCTGGTGTTGCGCAGCTTCATCGGTGCCCCATGGGGAATCAGTTCCTCTCAGTCCCCGGGCGCCATCCAACAGGTTGCGATGGCCAACACGCAGGTTGCCGGGGCCTACGCCCTGACTGCGACGTCTTTGCTCTCGGCGGCCATCAACATCGCCGTCCTCACCATCGCGGCAGTCGCCGCCAGTCCGGTCGGCGCCGCGGCCGTCGGGGCGATGGCGGTCGTCGTCGGCGTGGTGATGCAACCGTGGATCCGGCGGTCACGCCATGTCGGTCAGCAAGAGGCCGAGCGTGGCCAGGACGTGGCCGCTCGGTTCGCCGACATCGTGGCCACGGCGCGGCCGGTCATCCTGTTCGATGTGGGTGCTCCGGTCGCCGCCAGCTTCGACGCGGCCAGCGGGCAGCAGATCAACTTGTACAGGTCGAGCCGATTCCTGGCCGCGGCCTCGCCAGCGGCCTTTCAGGCCCTTGTTGCCTGCGCTGCTGCGGTCGGCCTGTGGATCCTCAGCGACC
>JANOCR010000073.1:0-21469 GCA_031412355.1 Ilumatobacteraceae bacterium | reverse complement strand
ACGGATTCGGATTTCATATGCTCTCCACCGATCTCGACCGCGATGCTCGCCGACAGAACGAGTTGGTGCTCGAGGGTTGGGTGCCATCGAAATAACTTGGCGGATGAGCGATGCCGAGATCGCCAACACGATCCGCAAGTTCCTGGCCCTCTCGACGAAGCGTTTGTGAGCTGTGGCCCCGATACGGGGCGTCAGTCATCAAACGCTGCGAGCGGATCGAAGCGTTTGTGAGCTGTGGCCCCGATACGGGGTGCCAGTCATCAAACGCTGGTGTGGAAGCGGGCGCTACCGTGAACGGGGTGAGCGGTCAGGAGTTTCGAGCGGGGGTCGTGATCGTGGTCAGGCACCCAGATCGCAAGCGGATCCTGGCGTTCGAACGTGCCGATGTCGCTGGAAGCTGGCAGCTACCGCAGGGCGGGCTTCAACAGGGGGAAGAGCCGATCGCCGGGGCGTGGCGCGAGTTGAAGGAAGAGACAGGCCTCGGTGAGTCCGATGTGATCGCGCGTGTCGAGTATCCGGAATGGGTCGCCTACGAATGGCCCGACGAAGTGATGCGCGAGCGCAGCCGCGACGGCCGCCGGCGTGGCCAGGTGCAGAAGTGGTTCCTGTTCGATGCGCTGCACGCCGACATCGCACCCACTCCCGACGGCAGCGAGTTCGTCAGCTGGCGGTGGGTGGAACCGAGTTGGCTGGCGGCCAACGTGATCGAATGGCGGCGAGCCGCCTACGAGCGGGTGCTGAGCACCCTATGAGCGATCTCTTCACAGCCGCCGCCGAGCAGCATCTCCGCAGCCATGCGCCCTTGGCGGCACGCCTGCGGCCGCGCACGCTCGACGATGTCGTTGGCCAGGAGCACCTGGTCGGGCCGGGCAAGCCGCTGCGCCGGCTGGTCGAACAGGACCGGCTGACGAGCGCGATCTTCTGGGGCCCTCCTGGTACCGGCAAGACAACTCTGGCCCTCGCAGTGGCCGGCAGCACGAAGCGCGTATTCGAACAGATGAGCGCCGTGAATGCCGGAATCAAGGATGTTCGCGAGGTCATCGAGCGGGCGCGTCAGCGCATCGGCGAGCACGGTAGAGGCACGATCTTGTTCCTCGACGAGATTCATCGATTCAACAAAGCGCAACAGGATGGCCTGCTTCCTGCGGTTGAAGATGGCACGCTGACGATGATCGGGGCGACGACGGAGAACCCGTTCTTCGAGGTCAACCCCCCGCTGCGCAGTCGCAGCACGTTGTTCAGGCTCGAGCCGCTGAGTCGTGAGGCCATCGAGATATTGGTACGACGGGGTCTGCAGGCCGAGGGCACAACCGCGACCGACGCAGCGATCGAGCACCTTGTGGACCGCGCCGGCGGAGACGGGCGGCAGGTCCTGACGGCCCTGGAGGTTGCGTGTGCCCTCGCCGAGCCGGACCCTGTGGAGCTCACTCATGTCGAGGCGGCCCTGGGCACCAGCGCGCTGCGGTACGGCCGCGACGACCACTACGACGTGATCAGCGCGTTCATCAAGAGCATGCGCGGTAGCGATCCGCAAGCTGCGGTGTACTACCTGGCCAGAATGCTCGAGGCGGGGGAGGATGCTCGTTTCATTGCCCGCCGGATGATCATCTTCGCCAGCGAAGACATCGGGATGGCCGACCCGCAGGCACTGTTGGTGGCGGTCGCCGCTGGGCACGCTGTGGAGCACGTTGGGCTGCCCGAGGCACAGCTGAACCTCAGCCAGGCGGCGATTCACATGGCCACCGCCCCGAAGAGCAACAGTTCGGCGCTGGCGATCTGGAACGCACGGGGCGATGTACAGAACGGCGCGGTTGGCGAAGTGCCCCCACACCTGCGCGATGCGCACTACAAGGGTGCGCAATCGCTCGGTCACGGGGTCGGCTACGACTACCCTCATGACCATCCGCAGGGTTGGGTCGACCAGCAGTATCTGCCGGATGCGCAACGCGACAAGCGGTACTACGAACCGAGTGAACACGGAGCAGAGGCAGAGGTGGCAAGGCGAATGGACGAACGCAGATGACCGCCGGTGAATTGGCCGTGGTGCTGGCAGCCGTACTGTGCAGCATCGGCTTCGCCGCATTGATCGTGGTGTTGACGCGCGTGCTCGACACGATGCGATCGTTACGCGGCGAGGTCGTGTCGCTGCGCCAGGAGACGGGTCCGCTGCTGGCCGAACTGCGCGCCTCCACCGACGATGCCAAGATCACGTTGGCCGAGGCGCGTGACGACCTCGAACGCTTCGACCGGGTGCTGGGGTCTGCCGAGGCCATCAGCGGTGCGGTTGCCGGTGGAGGCCGCGTCGCTCGGGCGGCACTCAGCGCACCTGTCATCAAGACGGCAGCATTTGCTACTGGAACATCGCGGGCGGTACGCCGACTGCGTCGCAAGGAACGGAGATCTGCATGATCAAGCGAATGACGTGGTTCGTCGGTGGCGCTGTCGCGGGCGTTGCGGGAGTCGGCGTTGCCAAGAGGAAGATGAAGCAGGCCGCCACCCACCTGTCGCCCAAGCATGTTGCGCACGGCGTTGGTGGGCGGGTTCGCGATGCGTTCGGCGAGGGTCGCAGGGCCATGCGGGCCAAGGAGATCGAGTTGCGAGCGCGCCTCGAGGGCCGAGCTTCGAAACTGGCCGACGACCTGGACGAGGGCGATGAGGTGCTGGTCGACGGACGGCCCGTCGAGCCAGGTCAGGTGATCGTCCTGAAGCAGGTTCGCGATCGAGGTGACGATCGCCGTCGTCGGCGGGCATGACAACACAACTCGTCGCCGATCTCGGCGCGGCGCTGTCGCCAGATCGAGTCCGCGTCGGCGAGACCGAACTGGCCCTGTACAAACGCGATGCTTCGAATCTCGAAGGCCATGCCGGCGTGGTGTGCTTCCCCACGACCACGGAGGAGGTGCAGGCGTGCGTGCGGGTCGCTGTTCGCCATGGCCGGCCGTTCGTGGCGCGCGGTGCCGGTACAGGTCTGGCCGGTGGGGCGACCCCGCTGGATGACGCCATCATTATCGTCACCACCAAGATGAACCGCGTCCTGTCGGTTGATCCGGTCAACAGGCTGGCTTGGGTCGAGCCCGGTGTGCTGAACCTCGATCTCACCCGAGCCGTCGCGGTCCACGGGCTGCACTTCGCTCCCGATCCCAGCAGCCAGCAGAGTTGTTCGATCGGCGGCAACGTGGCCAACAACTCGGGCGGGCCGCATTGTCTGGCGGACGGCGTGACCACGGCCCATGTGTTGGGTCTGGAGGTCGTACTGCCGGATGGTGAGATCGCCCAGCTAGGTGGCGACGAGGCCGAACCGAGCGGTTACGACCTGCGCGGAGCGTTCGTGGGTAGCGAGGGCATGTGCGGCATCGCCACCAAGGTGTGCGTGCGGTTGACGCAGAATCCACCCGCGGTCCGCACGATGCTGATGGACTTCACCAGCGTCGAGGACGGCGCCCAGACCGTCAGTGCGATCATCGCCGCCGGAATGGTGCCAGCGGCGCTGGAGATGATGGACCAACTGTGCACGCGTGCCGTCGAGGAGTACATCCACGCCGGCCTGCCCGTCGACGCTGCAGCAATTCTGCTGGTCGAAGTGGCTGGACTTCCGCACGGGCTGGAGGCCGATGTGCAGAGAATCGTCGACATCGGCATGGCGCACGGCGCCGGCACTGTCAGAATCGCCCAAGACGAGGCTGAGCGGGCATTGCTGTGGAAAGGTCGCAAGAACGCGTTCGGCGCCATTGCCCGCATCAAGCCGAACTACTACCTGCACGACACCGTCGTGCCGCGTCGACGCTTGCCCGATGTCCTCAAGCAGGTGTACGAGATCGTCGAGCGCCATCAACTTCTTGTGATGAACGTGTTCCACGCAGGCGACGGAAACCTGCATCCGCTGCTGGTGTTCGACAAGCGTGAACCGGGTGTGATGGATCGCGTACACGCCGCTGGCGAGGAGATCGTTCGTGTCTCGGTAGCTGCGGGTGGAGTGTTGTCGGGCGAGCACGGCATCGGGCTGGAGAAGCGCGACTTCATGTCGCTGATGTTCAGTCCTGTCGACCTCGACGCGCAGTCCCGCTTGAGGCGGTCGTTCGATATCACCGGCCTCGCCAATCCAAACAAGGTCCTGCCCTCGCCGGCATCGTGCGGCGACTTGCAGCACGTTCCGGAGGGCGCGTGGATCTGACGCAGTTCGCCGAGGAGGTCGGCGAAACAGGGCCGGTCACCATCACTGGGCTCGGTGTTCGCGGTGGCCCGGTCGCTGATGTGCGAACCGTGCGGCCGCCGTCCGGCATCGAGTGGATCCAAGCCGACGAGATGACGCTTCGTTGCGGTGCGGGCACACCGATCGACGATGTGGACGCCGCACTGCTCGAGGTCGGACAGTGTGTGGCACTGCCACCTGGTGGCACCGTCGGCGGCGCGCTGTCGGTCGGGCAGGCGGGCTTGCGCCGTCTGGGATACGGACCCGTGCGCGACGTGTTGCTGCAGGCGTGCTACGTGTCCGACGGCGGTCAGGTCGTGCAGGCGGGGGGCCCAACCGTGAAGAACGTCAGCGGGTTCGACCTGTGCAGGTTGCTGGTGGGAGCCCGAGGCACGCTGGGCTTCCTTGGCGATGTGATCATTCGCTCGCGTCCACGCCCGCTGCACTCGCAGTGGTTCACCGCCGAGGCCGACGATCCGTTCCCGACATTCGCGCGGCTGTATCGCCCGGCATCGGTGTTGTGGAACGGCACACGGCTGTGGGCTCTGCTGGAGGGACATCCCGCCGATGTCGCCGCCCAAGCCGCCGGCTGCTCGCTCGACGTGTGCGACGGCCCACCTGCGCTGCCCACCGGCAGCAGGCGTGTGGTGCCGCCCGCGTCGGTTCGGTCGATGACAGGCCAATTCGTTGCCGAGGTGGGCGTGGGTGTGGTGCACCATGCCGAGACACTGGCCGTCGCCGATCGTCGCGAATCGTCAGTGACGAAACTCACCCGGCGGATCAAGGCTGAATTCGACCCCAGCGGACGGCTCAACCCTGGTGTCAGCCTCGGCTGAGCTCCCGTTCGTCGCAGCACCGCCAGGCACGCTCGAGTCGCTCACTCGTTCGGCCAGGCAAGCGGCCACCCACTGGGGCTTCGACGAGCCGCAGTTGCTGCGACTGGGCATGAACGGGATCTTCACGGCGGGCGACGGTGTGTTGCTGCGGGTCAGCCGGCCGACGGCTCCGGCCCAGCAGGCGATCTGGTTGGCGCAAGTGCTGACGCGGTTCGGTCTGCGCGTCCCCGCCTACCTGCGTGACGAACCGTTCGTTGGCCCCGACCACGCAGTGTTCGCGATCGGCTCGATCGACGAGACCGGGCCGGTGGACTGGCGTGCTGTCGGCGAGATGATCGGCCGTCTGCACGGCATCGAACCCGGGACTGTTTCGCCGGGTTATCCGGTGCCGTTCTGCGGTGACTTCCCATGGTGGAACTTTGCATCGCTGATGAACGAGGTCGGCAACGAGATCGACACCCGCTCGCGCAACGCCTTGGACGCCGCGATCACGCGGGACCTTCCCTTGCTGGAGCAACAACGAGGGGAGCGCGCCGTCGTCTGCCATGGCGACGTGCACCCTGGCAACGTCATCCAGTCGGGCGACGGACCGGTATTGCTGGATTGGGATTTGCTGTGCCGTGGCCCAGCAGCGTGGGATCACGCGCCGATGATGACGTGGACGCAACGATGGGGTGGGGAGCCCGGAGTGTACGAGGCCTTCGCCGACGGCTACGGCGCATCGTTTCGAGACGACCCACTGGCCGGCGCCCTCGCCGAGCTCCGCCTGGTCGCGGCAACACTGATGCGGGTGCGCGCAGGGCGCTCGAGCCCGGCTGCAGCGGTCGAAGCCGAGGTGCGCTTGCGGTATTGGCGCGGCGAGGTCGACGCGCCGCAGTGGCACGCGCAATAGCTCACCTGCGCTGGCAGACGGGGCAGTAGTAGCACGCCCGCCCGCCGAGCTCCACGATCTGGATGGGCGAGCCACAACGCAGGCACAGATCGCGGTGGTAGACGTAGGTGGTTTCGCCTCGTCGAGTGACGCCGGAGGGCACGTCGAACTCGTCGCGGTCCAGCGTGACGATCCGGTCCTCGTCGAAGCCCTGCTGCAACATGCTGACGATGGTCGACCACAGTCCGGCGAACTCGGTCGGTGTGATCTTGTTGCCGGGCCGCATCGGATTGATCCGGTTGACGAACAATGCCTCGGCTCGATACACGTTGCCGAGGCCACTGATCACCTTCTGGTCGAGCAACAGCTGACCGATCGGCGCGACGCGGCGGGCTATCGCTTCGTACGCCATCTGCGCGTCGGCATCGCTTCGCAACGGGTCGGGGCCGAGCCGTTGCACGATTCGATCGCGGTCGTCGGCGTTGCCGATCGCACAGTCGGTCGGGCCGATCAGATCGATGGTTGCCTTGGGTACGGCCAGTCGCATTCGTACGGTCGAGGCATCGGTCGGCAGCGCGCCGCGGTAGACGCGGAACCGACCGAACAAGCCGAGGTGCACGTGGCCGACGAGACCATTTCCCCAGAAGTAGAAGAGGTGCTTTCCGTACGCTTCGAGCTCCCTGAGACGGGCGCCGTCGACCAGCGCGGCATCGTCGGCGAACCGTCCCTGCGGTGACGACACGGCCACAACCTTGCCGCGCAGGATCTTCGAATGATCGACAGCAATTCGGTGAATGGTGTGACCCTCGGGCATGCTGGCTGCGACGTTACGGGTACGTTGGGAGCATCGTGAAACTTCATCTCGACGAGAACGACTTGGGCACTTGCGTCAGTTGTGGACTGTGCCTGCCGCACTGCCCCACGTTCCGCGTCACTGGCGAAGAAGCTCTGTCTCCGCGTGGCCGCATCTCCGCGATGCGCGCCGTGCACTTCGACGATGCGGAGATCAGCGACGACTTCGTCAGCTTCATGGAGACGTGTGTGCAATGCCGTGGATGCGAGCCGGCGTGCCCCAGTGGCGTTCCGTTCGGCCAGCTCATGGAAGGCACTCGCGACACCTTGGCTCGTCAAGGTCGCATGACCCCGTGGTGGCAGCGCATCGGGTATCGAGTTCTCGGTCACCATCGCCTGCTGCTGGTCGGGTCGACGTTTCTCGCGGTCGCCCAGCGCTTGCACCTCGTACCCAAACGCATGGGGCTACCTTTGCTGGCGCTGCGCCGCGGCCCGTCTCCCGCGGCGACCGGCAACGAGACGTGGCTGTTCACCGGCTGCGTGATGGATGCGTGGCAGCGCGAAACCCACCGCAACACGGCCAAGGTGTTGGCGGCCGTCGGTGTCACCCATCGCACGCCCGGGGCCGGGGGCGCGTGCTGCGGTGCGCTGCACTTGCATGCCGGCCTGACCCACGAGGCCAAGGCTCTGGCCGAGCAGGTGATGCGTTCGATGCCCGGCGAAGCCCCGATCATCGTCAACTCAGCCGGCTGCGGCGCCGCGCTGAAGGACTATGGGCACCTGGTCGGCACGCCGCAGGCTCTGGCGTTCAGTGAGCGCGTGCGCGATGCGAGCGAGTTCGTCGCGCCGCTGATCGGTCGCCTGACGGTGCGGCACCGGCTCGGACCGGTCACCATTCAAGATCCCTGCCACCTGCGACACGTGCAGCGTGCCCACCTGCCGGTTCGCACAGTGCTGGAGGCCGTCGCGGACATCGTCGAACTCGATGACGACGGCTTGTGCTGCGGCGCTGGCGGCGCTTATTCCACGCTTCAACCCGAGCTTGCCCGACAGATCCGCGAGCGCAAGCTGGCTGCCATCGAACGCGCCGGCGCGCAGGTTGTCGCCAGCGCCAATCCTGGCTGCGCACTTCATCTCGCCGCCGCCGGGGTCAATGTGAAACATCCCATGGACCTCGTCGCCGAGGCGCTGTGAGTCGCCCATACGACGATCTGGTCGATCGTCTCCAGTTGGTGGTCGACGATCTCGACCAGATCACGTTCGATCAGCTCCGCGAGGCAAGTGCGCTCGGCGGGGCGCGACCACCCGACGACAAACGCCTGACGCAGGCTAGGCGTGCCGTCGAGAAGGCGATCCACCTGCTGGGGGGATCAAGCGTCGACGAATGAGTTGACGGTGTCGATCAGTTCGCGGAGGTCGCCCGAACTGTGCTTGGCGAACGTGAAAGCGATGCGCGACAGGTGGAGATTGTCGTTCTCCCTGCGCTCTGGCTCGAAAGGTGTGGCTCGGGTGATCCCCTCGGGTGTGCACACGCTGGCGAACCGTTCGTTCAGCGCTGCCAGTTGGGCGTCGGTAGGGGCCTGCTTCATGCGCATGACAGACAGACTGCCGACATATCGGATCGAGTCGTAGTTGCGGTAGAAGCCCAGCACCTCGTTGATCGCCGTGTGATAGTCGTCGGTCACCAGATAGAGCTCGGTGTCGGCGGGGGAGACCAGCCCGCGTTCGACGAGCTGGCGGCCGACGAAGTCGTGCACGGTCTCCCAATATGGATCGCCGGGGGTATCCAACAAGACGATCGGTACCGGCAGGCCCTTGCCGGTCTGGGTCAACGTCAGCAGCTCGAAGGTTTCGTCGAGGGTGCCGAAGCCGCCGGGCAGGCACACGAAACCCTTGCTCTCCTTGATCAGCATCAGCTTGCGAGTGAAGAAGTACTTCATGCTGACGTACTTCAGATCGCCGGCGATCACCGGGTTGGCTCCCTGTTCGAACGGCAGTCTGATCGACACACCGATCGACCTGTCGCGCCCCGCGCCTTCCATCCCGGCCTGCATGATCCCGGGGCCGGCACCGGTGACGACCATCCATCCGGCGTCCGCGAGGTGGGAGGCGACCTCGCGTGCTTGCATGTACAGCGGATCCGCCATCTGCGTGCGCGCCGAGCCGAAGATCGTGACTTTCGGGACGTCGTGAAACGGCGCGAACATCTTGAACGCTTCACGCATCTCCTCTAACGCCGCGCTGGCGATCTTCAGATCAAGCACGCTGGGCCCGTCGCTCAGGAGGGCAAATGCGGACTGGAGGAGCTGCTCGGCCAGCTTGCGGTTGCGCCCGAGTTCCATCGTGTCGAGCAGCTCGTCGATAGGCGGCGTCGTCACGATCGAAGTTCGGTGGCCTTCGCGTCAAGTGCGCCGAGCAACTCGTCGAAGCTCTTCTGGAAGCTGGTGACGCCCTCGCGCTCGAGTGTGTCGGCGACGTCGTCGAGGTCGACACCTACCTTGGTCAGCGACGTCCAGGCAGCGTGAGCCTGGTCGAGGTCGGCGTCCACGCGCCGGGCCAAGGTCCCGTGGTCCGCGAACGCCTCGATGGTCGCTTCTGGCAAGGTGTTGACGGTGTCGGGGCCGATCAGTTCGTCGACGTACAGCGTGTCGGGGTAGGCCGGGTTCTTGGTCGAGGTGCTGGCCCACAACGGACGTTGTACGACGGCGCCCTTGGCAGCGAGTGCTTCCCACCGGTGTCCGCTGAACGCCTTTTGGAACAGCTGGTAGGCCAGCTTGCCTTGGGCAACGGCTCCTTTGCCGCGAAGGTCCAGGGCTTCAGGTGTGCCGATGGTCTCGAGCCGGCGGTCGATCTCTGTGTCGACCCTGCTGATGAAGAAGCTGGCCACACTGGCCACCTTCGACAGGTCCGATCCCGGTTGCTCGGAATACAACTCCAACCCTCGGATGTAGGCCTCCATGACGCTCTTGTAGCGCTCGAGGCTGAAGATCAACGTGACGTTGATACTGCGCCCTTCGGCGACCATCGCCTGGATAGCGTCGACCCCTTCTGCCGTGGCGGGGATCTTGACCATCAGGTTCGGCCGTTTGATCTGCTCGTGCAGCAGGCGGGCTGCCACTTCGGTCGCTTTAGCGTCGTGGGCAAGGCCCGGGTCCACTTCGACGCTGACGTACCCATCGGCACCATGGCTGTCGTGGTACAACTCGGCGAAGATTTCCAGCGCACCCTGGATGTCGGCCAGCACCAGAGCCCAGTAGTCCTCGATGATCGGGTGCTCAGCTGCGGCCAAAGTACGGAACTGCTCGTCGTAGTCGGGGGAGCCCTGGATTGCCTTCTGGAAGATGGTGGGGTTGCTGGTGAGCCCGCGTATGCCCTTGTCGACCAGATGGCTGAGCTGACCCGAGGTGATGTACCCACGCTTCAGGTTGTCGAGCCACGGGCTCTGCCCGAACTCGTGGTACAGGTGAGCGAGACGGTCCATGATTACCCCTTTGACTGGGCCAGACGGGTGGCGGCTGCCACGACATTGGCGACATTGATTCCAAGCTTGTCCATCACAACATTCCCAGGCGCACTGGCTCCGAATCGGTCGATGCCGATGGATTCGTCGGCATAGCGCTCCCAGCCGAACGTGACCGCCGCCTCAACAGAGAGCACCGGCAACCCAGCCGGCAGAACGTCGTCCTGGTAGCTGGCGCTCTGGGAGGCGAACCGATCCCACGACGGCATGCTGACCACAGTGGCGCGGATGCCCGCTTCTGCCAGCTGTTCGCTGGCCTCGACGCACAGCGACACTTCGCTGCCCGTTCCGACGAGCACAACCTGGGGGTGCTCGGCTTGCCGGACCACTGCCGCGCCGGGTTCGACCGCCGAGCCATCGGTGCACACCGTGACTGCCTGACGGCTGAGCACCAGGGCGGTGGGGCCGTCGTGGGCGACCGCAGCTTTCCAGGCCGCGACCGTCTCGTTGGCGTCGGCGGGACGGATGACCTGCAACCCAGGGATGGCGCGCAGCGTGGCGAGTTGCTCGACCGGTTGATGGGTCGGGCCGTCCTCGCCGACGCCGACCGAGTCGTGGGTCCAGACGAACACGACCTTGACCTGACTGAGCGAGGCCAGGCGCACTGCCGGACGCATGTAGTCGAGAAATACGAAGAACGTTCCGCCGGCGGGCAGGACTCCGCCATGCGACGCCATGCCGACCATCGTCGAGCCCATGGCATGTTCGCGGACGCCGTAATACATCTGCCGCCCACCCGGGTGATCCGCGGATTGCGGCTGTTGCGACTCGAGCTTGGTGCCCGTGTTTCCCGTCAGGTCGGCCGCGCCGGCAAGCAGACCTGGAACACCCTCGAGTGACGCGTTGAACGCTTTCTCGACGGCCACGCGGGTTGCAATCTTTTCGCCCTGCTCGAACGTCGGCAGCGCAGACTCCCAGCCGGCGACACCCGTCGAGCTCCAACACGCGTCCCACACGGTCTCGTCGAGCGAGGACGTGACCTTGCGCTTCGACCAGTCGTCAAACGCGGCGCCGCCGCGCTCGGCGCAATGGGCGCGATACGCCTGCACCAGATCCAGCGGAGACCAAAACGCTTCGTCGGGCATGCCCATGACGGCCTTGGTCCGGCTGACCTGCTCGGCGGTGAAGGGATTGCCGTGCGCTTCGTGATGATCCGTCCAGTCGGGGCTCGGTGCGCCGACGTGGCTGCGCAAGATCAGCAGCGACGGCCTGTCCGTGACCTCCTTCGCGCCCAGCAGGGCGGACTCGAGTGCATCGCAGTCGTCAGCCATCTCGCCGAGGTGAACGACGTTCCATCCGTAGGCGTCGAAGCGCTTGCCGACGTCGTCGCTGTATGCCAGCGACGTGTTGCCGTCGATGGTGATGTGGTTGTCGTCGTACACGCAGATCAGGTTGCCCAAGCGCTGATGCCCGGCCAGCGAGGCAGCCTCGTGGCTGACGCCTTCCATGAAGCACCCGTCGCCCGCTATCACAAACGTGTGGTGGTTGATCACGTCGTCGCCGAACTGAGTGCGCAGCCTGCGTTCTGCGATGGCCATGCCGACGGCGTTGGCGAAGCCCTGGCCCAGTGGTCCGGTGGTGACCTCGATGCCCGGAGCGTGGTGGGACTCGGGATGGCCAGGGGTCCGCGAACCCCACTGCCGGAACTCCTTGATGTCGTCGAGTTCGAGGCCGTAGCCGGCGAGATACAGCAACGAGTACTGCAGGATCGAGGCATGGCCGTTCGACAGCACGAAGCGGTCGCGGTCCGGCCACCCAGGGTTGGCCGGATCGTGACGCATGACGCGGCTGTACAAGACGTGACCCAGGGGAGCCAGTGCCATTGCGGTGCCCTGATGGCCACTCTTCGCATACAGCGGCGCATCCATGGCGAACCCGCGGATCATCGAGATAGCGGCGACTTGTTGCTCGTTGGTCAGCGTCGTTGGCACGATGCCGACTGTATCCGCGGTCAGGCCACAGGGGGCAGGAGGGTGAACGGAACGAGATGCCACGGACCCTTGTCGATACGGCAATGGGCGAAGATCTGGCCGTAGTCGGAGAACTCCAACTCGCCTCTGACCAGGCGGTATGTGAACTTGCCCGGCTCGACGGTGAACGGACTGACGTTGCGCGCGATCTGCTCGTCATCCTCCGACATGCCGGTGCGGAACACGGCTTCGAACACACCGTTGCCAGGCTCGGTCGTCGTGCAGTAGATCAACGCGACGAGGTGCGGAGACAGCGTCACAGGAGCAGGAGACGGAGCAGCCATCGAAAACATCGCACCGGTGAGGTCGATGCGCGTCGACGGTCCGGGGGCTTGGCGCATCTCGAAGTTCTCCACGAAAAGTGCTGACACGATCTGCATGGCGGCGAGGGTAGCGTCGCTGCCGGTGGGCGACACCGATGCGCACAACCAGAGCGTATGAAGGAGAATCAACATGGGTCTGTTGGACAAGGTCAAGGGAATGTTCGGAGGCAAAAAGGGCGCGGCCGCCAAGGCGCAAGCGCAGTCCGTTGCCAAGAAGCTCGATGATCAGGCAGAGAAGATGGCCGCAAAGGACGGCGTGGTCGGCGACGTGGCCGAAAAGGCACACGAGATTCTCGACAAGGTAGACGGCGACTGACCTACTACAGGTCTCGCGTCAGGCCGGTATCCGCTTGGGCGACACGAAGTGCAGTTCCGTCAGACGCACCTTGGCAAGGCGACACATCATCAAGGCCCGGATCACCCACCACCCTGGGTCGATCTCGTACCAGCGGTGCGACAGCCGCGCCGAGGTCGGCGCCGCGTGATGGTTGTTGTGCAGACCCTCGCCGGCGGTGATCAACGCCAGCCACTGCAGGTTGCCTGCCCGGTTGGGGTACGGCCGGCGGCCGAAGTGGTGCGCCACGGCGTTGACCGCTGCGGACCCACCTAGATAGATGTTGACGTGGACGAACGCGGCCAGCAGGCCGATGAGCGGGCCAAAGGCGATGACGAGCACACCGATACCGATGCTGAGCCCGACGAGGGCGTGATCGTAGAACCATCGATCAGCACGCGTCGTGGGCACGTCACGGGCGAAGCGGCCCATCGTCTCGATGTTGCGTGCCTCACGCCGGTATAAAGCGACGTTGCTGCGCTGCACTTTGAACCAGCCGAGCAGCACAGGCGAGTGAGGATCGCCCTCGACGTCGGTGTACGCGTGGTGCTTGCGGTGAACTGCGACCCATTGCCGCGGCCGAATCCCCGTCGTGATCCACACCAGGAACCGAAACACCTCGGTCACCGGCCGCTTGAACGTGACCGCTCGATGAGCCAGACCGCGGTGCAAGAACACCGTCGACGCCACGAAAGCGACACAAGACACGCCGAAACCGATCGCCAGACTGAGAGCTACGACCCATAGCACGGGCACAGTTTATCAGACCTACCTACTGGTCGGTAGGCCGCCAGATGTGTCGGTTACACTGGTGACATGGTCGTCAACGCGGGGGAGAGCCTGTCGACCCGCGACCTCATCGTCAACGAGGCGTTGCACTGCTTCGCAGAGTCCGGCTACGACGGCACGTCACTGAACGACATCGCCGCTGGTGTTGGCATCCGCCGGCCCAGTCTGCTGCACCATTTCCCATCGAAGGAAGCGTTGTATCACGAGGTCTTCGAGCGGCTGCTCAGTGACTGGTTCGAGCGTCTCGCCGAGGCCATCGAAAGTCCCGAGCGCGGCTGGGCAAAGGTGGAGTTGGTGATCGGTGCCGGCTTCGATTTCTTTGCCGACAACCACGAATACGTGCGTCTGATGCGGCGTGAGGCACTCGACGCCGGCGCCCACCTGGGCATCGACCTCGCTGCCGTACTTCGGCCGATGTGGGATCGCAGTGTCGACTACTTCCACAACGAGATGCAGGCCGGTGTTTTTCGCCAGCACGATCCCGAGCAGTTGCTGCTGACGGGGTACGGGGCGCTGCTGAGCTATTTCAGCGATTCGCCGTTCATTGGTGGCCTGCTCGATGCGGACCCGCTGGCACCCGACGCCCTGGTGCGCCGGCGGGATCACATCACCGCCTTCTTCCGGACGGCCCTGGTGCCCTAGCGCGTGCCCGCGAGAAGACAGCGAAACAACGGCACCCTCGCCTAGCGTGAGCCAAGTGAGCGGACCGGGGACTCTGTCAGAAGCTGCGTCGAAGGCCCTGCTTCGAACCTTCGGCGTGCCGATGGCCGACGAACTCGAAGTCGCCACCGCCGAGGCCGCGGTCGATGCAGCAGACTCGCTCGGCTACCCGGTTGTTCTCAAGCTATGTGGTGCCGCGATCGCCCACAAGACGGAGCGAGGATTGGTCAAGTTGCACCTTGGCGACGCGCCAACGGTGCGCGCGGCCGCCGCCGACTTGCTCGCCAAAGCAACAGCCGCGGACGGTGAGGTATCGCTCTTGGTCGCACCGATGATCGCCGGCAATCGCGAACTGATCGCCGGTATCGTGCGCGACCCGCAGTTCGGGGCCAATGTCATGCTGGGCGTCGGTGGCGTCCTCGCCGAGGCGATCGCCGACGTTCAGTTCAGGCCGGCACCCATCAGCGAGATCGATGCGGAGGAGATGATCGGTGGGCTGGCGACGCACAAGCTGCTCGGCGAGTTCCGCGGCGACTCGGCCGTCGATCGAGGTCGGTTGCGATCAGTGTTGATGGGGCTGTCGGCATTGACCGAGGGGCGTGACGACGTCGTCAGCGTCGACGTCAACCCTCTGATCGTCGCGGCCGATGGCAGGCCGGTCGCCGTCGATGCCCTCGTCGAATTGGGTCACGCTCCAATCGTCGGATCGCGGCCTCGCCCACAGCCGACCGATTTGCAGTTCCGAGCGTTGTTCGAACCCAAGGGGGTGCTGGTGGCCGGCGCCAGCACCCATCCGGGGAAGTTCGGTTTCGTCAGCCTCCACAACATCCTCGCCGGCGGATACCGCGGCCAGGTGTTCGGAACCAACCTCGAAGGCGAGGATGTTCTCGGCATTCGTACCGTTGCCGACATCGCCGATTTGCCCGACGATGCCATCGATCTCGTCTTCGTGTGCACGCCGGCAGCTGCCAACATCAGCGTGCTGACAGCGTGCGCCGCGAAGGGCGTGAAGGCGGCGTTCATGACCAGCGCTGGCTACGGCGAAGCTGGGCCTGCGGGTCGCGCCGCCGAAACCGAGTTGGTCGCCCTCGCCGACGAGTTGGGCATATTGCTTGCCGGTCCCAACGGCCAGGGCCTGGTCAGTACGCCGGCCAACCTGTGTGCCCAGATCGTCGCGCCGTACCCGCCGCGAGGCCGCATCGCCGTCACGAGCCAGAGCGGCAACCTCGTGAGCAGCTTGTTGAACTACGCCCGACAAACCGGCGTCGGCATCAGCCGGGCGGTGTCAGCCGGAAACGCTGCGGCGGTCACGCCAGGGGACTATCTCGACTGGTTCGCCGACGACACCGAGACGTCGGTGTCGATCGCTTATGTCGAAGGGATCGTCGACGGTCGACGGCTGCTCGACACCTTCGCCTCGGTTGCGCGTCGCAAGCCACTCGTGGTGATCAAGGGCGGCGCGACTGAAGGTGGTGCCAAGGCAGCAGCCAGTCACACGGGCGCCCTTGCGGCCGACGACAAGGTGTTCGACGGCGCGTGCCGCCAGGCCGGCGTGACCCGCGCCGTAACGGTGGAAGAAGCATTCGATGCCGCGGCGACGTTCGCCACCCAGCCATTGCCGAGGGGACCGAACGTCGTGGTGTTGACCACAGCCGGCGGATGGGGTGTCGTGACCTCGGATGCCATCGCCGGAGCCGACGGCCTGATGCTGATCCCGCTACCTGCCGATCTCACGGCTGCCATCGATACAAAGCTGCCGGCGCGCTGGAGTCGTAACAACCCGGTCGACTGTGCGGGCGGCGAGACGCGTGAAACGATTCCCGAGGTGATGGAGATGATCGCTGCGCATCCGGAGGTGCACTCGGTGATCTACCTCGGCCTCGGAATCCAGAGCAACGAGGCGCGCCTGATGCGCGAGGGCGGGTTTCATCCCGACCACGGTCTGGAGCGAATCGTCGCGTACCACGAGCGACAGGACCAGCGGTTCGCCGAGGCCGCGGACGAGCTGTCTCGTCGCTACGACAAGCCCATCCTGACCGCCACCGAGTTGGCCGTCGCCGACCCTGCCAATCCAGGCCCGGCGGCGGTCCGTGCCAGTGGTCGGCTGTGCTATTCCAGCGGCAACCGTGCCGTCACGGCGCTGGCGCACCTGCACCGCTATGCGGAGTTTCGGCGCAGCCGGGGTTTGAGCTGATGGCCAGGCGGCGTCGGGTCAACCCCATTCCCGTGCTGGTGGTGCTGGCTGCACTTCCCGCGGTGGGACTCGGGGCATTGTGGCGCTTCGCCGACGCCCGCCGTCCACCGCCCGTTGTGCAACCAGTTGCACCCGACCCGGCAACGCTGCCACAGGCGATGATTACCCCGCTTCTGTCGGTACGCCGTGCCCCGGCAGTGTTGTCGCGTCAAGTCAACGTCACCGCCCTGCAGTCGGCACTGCAGCCATTGCTCTCCTCGGTCGACGACAACCGTTGCTTCGCATTGGCGATCGATGGGCAGCCGGTGGCGGCGAAGAACGAGACACTTTCTCTGTCGCCGGCCAGCAACCTGAAGATCCTCACGGCGGCGGTCGCGCTCGATGTGCTCGGCCCTGGCTTCACGTATTCGACGAAGGTGATCGGCGCGCTTGCCGAGGGCGTCGTGACCGGCGATCTCTACCTCGTCGGCGGGGGCGATCCGGTGCTGGCCAACGAGTGGTGGAACGGCAACAACCCGAAGTGGCCACCGTTCAACGAGACATCGTTCGAATCGCTTGCGGACATCATCCAGCAGACGGGTGTCACCGAGATCACCGGTGGCATCGTGGGCGACGGGTCGCGCTACGACGACGAGTTCTTCGTACCGAATTGGGCGGCCGCCGACCATGTCACGCAGGCCGGTCCCATCGACGCGCTGCTCGCAAACGACTCGTGGCAGACCCCGCAAGTGGCGGCCAACGATCCGGCCCTCGGAGCGGCCAACGTGCTGCGCGACATGTTGGTCGATCGCGGGATCGATGTCGGTGAGGCATCGACGGGCATTGCCGTCGCCGGCGGAGCCACCATTGCGGAGGTGCAATCGCAGCCGCTGCCAGCGATCCTCGCCGAGATGCTGACGACCAGCGACAACAACACGTCCGAGATGGTGTTGAAAGAAATCGGCTTCCAGGCGAAGGGACAGGGCACGCGCGCCGCGGGCCTGCAAACCGTCATGGAACGACTCGCCGCGTGGGGCGTGCCGACGGCCGGCGTCAGCCTGGTCGACGGTTCCGGTCTGTCGGATGCAAACCGGTTGACCTGCGCGGCCATCTTGGGGGTGCTCGAGCACGGATCGGCGACGGATCCCGTCGGGCAGGGCATGCCCGTCGCCGGGACTCCCGGGGGCACGCTGTTCGACGTCTTCACCGATGGCCCACTTGCCGGGAAGCTTCGCGGCAAGACGGGCTCCTTGAATCCCAATTGCAATCCCGGTCAGCTCGGGGCCAAGTCGCTGGGCGGGTATGTCCCGCAGGCGGGGGGAGGCGCAATCGAGTTCGTCCTCCTGCAGAACGGCGAGTGCATCGCCAACAACTACCGATCGCTCTGGGAGCAACTGGGTCAGGCGCTCGGCCCGTACCCGACAGGCCCATCCGCCGACACCCTCGCGCCACGATGAATCGCCTATGACGGTCATGCCCATGTTCCCTTTGGGCACCGTGCTGCTACCGGGCGTCGTATTGCCGTTGCACGTGTTCGAGCCTCGTTACCAACAACTCGTTCGCGACTGCCTCGAGTCAGCCGACCACGAGTTCGGGGTGGTGCTGATCGATCGGGGCAGCGAGGTGGGCGGCGGCGACACGCGCTCCGTTGTCGGAGTCGTTGCCCAGATGCTGCAGGTCACCGAGCTCGATGCCGGCCGGTTCATGGTGGTGACCGTGGGCACCCGGCGGATTCGGGTGAATGCATGGCTGCCCGACGATCCCTACCCACGAGCCGAGGTCGATGATTGGCCGGATGAGGACTGCGACATCGCGGTCGAGCGGTCTGGTGCTAGCGCGACGCGGGCCCGACGTTGCGCCGGCCTCGCTGTCGAGATGGGCGATCGTTCCGCCGTTCCGGAAGGTGAACTGACCGGTGACCCCTCGATCGACAGCTTTCTGGTGGCAGCAATCAGCCCGTTCGGGCCGGTCGATCAGTACGCCGTCCTGTGCGCACCGGATCCCCTTACGCGCCTCGACCTGATCGATCGTCTGCTCGACGACACCGAGGCCGCACTTCGATTCCGGCTCGGTTGAGTGTCGTCGATCGGTAGAAGTTCGATACCTCCGCGTGCTACACATGTGGCCGTGCCCGACAAGGACAAGCCCGCCGCGAGAAGTGACTCCGGCCAGATCTCGCAGGTCATCGACCTCGTCAAGGACTACGCGCGACAAGAGACACTCGGCCCCATCAAGGGTGCCGGGCGGTGGTTGGCTGCGGGCGCCGCGGGTGCGGTGCTGATCGGAACCGGATGTGTGTTGCTGGTGCTCGGCGCGCTGCGAATGGTGCAGAACGAGTTCGGCAAGTCGTTCCGCGGCAGTTGGACATCACTGTTGCCGTACCTGTTTGCCTTCGTCGCCAGTCTTGCCGTGATGGGAATCGCCGCATGGCGAATCTCGAAGAAGAAGACATTGCAGAAAGAGAGTTGATGATGGCGCAGCAACGCATTACACGCGACGACCTCGAATCGCGATTTCGTCAACTTCAAGACAACGTTCAAGGACGCGTCGACGACAAGAAGCGAACGCTCATGACCGTCGGTGTTGTCGGTGGTGTCGTGCTGTTGCTGGTGTTCTTCCTGCTCGGCAGTCGCCGGGGCAAGAAGAAGACCACGCTGGTCGAGATCCGTCGGGTCTGACTCGTGGCCCGCCGCACCCGGGTGCTGTCGCCGACGGCTGCGCTGCGGCGCAACGCGCTGTACAAAGGACTGCTCGGTGGCAGCCGCGGCTGGATGGCCGTCGGCGCATTCGTGTGGGGCCCGAGGCTGTTGAAGAAGGCGCTCGGGCGCAACGAGCAGGTCGTG
The DNA here is from genome assembly GCA_031412355.1 of Ilumatobacteraceae bacterium. Lineage (GTDB taxonomy): Bacteria > Actinomycetota > Acidimicrobiia > Acidimicrobiales > Ilumatobacteraceae > JAENVT01. The sequence goes on along the minus strand of JANOCR010000073.1, from coordinate 2,169 downwards.
GCAACCGAGCGTCTCGAGCCCGGCCAGGCCCTGCGGATCGAAGCAATCAGGCCGCCGAGCCGTGGTGAGACCCGGGCGTCACGCCGTGCTCGATGAAGGTGCTGCTGCGCAACCCCAGTCGTGAGATCGAAGTGACGGGGCCGCGACGCGTCCAAGCCCTTCTTGCCAAGCTCGGCCTGAACCGGGAATCTCATCTGGTGATTTGCAACGGCACCCTGGTGCCGGGCGACGCCGAACTACTCGACTCCGACACCGTCGAGATCCGCCCGGTCATCTCCGGGGGTGCGTAATGGTCGCGGCCGGATCCAAGTGCCGCACATGCCGCGGCCCGGCCATCATCGATCTGCCGAGGCACAACGCCAACTTCTGCGCGGAGCACTTCATGGAGTTGTGCCGGCGCCAGGTTGTGAAAGCGATCGAACACTTCAAGATGTTCGGCCGCGACGATCGATTGCTCGTCGCTGTCTCGGGCGGCAAGGACAGCCTTGCCGTGTGGGATCTGTTGATCGAGCTCGGCTATCAGGCCGACGGCTTGTACGTGGGCTTGGGAATCGGTGAGTACAGCGAGACATCGGCCGAGTACGCACGTGCCTTCGCCGGCGAGCGTGGCCTGAAACTAATCGAAGTCAAGCTGCGCGACGACTACGGCTACGACATCCCGACCGCGGCCAAGGCCACGCGGCGGGTGCCCTGTTCGGCGTGCGGGATGAGCAAGCGCCACATCTTCGACAAGGCGGCCCTCGACGGTGGATACGCCGTGCTGGTCACCGGCCACAACCTCGACGACGAAGCAGCCGTGCTGTTCGGCAACACGCTGCACTGGGACATCGAATACCTGGCTCGCCAGCTTCCGGTGCTCGAGGCGCGCCCGGGTTTTCCCAAGAAGGTCAAGCCCCTCGTTCGACTGACCGAGCGCGAGACAGCGGCTTGGTGCATCGTGCGCGGCATCGACTATCTCGTCGACGAATGCCCGATGGCAGCAGGCAACAAGCATCTTTCCTACAAAGCCGCGCTCAACGCCATCGAGGAGACGTCGCCCGGCAGCAAAGCGGGCTTCTACTTCAACTTCATCGACAACATGGCGCCGCTCCTCGCCGGCCGAGCTGTGGCCCAGGGACACGAGCTCGGCGCGTGTTCGAACTGTGGTGCGCCGACGACCGGTAGCGTGTGCGCCTTCTGCCGTCTGGTGGAGACGGCTTCTGCCCACGCCCCCGTGCCGGTCGAAATGGTGATGAGGAAGGGGAGAGGCTCACGATGAACACACCGTTCGCTCATGGCGACAAGGTGTTGCTGCTCGACCTGAAGCAGCGCCGGTATCTGATCACCCTGGCCGAGGGCGCCGAGTTCCACAGCCACAACGGCTTCTTCGCACACAGCGATCTGGTCGGGCAGTTGGAAGGTGTCGTGGTCAAGAGCACAAAAGGTTCTCCCTACACGGCGCTGCGTCCCACGCTGGAAGACTTCGTCGTCGAGATGCCACGCGGCGCGCAGGTGATCTACCCGAAAGATCTCGCTCCGATGTGCATGCTGGCCGACATCGGACCGGGTGTGCGTGTGCTGGAGAGCGGCGTCGGTTCGGGAGCGCTCAGCATGACGATGTTGCGCTGGGGAGCCGAGATCGTCGGCTACGAGATGCGTGAAGACTTCGCCAATCGCGCCAAGGCCAACGTTCGCAGCTTCCTGGGTGAGGCTGCGATGGAGCGATATCACGTCGAGTTGCGTGACTGCTACGAAGGCATCGACGAGCGCGGTATCGATCGCGTCGTGCTCGACCTCCCCGAACCGTGGCAGGTCGTACCGCACGCGATGGAGGCATTGCGGCCGGGCGGCATCTTGATCGCCTACACGCCTTCGATCATCCAGGTGTCGCAGCTGCGCGCTGCTCTGGCATCGAAGGCGTGGAACGGAACCAGGAGCCTGGAGGTGCTGCACCGCGGCTGGTACGTCGAGGGCCAGGCGGTGCGCCCCGACCACCGAATGGTCGCCCACACCGGCTTTCTCACTACGGCGCGATTCCTCGGCTGAGCCCCGACGGTCGCCAGAGCAGCGCGTGGCTCGCCAGTGGCGGCGATGCTGAACTGGGCAGCCCCAGTACGACACGTACGGTTCTGGGGGCCGCCCCGTTCGTCGCCGAAATCTCGGCCGAGCGCCGAGTGGCCGATGATGCCA
>JANOCR010000072.1:0-17293 GCA_031412355.1 Ilumatobacteraceae bacterium | reverse complement strand
TCGATCGAGTCGATCAGGTGTCGAGAGTGATCCTCAGTACCGAGAAAGGCGGTGAGAGATGTGCCGAGCGCGTGCGCGCCGACAGGCAATGAGCATCCGCTGCCCAGTTCGGCCAGGAACGCCCGCTCGACTTCGACGGCTCGCCGTGTCGGCGAATGGTCGATGGCGGCGAGCAATCGGATCATCCGGTCGTCGTCGTCCCGGCACTCGACCGCGACGCAGCCCTGCCCGGGGCTTGGTACGAACGTGGCCGGGGTCAAGAAGTCGGTGATCTCGTCGAGCAGCCCGAGCACTTCCAGCGCGGCTGCTGCCATCACGATGGCTCCGCCCGCTGGCACCTTGCCCAGCCGGGTGTGGATGTTGCCGCGTAGTTCGAGGAAGCGCAGATCGGGTCGGGCGACCGCCAACTGTGCTCGCCGTCGGACGGACCCGGTGGCAACAGGTGCCCCATCCGCGAGCCCGTCGAGGGTGGCGCCGATCAGCACGTCGCGAGCGTCACGTCGCCGGCAGAAGGCGGCAAGATGCAGGCCGCTGGCGACCGCCGATGGCAGGTCCTTGGCGGAGTGCACCGCCATATCGGCATCGCCGCGCAGCACGGCGCTCTGCACCTCCTTCACGAAGACACCCTGGCCGCCGATCACGTGCAACGGAACGTCGGCATGCTGCGTGCGATCGCCCAACGTTTCGACGAAGATCAGTTCGACAGTTTGCTCGGGATGTGTCGCCATCAATGCATCGGCGACAGCTTGAGATTGCGTTCGGGCCTGGGCGCTGCCGCGGGTGGCCAATCGCAGCGGTTGGTCGCCGGACACCGGTCAGCCGAGATCGAACAGGTCGCGGACGGTAGCAGCGTTGCGCTGGCCCTGCGGCGTGCCGGCCTCGTCTTTGAGCTTCACCGATGGTGCGTGCAACAGCTTGGCCACGATGCCTTTGGTCACCGCGTCGAGCGCCGCACGTTGGGTCTCGTCGAGTGTTGCCAAACGCGCCGTGAACCGCTCGATCTCCGATTGACGGATTGCCTCGGCTCGTTGGCGAAGCTGAGCAACCAGGGGTGCTGCCTGTCGTGCGGTGGCGTCGACGCCGAACCGCTCGACCTCCTCGGAGACGATCTCGTTGACCCGGTGCGTTTCCTCGGCTCGCAGCGCCAACGCACGTCCGGCCCAATCACGGAGGTCGTCGAGGTTGAGCAGCGTCACATGGGCGAGACGAGTGACCTCTGGTGCAACGTCGCGTGGCACCGCGATGTCGACGATCAGCAGAGGCGATGTCGATCGGCCGCGCGACCGTTCGACCAGATCGAAATCGATCAACGTGCCGCCGGCGCCGGTGCAGGTCAGCAAGACGTCGGCGTCGGCGAGCGCCGCGTGCAGTTCGATGAATGGAACGACGCCGCCACCGATGCGCTCGGCCAGTTGATGGGCGCGCTCGACGGTGCGATTGGCAACACCGATGTTGTTGGCACCGGCGTGGATGAGAGCGGTGGCGATACCTTCGCCCATCTCGCCGGCGCCGACCACCAACACGCGGCGGCCGATCAGCGAGCCGAGTCGCTCGGTGGCCATCTCGACGGCGGCGTGGCTGACCGACGCAGTGCCGCGACCGATAGAGGTCTCGGTACGAGCCCGCTTGCCAGTCTCGATGGCGTGACGGAACAAGAGGTTGAGCGTGGCCTTGGCGCCACCCTCGGTTTGGGCCAGTTCCCATGCCGAGCGGACTTGGCCGAGGATCTCGCTTTCGCCGAGGACCGCCGAGTCGAGCCCGGCTGCGACCTCGAACAAGTGGGTTACGGCGGCATCGTCGTGCTGGCTGTACAGATGGGAGTGGAGCTCGTCGGCGTCGAGCCCGCCGAGATCGCACAGGAAATCGCGTATGTCGGCGTAGGCGCCGTGGAACCGCTCGGCGACCGCGTAGATCTCGGTGCGGTTGCATGTGCTGAGCACGACCGCCTCGCGGATGCTGTGGCGCGACACCAGGCCGGCGATTGCCTTGCCTTGCTCGTCGGGGCGAATGGCCAGCCGCTCGAGCAACGACAGCGGGCCGGTGCGGTGGTTGACACCGATGACAACGATCGACATAGCAGCCGCCTACGCGCTCGCCGGTCGCGTGTTGCCGACCGCATGTATGGCGCCGCCGGCGCGGCGTTGTTCGTGGTAGCTGAGGATCTGCAGTTCGACAGCGAGGTCGACCTTGCGCACCTCGATCGCGCGGGGCACGGCCAGCACCACAGGCGCGAAGTTCAAGATGCTGGTGACGCCGGCGCGCACGAGCCGATCAGCGGCGTCTTGCGCCGCGCCAGCAGGGGTAGCGACCACACCGATGCTGACGCGTTTGGTCTGCACGATCTGCGGCAGCTCGTCTATGTGGCGAACGCGCACGCCGCTGAGCACGGAACCGACCTTGGCGTCATCGATGTCGACGATGCTTGCGACCGGAAACCCGCGTTCGCCAAAGCCGCCGTAGCCGGCGAGGGCTTGGCCGAGGTTGCCCGCGCCGACGATCACGACGGGCCAGTCGTGTGTGAGGCCGAGTTCGCGCCGGATCTGGTACACGAGATAGGCGACCTCGTAGCCGACGCCTCGCGTGCCGTAGCTGCCGAGATAGCTGAGGTCCTTGCGGACCTTGGCGGCGTTGACGCCACCGAGTTCAGCGAGCCGTTCCGACGAGATGCTGTCGACGCCCTCGTCGCCTTGCTCGGTGAGGATCCTCAGGTACACGGGGAGCCGCGCCACGGTGGCATCGGGGATGCGTCGGCGAGTGCGTTCTGGAGCCATACCTGGGACAAACGTTAGGCACTCGTGCACACGTTCACAAAGCAGTACGGCATCGCCGTGACAGATTTCTGTCGCGTGACCGCCTGGCCGCTACCGTCACGTGGCGATGGACGCCGCCCTGGCCGCCGCTGCGACGCTGGTAGCGCTCGGCTTTGCACTCAGCACGATGGATCGTTGGATGCGCCGTCGCCGCCCGCACGACCTGGCCTGGTCGGTTTCGTTGGCATTGTTCGCCTTGGGTGCGGGGGCGTTGTGGTGGGCCGAGGCGCGTGGATGGAGCCTGGCGACGTTCCGCGTCTTCTATCTCGCCGGTGCGGTGTTGAACGTTCCGTGGCTGGCATTGGGCACGGTGTACCTACTCGTCGGGCGCGCCGTCGGCGATCGGGTGCGCTGGTGGTTGGTGCTGCTCAGTGGCTTCAGCGCCGGTGTCATGTTGTTCGCCCCGACCCGTGCCAACGTGTCAGGCAGAGACCTGCCGACAGGCAAGGACGTGTTCGGTGTCGGCCCGCGCGTGCTCGCGGCTGCCGGCTCGGGTATCGCCGCGGTGGTGATCATCGCCGGCGCGCTGTGGAGCGCGTACCGACTGGCACGGCGTCGCGACCCGGCGCTGCCGGGCGTGCGACGCACAACTTCGTCGCCGGCGCAATTGGTCGTCGGCAACCTGTTGATCGCGACCGGCACGATCGTGTTGTCGGCCAGCGGGACCCTGGCCGGCCGGCTCGGCAAGGACACCGCATTCTCACTGACGCTGCTGATCGGGGTCGTGGTGCTGTTCGCCGGATTCCTGGTCGCATCGACGACGCCTCGGCGGGCGGTCGTGGCGTTACGACAGCGAGCGGCGTAGCAACTTGCCGCTGACGTTGCGCGGCAGTTGGTCGACGAACAGGATCTTCGAAGGGCTCTTGTATCGAGCCAGGCGGTCACTGCACCACGAGATCAACGTGTCTTCGTCGACGGACATCCCGTCGCGGACGACGACCCACGCCTTGACGGCTTCGCCGGTGTGCGGATGCGGGACGCCGACCACGCCGACCTCGGCGACTGCCGGATGTTCGGCGATCGCTTCTTCGACCTCGGCGGGATAGACGTTGAAACCGCTGACGATGATGAGGTCCTTGGCGCGGTCGACGAGATAGAGGTAGCCATCGTCGTCTGTGACGGCGATGTCGCCGGTGCGCAGCCACCCGTCGGGCGTGAGAACGCGAGCCGTCTGCTCGGCGTCGTCGAGGTAGCCCTGGAACACGTTCGGTCCCTGAACCCAGATCTCGCCGGAGTCACCCTGCAGCACGTCGTCACCTTCCTCGTCGACCAACCGCACCTTGATGCCGTCGAGCACCTTGCCGACCGATCCGATCTTCAATGGCAATCCCGCAGAACTGGTGACGACTGGCGAGGCCTCGGTCAGCCCGTATCCCTCGGCGAGGTCGACGCCGAAGCGTTGCTGCAGCCGGCGAATTGCCTCGTCGGGCATCTTCGCCGCGCCGGTCAGTGCCAGGCGCACGCTGGCGAAGCTGTCGGCAGGAGCCTCGTCGAAATGACTGAAGGCCAGCCACAGGGGTGGCGCGCCCGGGATGACCGTCACGCCGCGCTCGCGGATGGTGTCGAGCGCGGTCGAGGGGTCGAAACGCTGAACCAGCACGATGGTGGCCCCATTGGCCAAGCTGAGCCCCAGCACCACGTTGAGGCCGAAGATGTGGAACATCGGCAACACGCCGTAGACGACGTCGCCGGTGCCGATCTGCACGACCGCCGAGCGCCCCTGGTCGATGTTGGCCAGCAGATTGCCGTGGCTCAACATTGCCGCCCGCGGCGACCCGGCAGTGCCGCTGGTGAACATCAGCACGGCCAGCGTTTCGGCGTCGACCTCGGTCACGTCGAGCGGCTCGCCGGCGAGCAGGTTGTCGAAGGTGAGCTCGGCGTCGACGTCGGCTGGTTGGGTGACGATGACGTGACGCACCGACGGGACGGCAGCCATGTCGACACCGCTCCAGGCTGCTGCTGCCGCCGGCTCGACCAGCACGATGCTGGCCGCAACGGTCGCGATCTGGTGCTCGATCTCGGGCGTCGGGCTTTGCGGGTTCAACGGCACGACGACGGCACCGAGCCCCAGGGCCGCCAGGTAGGTCTCGACGAAGTACAGCCCGTTGCCGCACAGCAGTGCGACGCGGTCTCCCTTGCCGACTCCGAGCCCGACCAGGCCACCGCGCACGCGGGCCACTCGGTCGCGTAACTGGCCGTACGTGGTCTCGATGCCGCGGCAGACAATGGCGACGTGCTCGGACGAATGTCCGCCGATGATGTGAGCGAGGTTCATCGTGGCCACTCCACCCGAGTCACAGGCGCAACAACGAGATGACGCCGGCCGTCAGGATCAGGATAAGGAGCAGAGCCAACGTCAGTGTGGTCGCCGGGCGCATGCGGTCAACCTATCTCGATCGGGCCGCCGATCTGGCGTGCCGGTCAGGTGAGGACGTGGACGATGTCTTCGACCAAGAGCACAGTCAGCAGGCAGACGACGCCGGCCACGATCGTCGTGAAGTGCCAACGCCACCTGTGGTCGACCGAAAAGAAGCGGCGGATCGCGAAGATGTCGCACGTGATGGCGAGCACGCCGATGACGATCCCGATCAGGACTCCGGTCTCGGTCACGAGTCCGAGTGCCGGAAGCACGAACGGGAACACGAGATAGGTCAGCGAGCACCGAACGGCGGAGACCAGCATCGAACTCCGGAACGCGCTGACCGCCGACCGAGCCGACGCTGGGCCCGGATGGTCGGGAATGCGCAGCAGCCTGCGCACGAACAAATCGGCGGGCGAGCGCCGGACTCCCGATGTTGCCTGCGGCGAGTATGGGCAGCCGGCATTGCTGGCCGCGTTGGAGACCGTGGCGCTCATCGAGCGCGCAGCGAGACCGGGCTCGACACCCCGGCTGCGGGGGGATCGGTCAGTCTCGCCAATGTGATCTGATCGCCCGGGCCGATGCCGAGGTCCGTCGCCGCCGACCGCTGATCCAGCACCAGCGCCAGCATTCCGCAACTGTCGACCACCAGACCGACAGCGCCGGTGCCGACATCGGCAAAGGTGTGCTGACGGGTGGCGACGCGTTGCGTTTCGCCGAACGAGACCTGAATCTGCGTGCCCCAATCGGCAATCTCGTCGGGGCCGACGTTGAGCTGGCAGTTTCCGAAGTGGTCGACCCACAGCACCTCGCCGACCAGCCCTTCGGGCTCGTCGCGTGGCAGCGGAACCATGCCGGGCAGCAGTTCGTCGGCGTCGATCAGTTCCCCGAACTCGGCGAGGTCGACCCCATTGCACAGATGGCCGGTGACGGGAGCGAAGATGTCGCGTCCGGCGAACGTGGCGCCGTGCGATGGCAAGTGATACTCGGCATTGGTCAGCACCACGGCTCGTCCGGCGCCGCCGGCCATCGCAACGGCCGGCGCCAGCAGACCGTTGTCGGGGCCGACCATCACCGCCTCGCCGTCGGCGACTTCGATGGCAATCGACTTGCGGCTGCCGCCGACGCCCGGGTCGACGACCGCCAGGATGACGCCGCTCGGCACGTACGAGATGCACCGGGCCAGGGCCAGGCTGCCGGCGCGCACGTCGAACGGGGGGATCTGATGGGTGAGATCGATCGTCTGGGCGTGGGGGGCGATGTCGCGGATTACCGCTTTGACGACGCCGGCGAACTCGTCGATAAGGCCATAGTCGGTCAAAAGCGAGACGGTGTCGTAGCGGCGGCCCATTGGCGACAACCTAGCCAGGGCACGCGGATTCGGCGTCAAAAATCGACAAGGGCCGATGCCAACCCCCCGATGGCACCAGCCCATGTCGGCGCATCCTTGCGGATGCGACTCCGTGTGTTAATCACGCGGCGGTCGTTTGACCTGGATGAAAGGTTAGACACAGCGAGGCCATTGAGAAAAGAGTCACACCAAGAAATTTCCAACTTGTGTGATGTTTCCAGCGCTCTTCGTGAGATTGCGTCGAGTTGTTCAGTGTGGCTTGCCGAGTTCTTGACTCCGCGCAGTTGCTGCGAGCACCGCTTCCAGCAGCGCCGAGCGTGTGCCGTGCTCTTCGAGCACCCGCAGCCCTGCAGCGGTGGTGCCACCGGGTGACGTGACCATGGCACGCAGCGCGACCGGGTCGCCGTGCTCGGCGAGCATGGCCGCCGACCCGACGAACAGTTGGCGCACCAGCGCGTCGGCGACAGGCCGGGTCAACCCCGCCAACACACCGGCGTCGGTCAATGCCTCAGCGACCAGGAACAGATACGCCGGCCCGCTGCCGGTCAAACCGGTCACTGCGTCGAGCAATTGCTCGGGAACACGTGCCACGGTGCCAACGGCACTGAGGATGCCTTCCGCCCAATCGAGGTCGCTGTCGGTCGCGAACAGTCCGCCGCACATCGCCGCTGCCCCCTTGCCAAGCAGCGCGGGAGTGTTGGGAATCGAGCGAATCACCGCGACGCCATCGCCACACGCCGACTGCAGGGCATCGACCGAGACGCCGGCCGCGATCGACAGCACCCGCCGTGCCCCGGCCGCCACCGCGGCCTGCGCCGCGGTTGCAGCGTCGTTGGGCTTCACCGCGATCACTGCCGCCTCGCACGACGGAACCGTCTCGCCGACGGCGATCTCGGGGAACATGGTGATCAACGTCTCGCGCCTCGGCGATGCCACCTCGACGATCGCGAGATCGGTCGCAGCCCAGCCTGCCGCGACCAGACCTCCGACCAGTGCCGCGCCCATGTTGCCTCCGCCGACCACGGCCAATCGGTAGATGGTCCGGTTGTTCGTCACGGTCGCAGGCTAATCACATGGCGCCGGAACGGATGGCGCTGCGACATTCCCCGACGAACGCCATCCGCCCGGCACCACATGGATGCATGGCGAACTCGCCCGAGCGGAAACTGCGCCAAGATCTAGGTGGCGAAGTGACTGGCGAAGCCCAGGCGGATCAGTGCGGGGAAGTACTGCTCGGCGTAGGCGTAGATCGATCCGATGGCCCGATCGACCTCGTCGGCGCACACCGCAGCGATCGGCAGTTCGCCGCGCAGGAACAGGGCATCCTCGACACCGATGGCGAAGTGTGCGCCGACGAGTTTTTCGTTGCGTCGCAGGGCAAGCTCGTACACCTGGACGACGTTCTCCTGCGGGGCAGGCATCACGTAGGCCTCGTAGCGAAGGGTGCGCTGGCCGAGCGTGAGCCACACGGTGATGTGGTCTTTCTCCTCGCCGCGCAGGCGCACATACCAACGGTGGTCGTCGCCATCGGCGTGATCCACTGCCTCGACGGCGGCGTTGGTAGCGGCCAGATGTGCGAGCCACCCGTCGATCTGAGCTGCGAGCGCCGACACCTCGGTGTCGGCGTACACATCGCTCACGCGCAGGCCACCAACTCGCGAACCGTGAGGTCGGAGTACACCCGCCGCAGGCGAGCGGCGGCAAAGCCCCACGTGTACTGGCGGGCGCGATCCGCGCCGCGTTGACCCATCTGCGCTGCCTGTTGCGGATGGTCGAGGATCTCGGCGATGTACTTGGCGTAGAGCTGCGGATCGCGGTCGGGTACCAGGAAGCCGGTGGACCCGTGGTCGACCAGCGTCAGCAATCCGCCGACGCCGCTGGCCACGACAGGGATTCCGCAGGCCGAAGCCTCCAGCGCTACGAGCCCGAAGCTCTCGCTGCGACTCGGCACGATCACGACATCGGCGGCGCGGTAGTAAGTGCTGAGGATGTGATGCGGTTGCGGCTCGACGAATCGCACCTGTCCCTCGACGCCGAGCTCGGTGATCAATGCCTGCACGTACTGCATCTCTGCCGTGCCGTCGAGCCCGCTGGCGCCGCCGACGACCAGCAGCAGAGCGTCGGAGCGCTGCAATGCGGCGAGCGCTCGCACGGCAACGTCGGGCCCTTTCAGCGGCTGGATCCGCCCGACGAACAACAACACCGGACAATCGGCCGGTAGATCGAGTGCGTTGCGCGCCCCGTTGCGGTCGCCGGGTGCAAAGAAGGCATGCTCGACACCGGGCGCGATGATCTCTATCTTTCCTGCAGGCTTGCCGTACAGCCGCAGGAACTGGTGCTCCTCCTCGGTGCAGCTGACGCAGATCGCGTCGGCGCATCCGATGATCTCGGCCTCGGCCCGCTCGCGCCATTCCGGCTCGAGGTCGCCACCCTCAGCCTTGACCTTGGCCAGGGTATGGAACGTGCTGACGAAGGGCAGGTCGAGCTCGTGTTTGATGCGGTGCCCGACCAGCCCGCTGAGCCAATAGTTGGCATGCAACACATCCGCAGGCGAGTCGTTCTTGATGTGATCGACCACAGCGTCGCCGAATTCCTGCAACACCTCTGGGAGCTGCTCTTTGGCCAGGTCGTACGGACCTGCCGGGATGTGCACAACACGATGGCCCGGCTCGACCTGCACCACGTCGGGGAGCCCCGGTTGGGTTGCCCGCGTGTAGGTCGTGCACTCGAGGCCTGCCTGCGCCAGTGCCGAGACCATCTCGCGCACGTACACATTCATGCCGCCACTGTCGCCCGAGCCCGGTTGGGCCAGCGGGGACGTGTGGAGTGAGAGCACAGCGACGCGTTGCACAGAGATGTCAAACGCTACCCAGTCGATCAACATTCCATCCAAGTGGTCAGGGTTTGGGGGTGACGAAGCTTTCGTACACGTTCATCAGCGCCTGGCGTTGCTCGGGGGTCAGCTGCTGGTCGGCGGCGATGGCCTCGCGCACACCGACGCGAGGCTTGTCGGTGGGCGGCAGGTAACCGGCGCCCTCGTACAACGACTCGGCACTGATCTGCAGCGCTTTGGCAATCTGCTGCAAGATGTCGGCCGACGGCTTGCGCAGGCCACGCTCGATCTGCGACAGGTAGGGATTGCTTACCCCTGCGAGCTCGGCCAAACGCCGCACACTCATCCTGGCCACCTCGCGCTGCGTCTTGATCAGCTCACCGACGTCGGCCAGTCGCTTGTCGAGGTCGTGACGGATCGATGGCACGGTTCCGGCAGTTCAGTCGTGGTCGGCTAGCAGACGGTCGACGTTGGCTTCGCCGTCGCGGTAGCGGCGCACCAGCTCGGCGCTGAGCTCGTCGATGCGAGTGAACAGCTCACGGCGTTCGTGCGAACGAGCTTGCTCGAACTCGTGCAACGCGTCGGCATAGCTGGCGAGTTCCTCGGAACTGAACGACGACAGGTCGTTGTCGCCCGCATGATCCATGAGAGCGTTGAACTGTTCGGCCAACGGGTGGCTGCTGAAGTCTTCCGCTGGGCGCGGCGGCCGAGGCGCTCCGCCGGTGAGATGCGTGGACAGGATCGACGGCAATTCATCCGACAGGCTCTCAGTGCTCCCGTCGATTCGCCGCCGCTTCTCGGCATGCACGAGATCGAGTCGCGCCTGGGCCAGCCGGCGAACATACGACACGGCATCGTCGTCGTTCTGCAACTTGGCGCGCAGCGCGCGCAGCTCGACCAGCGAGAGCTGTCGGGGATCCACAATCTCGGCCATCAACATCCTCCACTTACGGGCGGCAGGACTGCCACCTCGTCACCAGCGCCAACAGGGTCGGCAGCATCTGCGGCTTCGCCATTCACCCATACTCTGCACGATGGGAGCACCCGGGCAAATCCGTCGCCGAACGAGTTCACGGCTGCGGCCAACACATCGCCCACTGTCGCGCCGGCGAACTCTGCCCGGCCGGTGCCGGCAGCTTCGCGAGCCGACGCGAACATTCGCAGTGTCGCCATTGCGTCAGCGTACCGGGCGATACCGTCCCTGACCGTGAGCGATGCCCTGCACCTTCCCGGCCTGGGCCCCGACGACGAGCCACTCGTCGCCCCTGTCGCTCCGGCGTTCGTGGTGGAGGTGACACGCTCCACCAGACGGCGCAAGACGGTGGGCGCCCAGTTGATCGGTGGCGTGTTGCGCATCGCCCTGCCGTCGTGGATGAGCAAGGCCGACGAAGCACACTGGGTTCGCGAGATGAGTGGTCGGTTCCTGCGCAAGATGTCTGCCGATCGCCTGCGCCTGGATGAACGCGCGGCGACACTTGCGCGCCGGCACGACTTGCGACTCCCGGCCAGCATTCGTTGGGCCGACGACATGACCTCGAGATGGGGATCATGCACCCCGTCCCTGGGCACGATCCGCATCTCGACGCGCCTGGCGCCATTCCCGGATTGGGTCATCGACTATGTGATCGTCCACGAACTGGCGCACCTCGAGCAGGGCGGCCACGACGACAACTTCTGGCAGTTGGTGTACCGATTCCCGAGGGCTGAGCGTGCCATTGGCTACCTGATTGCCAAGTCGGGCGATGGCGACGAAGTGGATTGATCGGCGGTCCCCCGCGCACGGCGTGGTCGGGCCGACCCTGCCAGCACGCCAGCTGCGATCAGCACCGAACCAACCGATACCAGGGTGGTGATCAGCGTTCCGTTGCCCGGCTGAGCGCTGGCGATTGCGCCGGCGACAGCCATCAGTGAGATCAACCGCAGCGCGACCCGGCGACCATCCATCACGGGCTGAGCGATCGCTTCGACCGCGGAGGTGTCGCTGGAGACATGTGTCAGCGACCCGAGTCGTTGGCGGGCGGGCCCGATCATGCAGTACTCGACGAGCGGGTTGATCGCCTCAGGCAGGGCGTCGCCGAACTCGACTCCGACGCGCCATCTCCCGTCGACACCGGGGTGTAGCACCGGCGACACGTTGCGCACATTGCGCACGATGATCGGCAGCGTCACGTTCTCGCAGCCGCGGGACGTGGCGAGGGTCGCGTCGAGGGTCAGGTGTTGCTTGGCGGTCACCTCGTGATTCGTCTCGAACCCGGCGCCGAGGGCGGTGATGTCGAACACCGCGACGGGGTTGTCGCTGACCTCGGCAGGGATCGAAGCGACCACACGAGCGGCGCGACGCAACTGGTTGCGCTTCCCGAACATGCGCAAGACGTCGAGCGACATTGCCAGCGACCACAGTGCCACGGCGATCAAGCCGACGAGCCAGTGGCTGGGCATGGCGCCGAGTGCGTGGGTGACCTGCTCGCTGAGGCCGCGGAGCATCATCACCGAGCTCAGCACGACGACGGAGGCGACCAATGCCCCGCCGTGCTGCAGCGCGTGAGGGGTCATGATCGGCGCACGGCGCTGCTCGAATGCCATGGGGTGCCGCAATCCCTGCCATGACGCGCCGAGGTTGCGCAGCGACCACCGCGTTCGGTCGCCCGGCCGCAGCGTCCAGCCGCTCATCAACCCGAGTCCCAGCGCGGTCAGCGTCCATCCGGGCGCCCATGTCGCTGCGAGGACCGCAAGGTTGGGGCGCAGTGGCAGCGAGCCGGTCAGCAGAGATGCGACAACGACGGTGATGAATCCGGCTCGCCGCAGACCCGACAACGGGCGAACTGCCGAGGCCACTATCGCCACGCGTTGGCCGAGTCGCAGGGCGTTCAACCGCATCACGCCGCCGTGGCCGAACAGCATCGTGCGCACTGCGCGCGCCTGCAGCACCCGTCGCTCGTAGACCGTGTCCTGCGATTGCAGCACCTGACGGACAAGTACCGGTTGGCCGGCGGCCGCAACCACCCTCCACCCTTGCCTCATCAACGCCATCGACCAGTAGGCCTGGGCCTCGATCGGCTCTTCGTCGCCGATCTCGACACTGTCGAGCGCGGCGCGACGGATCAACGCACCCGACTCGCCGAGCATCGCAGCGCCGCGGATGCCCAGCGCAGGGTTCAGCGTCTCGCGCTCGAACGTGAGCTCGTGGAGGCCGTTCGGCCCGTGCTCGGCGGAGTCGTCGTCGGCCATCAACGCCTGCCCGATCACCACGGCGACGTTGCCGTCGTGCATCAGCGGCAGCAGTGTGTCGATCGCCCGCGCGCCGGGAATGTCGCCGGCGTCGAGCAATAGGAAGATCGGGCTGTTCGCGGCTGCGTTGCAGGTCTTCAATCCGTTGTGATCCTCGATGTCCGTCGCCACGTATGCGGCTTCGAACTCGGCGGCGAGAGCCACAACCTCCGGCCGTGCGCGCACGTCGACCACGACGTGTCGACCCGTAGCCATTGATTGGAGGGACAGCAGGGTCGCCCGCAGGTGGTGGATCGGTTGGTCTTCCACACGCACGACGACATCGATGTCGCCCGCATGTAGGTCAGCGGCCTCGCCGAGCGGCGCAGGGTGGGCGGGGTCACGGTTCGGCCAGAGCGCCCACGTCAGCACGCCGGAGCCAACGAACCCGGCGATCTCGACGCAGATGGCCAGGGCCACCAGCCAGATGGGCGGTTGGCTCGGCAGTGTCGCGACCCTCCACGTGAGGTACGCGCCGGTCGACAGCAGGCCCAGGCATGTCAGCCCGCGTCCAACTCTGTGCGCCCGTCGGTTCATCGCTGCGTACTCGCCCTGTTCGTTCTTGTAGTTGAAGCTGTCGCGGTTACCCCCGCCTGCTCAACTATGGGATCGGCACGAGTGAGCAACGACTTGAGCACCCGGTAGCCTCACCTCCTCGTGGGAACCCCTAAGCGTGAACGTCAGAAAGCCAATCGCCAGCAGCGCTTGGAAGAACTCGCCCGCCATGCCCGAACCAGCAAGCGCAAGCGAACCGGCATGTACGTGCTGCTGATCCCGCTGGCGGCGCTGGCCCTCTCCGGAGTCTTCTGGCTCGTCAACCGCGGCGACGACGACCCCGCAGCGGCCACGCCCACCAGTGTCGACGCGTTCGGATCGACGACGACCATCGACCCCAATCTGCCGACCACGACGCTGACACCTCTGCCCAGCACGATCGCCGGTGCAACGCTGACGGGCGACACGCCCTGTCCTGCAGATGATGGCAGTTCGCCGAGGACGATCACGTTCGCAGGCGTGCCACCCACTTGCATCGACGTCGCCAAGACCTACACGGCCGAGGTCACGACCAACAAGGGCGCCTACACCATCGAGCTCACGCCCGGCGCGGCGCCCACCACCGTCAACAACTTCGTCGTCCTGGCCCGATACCACTACTTCGACAACACGATCTGCCACCGCGCCAGGCCCGGGTTCGTGGTGCAGTGTGGCGATCCGACTGGTACGGGATCGGGCGGACCGGGCTACGAGTTCGCCGACGAACTGCCCGCGTCCGGGTCGTACAAACGGGGCTCGGTGGCCATGGCCAACTCCGGCGCCAATACCAACGGCAGCCAGTTCTTCATCATCACCGGCGACGACGGAGTTGCACTACCGCCTAGCTACACACTGTTCGGGCAAGTGACCGAGGGTCTCGACACCACGGTGACGACGCTCGACGGTCTGGGCAACCCTGACCAGGCCGCCGACGGCGTGCCGCCGCTCGAGCAGATCATCATCGAATCGGTAACCATTACCGAAGCCTGATCAGCCTCCGGTTTGTCAGGTCGCGGTGTGTCAGGCTGCGGGCAGGTCGCCATGCACGACGACGTCGCCGATCTGTTCCCATCCCTCGGCGGTGCGCACCAGGGCGGCTCCGCTGGGCAGTTCGGCCACGGGGGTGTTGGCCAGCTTCAGGGTTCGATGCAGGCGGTCGGCTGACCATGTCTCGGCCTCAGTCACCAGCGCCAAGCCGTCGATCAGCCCCAACCCCAGGGTGAAGGCACCGCCGCGTGGGTCAACCATCGGGTCGCACATTGCCGCGGCGCTGCCACCGGTTGCAGCAACGACGCCGCCATCGACCAGGACCTGCGTGATGGCCTCCCACAACGGTGTGCCCTTCAGTACCGATCGCAGGTGCAGCGGCTGGTCCCCGACCAGGTAGACGGCACGAGCCCCGCGCACTACACCCACGGCACCGTCGTCCATTGCTTCACCGCGGCGCATGACCATCAGCGCCTCGACTTCCACATCGAGTCGCTCTGCCCAGTTCATCGCCGCGGCCACCAGTCGCTCGGGATGCTCGTACGCATCGGCGGTTGGCAGCATGACCACCCGAGTCGCCGCGGCAGCGGTCAGCAGCCGACGGTCGAGTTCGTCGTTGGCAGCAAACGGGCCGCCGCCTTGCAATGCCAGGATGCCGTTCATCACGGCGAGCGTAGGCGTGCTCAGCCGAGCAGCGCGGATTCCAGCGTGGCGAGCGTGTCGTCGCTGACGCCGATCGAGCGCACGTAGTTGCGAATCGTGCCGTGTTCGGCACACAACTCGTCGATGATGTGGCGCATCGCCTCGGGTAGTGCAGCGGTGAATGCCGGCGGCATCGCCGACATACGCGCCGACCACTCAGGCCATTCGCGCGCAGCCCACTCGCGGAATCGGACCATGCCCTCCACGGTCAGCGCGTAGTCGGCGACGATGTCGTCGTGGGCCACGCCGAGCGACCCCAACAGCAATGCGGCAAGCAGGCCGGTGCGATCCTTGCCGGCCGCGCAGTGGAACACCGCGGGCAGAGCATCGGGCTCGGCCAACGCATCGAAGGCCTTGGCGAATCGCGGGGCACCTACGGCGAGCATCTCTTGATACGCCCAGATCAGGAAGTCTTCGTCGCGCTCGTATTCGGGGCGATCGAGGTCGGCCCATGTGGCATCGACGATGGGGAGATGGTGGAACACGACAGGGTGCACGTCGACCGGGAAGCGGCCTCGCTCGTCGAGTTCGGTGTCGCTGCGCAGGTCGATGACCGTGCGCAGGCCCAACGGCTCCAGTGCGGCCACATCACCTGGGGTCAGGCGATACAGGCCGTCGGCGCGGTAAAGCGTGCGCCATTTCGTGGTGCGTCCGTCGGCCGTGGCGTAGCCGCCGAGGTCGCGGAAGTTGTGCACGGCCTCCAGTGCGACCAGGCGCACCGGATCGGACGCGAGGTCGGGGAGTAGCTCAGTGGTCACAACATTCAGGGTACAGAGACAATTACGTACAGGACCCATATCGCCGGTTAACTGCCGATGAACTCCGTCACGTCGGGTCCACGTGCCCGGCAGCAGCGGCGGCGTCGAGTTGGGCCAGCACCACGCCCCATGCGCCCGGCAGCGACTTTTCGATGTGGTGCCCGTTGCGTGCGATCACCCGCGATCGGCTGATGCCGTATTCCCGCCAGGTGGAAGCGCCTTCGGCGAGGTTCAACATCATCGGTGCCAACCGGTCGATGGCCATCACGAAACGTGCTTCGGCGGTGTCGCCGCGCTCGTACTCGTCCCACAGGTCGCGGAATCGTTGCCCGGTCTCGGCCGAGAGCAGGCCGAACAATCGATCGGCTGCCACTTCCTCGCGCGCCTGTTTCGTCGTGGCGTCTGCGTCGTCGTAGGCGAACGTGTCGCCAGCGTCGATCTCGACGATGTCGTGTACCAGCGCCATGGCGACCGCTGTGCCGACGTCGATCGGTTCACTGGCAAACGGCGCCAGCACCAGTGCTGCGATTCCGAGATGCCATGAATGCTCCGCCGTGTTCTCGCGACGCGTGCCGTCGGCAAGCCGGTTCCGGCGCTCGACGCTCTTCAAGCGGTCGGCCTCCAAGAAGAACGCCAGAGCCGCTGTCAGGTCGTGGTCGTCGTGGTCGTCGTGGTCGTCGCCGAGTTGCACGGCTCGAACCGTAGTCGGATTGCCTAAGTTACCCACGGGTAGCTACAGTCAACGCGATGACACGTGGGGAAGGCGAGACCGGGATTCGCACCGTCGGCATCGTTGGCTCCGGGATCATGGGTGCCGGGCTGGCCGAAGTCGCTGCCCGGGCGGGCTACACGGTAATCGTGTCGTCTCGTTCGCACGAGGCGGCCGCTGCTGTGTTGCGAACGATCGACGCCGGCTTGGCGAAGGCCGTCGAGCGTGGCAAGGCGACTGCCGACGAACGAAGCGCGGTGATGGGTCGGATCTCGGCAACGCAAGGTTTCGCCTCGTTCGGCGAGTGCGATCTGGTGATCGAGTCCGTGATCGAGGAGATCGGCGTGAAGTTGGCCCTGTTCGGCGAACTCGATCAGGCAACCAAGCCGTCGGCAATCCTGGCGACCAACACATCGACGCTCCCGGTCATCGATCTGGCACTGGCCACGTCGCGACCCGAGCAAGTCTGCGGTATCCACTTCTTCAATCCGGCGACGGTGATGACGCTGGTCGAAGTCGTGCGTCCCCTCACCGCATGTGCGGCGACGATCGACACGGCTGTCGCCTTCGTTGCAGCGTGCGGCAAGGATTCCGTCGAGGTTCAAGACCACGCCGGCTTCATCGTCAACGCACTGCTGTTCCCGTACCTCAACAATGCGGTTCGGATGTTGGAGCGTGGCACGGCGTCGATCGAGTCGATCGACACTGCGATGAAGGGTGGCTGCAACTTCCCGATGGGCCCGTTCGCATTGCTCGACCTCATCGGCCTCGACACGTCGGTGGCGATTCTCGAGACCATTCACGGCGCCTTCGGCAGCGCCGCCGACGCTCCAGCACAGACGCTGCTCGACATGATCGCCGCGGGCCACCTCGGCCGAAAGACCAAGCAGGGCTTCTACTCCTACTGAGCGTGCCCAATCTTGGCCATCGGTGTCGCCGTCGAACTTTGTCGCTCTCGAGTCGTCCATCGACTTGCCAGCGAC
>JANOCR010000071.1:0-36125 GCA_031412355.1 Ilumatobacteraceae bacterium | reverse complement strand
GCACTATCCCGTCGAGTACTTCGCGTGCCTGTTGTCGAGCGTCAAGAGCAACCTCGACAAAGCCGCGGTGTACCTCAGCGACGCTCGGGCGGCAGGCATCAAGGTGCTGACGCCCGACATCAATCGATCCGTGATGGACTTTGCCACGGTCAGCGCCGAAGAGGTTTCTGCCGACGTGACCTTGCCTGCCGGTTCGCCTGGCGCCATCACGTTCGGGTTGTCGGCCATTCGCAACGTGGGCGAGGGGCTGGTCGAACTGCTGCTCGGCGAGCGCAACGCCAACGGGCCGTATCAATCGTTCCACGACTTCGCCGAACGCGTGCCCGAGCCGGTGCTGAACAAGCGCACGGTCGAGTCGTTGATCAAGGCCGGCGCGTTCGATGCCCTCGGCCATCCGCGCCGAGGTTTGCTGATGGTCTTCGAACAGATCATCGATGGCACGTTGGTTCGTCGTCGCGAACGTGATCAGGGCGTGATGAGCCTGTTCGGCGATCTGGGTGGCGACAACGTCGAGGGATTCGACGAGCGCGTCGCCATCCCCGCCAACGAGTTCGACAAGAGTGACCGATTGCGTTTCGAGAAAGAGATGCTTGGTCTGTATGTCTCCGATCACCCGTTGCTGGGGGTCGAAGCGGCGCTGCGCCGCAAGGTCGACTGTGGCATCGCCGAGGCCCCGGAGCGCGACGATGGTGCGGTGCTGGTGCTCGGTGGGGTGATCACCAACATGGCCCGTAAGTTCACCAAGAAGGGCGATCAGATGGCGGTGTTCGTGCTCGAAGATCTCGACAGCACGATCGAAGTCACGGTGTTCCCACGGGCCCTCATGGAGCTCGGCCACAAGTTGCTCGACGATGCGATCGTGACCGTCAAGGGACGCGTCGACAAACGCGACGAGGTTCGCGTCGGATTCATGGCCCTCGATGTAAACAACATCGTGGGCCTCGACACCGCGGGGTCGGCTTCGCTGCGTCTCCTGGTGCCGTCAACGTCGCTCAACGAACTTAAAATTCATCAAATCCGAAAGATTCTTCGCGACCATCCGGGCGACTCACCTGTCTACTTGCACATCGGCCAAGGCAAGATATTGCGCCTGGCAGACGAGTTTTGTGTGGACCTCGACCGGGCCGTCGGCGAGCTGCGAATGTTGCTCGGTCACGACGCCGTCATGCTCTAATACTCGTCCGCCTTTTCGATTTCGCCGATTTTCTGGCACAATGAAGACCTCGCACGACGACATGGGGAGCTCTACGCATGCCAATCCAGGTGGAAACCAGGGACTGTGCAGCGCTCACCGACGCCGATCTCGACGAAATGGCGTCAATGGGCGGAGCGTTCGACATCGGAGTGTTGTCGAAGGCCAAAGAAGATTGGGTGCTGTGCACAACGGCGCGCATCGACGAGAAGCTGCACGGCTGCACGTTTTCGACCCTCGAACGCATCGGCGGCACGCCCTGTGTTCTCGTCGGGTTGATGAGTGTCAAGCGCACGAGCAAGCGCGACCAGGTGCTGAAGGGCCTCATGCACGAGGCGTTCCACCGGGCTCTCATGGCGTTCCCCGATGAGGATGTGGTCATCGGCTCACGCTTCGTGACCGTTGCTGCCATCGAAGCGTTCAAGCAGGTCGACGAGCTCATTCCCCGACCCGGTCATCGTGCCGTGGGCGAAGAAAGGGCCTGGGGTCGGCGCCTGGCCAAGAGATTCGGTGTCGACGCCACGTACGACGAGCAGTCGTTCGTGGTCAAGTCGAACGGCCAAAGCGGGTTTCTCGACCACGAGACGCTGAAGCCGGAAAAAATCAAGCCAGACCTCGCCACCCTGTTCACCACGGTCAACCCCAAGAAGGGCGGATCACTGGTGGTGCATGGCTGGGTCATGGCCGAGGATCTGCTCAAGCTGGGCGCCCGCTGACCCACGACGTCGACCCCGCCGAGGCGTTAACAGTCGAAGCTGTCATTCGCCGTCGGCGGATGACCAGGGACTTCAGCGGCGACCCGATCGATCCCGATCTTGTCGCTGAACTTGTCGACACCGCTCGGCACGCTCCTTCGGCGGGCTACAGCCAGGGCGTTCATTTCATCGTGCTGTCCGGCGAGGCCGTTGCCCGCTTCTGGCAGACGACCGACGCTGAGGCCTGGTTTGCCACGACGCAAGAAGGAGTGTTGCAGGCTCCTGTGATCCTGCTGCCCATCGCCGATCCCGGCGCGTACACCTCGAGGTACGCCGAGACCGACAAGGCCGGCCACGGGCTCGAAGTCGCCGCCAACTGGGCAGTTCCTTTCTGGTTGACGGATACCGCTATGGCGGTGCAAAACCTGTTGCTGCTCGTCGAGGCTCGGCGACTCGGCGCGTTGTACTTCGGCATCTTCCGCAACTCCGACGTGTTGCTCGCCGATCTCGGCGTGCCCGATGGAATGCTGTCGGTCGGCGCCGTGGCAGTGGGGCATCGATCGACAAGTGATCGCCCCAGTGGGTCCGCCACAACCCGGCCGCGGCGGGCAGTCATCGAGGTCGTGCACCACAATCGTTGGTAACTATGGTCGGGTCAATGGCATCGCAGGTTCCGCTGGTCGACTATCTGGCGCTCGGCGATCACCCCCATCTCGTCGCCCACGAATGCACGGCATGCGGAGCCCGATACTTCGACCGACGCAACGCCTGCGCGAACTGCGGAGGAACCGAGTTCGGTCAGGCCGACGTTTCGACCGACGGCGAGGTGCGTTCGTTCACGATCGTCACCTTCGCCGCACCCGGTGTCGCGGTGCCGTTCGTTTCTGCCATCGTCGACTGTGCCGGCACCAGCGTGCGCGCCAACTTGATCAACGTCGATCCCGTTCCGGAGAAGGTCACCTTGGGAATGAAGGTGCGACTGGCGACGTACTCACTGGGGAACGACGACGAAGGTACTGAAGCAATCGGGTACGGATTCGAGCCCCGGTAAAGGAGCGAAGCAGCAATGAGCGACGACGTCTGGATTCTCGGGATCAGAATGACCAAGTTCGGCAAGCATCCCGACAAGGACACCGTCGATCTCGCCTCGGAGGCGGCGATGGGTGCGCTGGCTGATGGTGGCGTGACCATGAAGGACATGGGGGTGCTGGCGGCTGGTTGCCTCATGCAGGCGAATTCCGGGATCGGTCAGCAGTTGCAGAAGCAGATCGGTCAGACGGGCATCCCCGTCTACAATGTGGCCAACGCCTGCGCGACCGGCGCCACGGCGCTGCGCACAGCGATCATGGCGGTCAAAGCCGGCGAGTGCGACATGGGTCTGGCCGTCGGCGTCGAGAAGTTGGCCGGCGCCGGTTTGCTGGGTGGCGGTGGCCGGGCGAAGAGCGATGGCAACACCTGGAAGCCCAGCGGGCGCTACGGGGCGGTGGCCGCCACCGACGGAAGGATCGGCACCGACGCTATGCCGGGTGTGTTCGCCCAGGTGGGCATGGAGTACGGCCACAAGTACGGCGGTACCAGCTTCGAACTGTTCGCCAGGATCAGCGAGAAGAACCACGCCCACTCGACCCTGAACCCGTTGGCCGCCTACTCCAAGCGGTTCACGCTCGACGAGATCGTGAACGACATGATGATCGCCTATCCCAACACGCGTCCGATGTGTTCGGCAAACTGCGACGGCGCCGCTGCTGCGGTGGTAGTCAGCGACGCCAAGTTGAAGACTCTGTCCCTCGAACAGCAGCGGCGGGCCATCAAGATCTCGGCGTCGGTCCTGACCACCGACCCATGGCAAGAGGCGTGCCAGGTGCTACCCGATGTCAACACCCTCACCCGCAACGCCGCAACGGTCGCCTACGAGAAGGCGGGAATCGGTCCGGAGGATCTCGACCTCGTCGAGTTGCACGACTGCTTTGCTACCGCCGAACTGGTGCACTACGACAATCTCATGTTGTGCTCGCCGGGCGGCGCCGTCGATTTCTTCGAATCGGGTGCCCCATGGCGCGATGGTTCCACACCGGTCAATGTGTCAGGCGGTTTGCAGTCGAAGGGCCACCCGATCGCGGCAACCGGTATCGCCAACATCTGGGAGGTCTGCCATCACCTGCGCGGCGAGGCCGGCGATCGTCAGATCGAAGGTGCCAAAGTTGGCCTCGCCCATGTCATCGGCCTCGGTTCGGCCTGTGGAGTGCACATCCTCGAACGGGCCGCCGCCTAGTTCATGCCGTAGCGGCGAGTTGGGCGAGGAGGGCCTCGACCGTGTCCGCCGGTACCTGGCAGGTGTAGTTCTGGCATACGTAGGCAGCCCCGTCGGTGCGTTGGTGCCACAGCGGCGAGTCGTACGGCCTGCCCCAGGCGAGCACGGCGTTGGGTAACCAACGGGATTGCACTGCGCGGGTCAGGTCGGGCCGATCACCGACAATGGCGATCTCGGTGAGCCCGTTCGTCACCATGTCGACCGCGGCGAGCGCATTGGAGAACGCAGTCGGAGCCTGCGGAACTACCTTTCCGAGCAGCCGCAGGATCTGTTCGGCATGGTTGGTGTAGCGAGCCTCGCCGGTGAGGGCGCCGAGCCGAACCAGGGCGACCGCGGCAATCGAGTTGGCTGACGGCGTCGCGTTGTCCATCAGATCCTTCTGGCGGGCGACCAGTTGTTCGCCGTCGTCGGCGATCGAGAACAGGCCGCCGTTGTCGACATCCCAGAAGTGATCGAGCATGGTGTCGGCCACTTCGCGGGCATGGTCGATCCAGGAACCGTCGCCCGTGGCCTCTGCCAGCCGGGTGAAGGCGTCGACGATCGCAGCGTGGTCGGCCGCGAGCGCGGCGTGTCTGGCCGGCGGTTGCCCATCGGCCTGCCAGGACCGATGCCAGCGAAGGTCGGCGCCCCGTAGGTGCTCGACCAGGAAGCGACCGTTGGCAACTGCAGCTTCGAGCCAGTCGCTGCGATCGAGCGCCGCCGCGGCCTCGGCCAACGACGCCAGCATCAGCCCGTTCCACTCGGTCAGCACCTTGTCGTCGAGCAACGGACGGCGGCGTAGGGCACGGGCATCGAACAGTCGCTGCCGCGCCGATTCCACCTCGGGTGGGCGCTGGAGCTCGCCGCGATTCTTCAAACGTGAAGGGATCGTTCGTCCCTCGAAGTTGCCGCCCTCGGTGAACTCGTACCACTGGAGCGCGACGTCGGCGTCGGCGCCGAGCGCAACGCGGACCTCGTCGGTCGTCCAGGTGTGAAACAGCCCCTCGTGCCCGTGGCCGTGCTCGTCGGGCGAATCGGCGTCCTCCGCCGAGAAGAAACCGCCCGAAGGATGGCGAAGTTCGCGCAGCACGTACTCGACGGTCTCTTCCACCACCTGCTTCCAGCGCGGCTCGCCGAGCACGAGATAGGCGTGCAGGTACACGCGGATCAACAGCGCCTGGTCGTACAGCATCTTCTCGAAGTGGGGCACGAGCCATTCCTCGTCGACCGAGTAGCGCGCAAAGCCGCCGCCGACGTGGTCGTACATCCCACCGCTGGCCATCGCATCTAGCGATGTGGTGACGATGGTCTTGGCGTCATCGTGGGGTGCCCGTTGATAGGCGCGCAGCACCAGATCGAGGCTCATCGTCGAGGGGAACTTCGGCGCCTTGCCGAAACCACCCCATGTCGAGTCGAACGACGCGGCGAGTTGCTGCAGAGCCTGGTTCAACTCACCGATCCCGGGCAGATCGTTGGCCGGTTCGATCGTCGCTGTACGTCGGATTGCATTCCCGAGCGCATCGACGTTCTGTCGGACATCGCCGGGCCGGTTGATCCAGACGTCGTCGATCGCCGCCATGAGGCTCAAAAAGTTCGGCTTCGGGAAGTAGGTGCCGCCGTAGAAAGGGTGGCCCTCCGGAGTGAGGAACACGGTCATCGGCCACCCACCACGCCCACTCATCGCCTGCACTGCATCCATGTAGATCGAGTCGACGTCGGGCCGTTCCTCCCTGTCGACTTTGACGTTGACGAATCGCCGGTTCATCTCGCCGGCGACTTCGTCATCCTCGAAGCATTCGTGGGCCATCACGTGGCACCAGTGGCAGGCCGAGTAGCCGACCGAGAGGAGGATCGGCACGTTGCGTTCCTTCGCCGCAGCAAACGCCTCGGTGCCCCACGGGTACCAGTCGACCGGGTTCTCCTTGTGCTGCCGCAGGTAGGGGCTGGTTTCACGAGCGAGCCGATTCGTTCCTGCCATGCGTCCACGATATGGCCATCTGTCACACGCAGCGCGGGTTAGCTCGAGATGCTTTCGGGTAGCCCGTACCGCATGGATGCAATCACTCTTCTACGCGAAGACCACAAGACAGTGCAGCAGTTGTTCAAGCAGTTCGAAAAGGCCGGCGACCGCGCCTATGTCGAGAAGCGTCGAATCGTCGATCGGATCATCGAAGAATTGTCGGTGCACGCATCGATCGAGGAACAGGTCTTCTACCCCGTCGCCCGTGCCACGGTGCCCGAGACGGAGGACGTTGCTCTCGAAAGCCTCGAGGAGCATCACATCGTCAAGTGGGTGTTGTCGGAACTGGCTGATATGGACCCGACTGACGAGCGCTTCGACGCAAAGGTCACCGTTCTCATGGAGAACGTCCGCCATCACGTGGAGGAAGAAGAAACGGAGTTCTTCCCCAAGGTTCGAGATCAGCTTGGCCGCAAGGCTCTCGCAGATCTGGGCGAGGCCATGGAAGAGGCGAAGAAGGGTGCACCCACACGCCCGCACCCGCGCTCGTCTGACACCCCTCCAGCCAGCGCCGTCGTCGGCGTGATCAGTGGCGTGATCGACCGCGTCGGTGACAACATCAGTGGCATCGCCCAGGGTGGAGTGACCGCAGTTCAGGACCTCATCGCACGGATTACCAACAACCAGAAGCCGAAAGTGTCGCCGACCGGCTCAACTGTGGCTCGCACCCGGGCCAAGAACGTCCGGAGTGCCGCTTCTTCCGCCGCGGACGGCGTGCAGGACACGGCCCGCAGCGTGAAGGCCGGGGCAACCCAGACCGTCCGCGCCGCATCGTCGGGTGCAAAGGGCACCATGACCACCGCAAAGAAGTCGGCGCGATCCACTGCGACCACCGCCAAGCGAGCCGCAACCACCACGGGGCGGACCGCACGCAGGGCCACCCGCACCACGGCCGGAACGGCAAAGCGGGCAGCGTCGAAGACCGCCGCCTCGGCGAGAGGGTAACGAAAAAGGCCCCGTATCGCCGAGCACAAGAACTTCGTCTGAAGTAGCGACAAACGGGGTAATAGTGGTCAGGTCGCCACATAGCGTGAGCGAGTCCCACCCGGCGGGTGCTACGGCATAGGGGTTCACAGTGGAGACTGTTCAGAAAGTACGCACGTCCCGGTTCGGGCCGTCGGCGATGGCGGTTGCGGCAATCATCATGTCGATCATGGTGGTTGCCGTGCCCGCATCTCCAGCGCATGCCGTGTCGGTGGCGGCAATCGATCTCGGGCGGGCGGCATCGTTCGCGATCCTGGCCGGCGATTCGGTCGGCAACACAGCGACCGGCCCGACGACGATCGTTCGCGGCGACCTGGGTGTGCTCGCTGGCGCTGGCGGTGTCACCGGGTTCCCGCCGGGCGAGGTGCACGGCACGTGGTATGCGTCGGGTGCCACTGAGGTCGTCGATGCTCATGCCGACTTGGTGGCGGCCTACGCGGAAGCTGCCAGTCGTACGTCGAACTTCGCGCTTGCCGGCGACTTGATCGGCAAGACCTTGGCGCCAGGAGTTCACACGAACGCCGGTGCGGTCGCCAACACCGGGACGGTCACACTGGACGGCGGTGGGGACCCGAACGCCGTGTTCATCTTCCAAGTCGGAGGCGCGTTGGCGATGGCCGCGGGCTCGCACGTGATCCTCACCGGCGGCACGCAGGCTAAGAACGTGTTCTGGCAGGTAAACGGGGCCGGAGCAATCGGCGCAACGGCGGACTTCGCCGGAACATTGATGACGGCAGCCGCAATCGGCGTTGGCGCTGACACGGTGTTCAACGGTCGCGCCCTGGCCAAAACCGGGGCGATCACCACTAACAGCAACCAGTTCTACTCGGCGCCGCCTGCCGTCACGATCGACGGTGGATCCACGCTGGCCGTCGCGGACAACACCCCGACGATCTCGGGTACCGCAACCATGGATGTGCCGACGACGGTGACCGTGACGATCGGCACCCAGACGTTGCCGGCGGCCGTGCAGTCCAATGGCACCTGGGTCGTGACGGCGACGATCCTGGCCAATGGCACCTACACCGTGACCGCTGTCGGCAGTGACGCGGTGGGCAACACCGGGACCGCCGTCCAGGCACTGACGATCGATACGGTGCCTCCGGTCGTCACGATCAACGGTGGCGCCGTTCGAGTGACCAACGATTCCACGCCGACCATCGACGGAACCAGTGACATCACGGCGGGATCCCTCGTGACGGTGACCGTCGGCGTGCAAACCCTGACCACGTTGGTGCAATCCAACGCAACCTGGAGCGTTACTGCGTCACTAATCGCCGACGGCGCGCACAGTGTCAGCGCTTTGGTCCACGACCAAGCCGGTAATCCTGGTAGCGCTTCGCAGACACTCGGTATTGATGCGACTGCTCCGGTAGTCGCAATCAACGGCGGTGCGACTGCCCTGACCAGCGATTCGACCCCGGCGCTGAGCGGCACGATCACCGGAGGAACAGTCACGGTCTCGATCGACGGGCTGGCCGTTCCGGGCGTTACCCAGGTCAGTGGCAACTGGACGGCGGCGTTTCCGGCCGGGCGCAGCCCGCTCGGTGGCGGCGACCACTACGTGGCAGTGACCGGCACCGACGCCGCCGGCAACGTGAGCAGCGCAAGTCAGACATTGACGGTCGACACGACGCTGCCGACGATCTCGATAGCCCCGGGCTCGAGCGATGCCACGAACGACCAGACACCGACAATCTCGGGTACCACCGATGCCGCCGCCGGTGTCACCGTCACAGTCACCATCGATGGTGGATCGGTGATGACCACGCTCGTGCAACCCGGTGGCACGTGGAACGTCACGCCGCCTTCGCTCACCCCCGGCCTCCGTACGATTGTCGCCAGCGTGCCGGACCCGGCGGGGAACGTTGGCACCGCTACCCAGACCTTGACGATCGACGTCACCAGTCCCACGGTCTCCATCGTGGGTGGCCCGTCGCACACCACGGCTGACGCCACTCCTACCCTGACCGGGTCGAGTGATGCAACAGCCGGTTCTGCCGTCGCCGTGACCGTCAACGGCCAGACGTTGCCGACGACAATCGGTGCCGGCGGGAGCTGGAGCGTGACTGCTGCGACGATCGCCAACGGCACGTACGGGGTGCTCGTGACAGTCACCGACGCAGCCGGCAACGCGGGTAATGCAATCCAGTCGCTGACAATCAATGCCGTCCCACCGGTCGTGACCATTGCCGGCGGCACCGACACTTCGACGAGCGACGTAACGCCCATCATTCAGGGCACCAGCGACGCCGCTACCGGGTCAGCCGTCGTCGTCACCGTCGCCGCCCAGACGCTGCACGCAACCGTGCAACCCGGCGGCACGTGGAACGTCACAGCAGCCAGCATCACCCTCGGCACCGAGGTCGTGACGGTGTCGGTCACCGACGCGGCAGGCAATGTCGGGGTGGCCACCCAGAACCTGACGATCGACTCGGCTGCTCCGACGAACATCGAGATCGCCGGTGGTGCGGCCAGATCGACGAGCGACGACACCCCGACGATCTCAGGTACCACCGACGCTGCGAACGGTCGGATCATCACGGTCACCGTTGACGGGCAGTCGATGCCCGTTTCCGCCAATCTTGGAACATGGTCCGTCACGGCCGTTCATGTCGCCGACGGAACCTACGTCGTCAACGTATCGGTCACGGCAGGCGGCACCCCAGGTTCGGCCAGTCAGAACTTGACGATCGACACCGTTGCGCCCGTTGTGGTCCCGACAGGTGGGGGATCGGTCGATACGACCGACTCGACCCCGGCGATCACCGGGAGCGGTGCGCCCCCAGGGGCGTCCGTCACAGTAACCGTCGCAGGTCAGACGATGACAACGACCGTCGGCCCGGACGGCACATGGTCGGTCATCCCGACGAACCCGCTGCCGGTCGGTGCCAATCAGGTGGTCATCACGATCACCGATTCCGTCGGCAACCAAGGCACCGGCACTCAAGTGGTCAACGTCGCGGCCGCGCCGGTCGGCGCAGCGACGCCAGACTTCGTGCCGGTCGGACCCAAGCGCGTGTTCGACACACGCCTCGGCCAGAGCCCGAACGCATTGCGCACAGTGGTCAAGCAGCAGGTCAACGGTAGCTACGAGCTGCAAGTTCAGATGACCGATCTGGCCGGGTTGGTACCGGCAGGAGGCGTCGGGGCCGTATCGCTGAACGTGACCTCGACCGGATCGACCGCGGCCGGCTTCATCACGGTGTACGGCTGCGGAACTCGCGAGCTCGTGTCGAGCGTCAACTTCCCGGCGGGCGGAACCGTCGCCAACGCGGTGATCGCTCCGGTTTCGGCCGCGGGCACGGTGTGCTTCTTCGCCAATACATCGACCGACATCATCGTTGACATCAACGGCTGGTTTGCCACCGGCGCGGCCTTCACGTCGGTGGGGCCCAAGCGAGTCTTCGACACCCGTGCCGGCGCCAGCCCTGAGGCGTTGCGCCTGGTGACTTCGACCAAGATTCCCGCCAACGGCATGATCGAGGTGCGTCTCACAGATCTGATCGGATATGTCCCCGCCGGTGGCGTCGGCTCTGTGTCGTTGAATGTGACTGTCACGAACCCGGAAGCGTCGGGTTTCATCACCGTCTATGCGTGCGGTGCGCGTGCCGCGGTGTCGAGCGTCAACTTCGTTGCCGGCCAGACCGTGGCCAACGCCGTGATCGCCCCGGTGTCGGCGTCAGGGACGGTCTGTTTCTATTCGATGGCAGCCACCGACTTGGTGGTTGACATCAACGGGTGGCTGCAGACAGGATCTGGCTTCAAGGGGATCGACCCGGCACGTGTCCTCGACACACGCCGTGACAACAGCCCCGACGCACTGCGCGTCGTGCCGAAGGCCAAGATCGGCGGCAACAACATCCTCGAGGTTCGCGTCACCGACCTGGCAGGGCGCGTGCCGGCCGACGGGGTTGACGCCGTCTCGTTGAATGTCACGGCCGCGAACCCCGAAGCTGCCGGCTTCATCACGGTGTTCGCATGTGGGGCGATGGAGGCGGTGTCGACCCTGAACTTCAGCCTCGGCGCTACTGTCGCAAACGCAGTGATGACGCCGGTCTCCGCCACCGGGACAATTTGTCTGTACAGCAACACCCAGACCGACGTGATCGTCGACATCAACGGCTGGATTGGCAACGCTCAGTCAGGCTGAGCCTGGTCGGGATCAGGCGCCGGTGGCGTGGTAGCCGCCATCGACGTGGATGATCTCGCCAGTAGTGGCCGGGAACCAGTCGCTGAGCAACACGACACAGGCCTTGGCCACCGCCGATGAATCAGTGACGTCCCAACCCAGCGGGGCGCGGTCGTCCCACACATCTTCGAACTTCTTGAACCCGGGGATGCTCTTGGCCGCCATGGTCTTGACGGGCCCGGCGGCAACGAGATTGGAGCGGATGCCCTGGGCGCCGAGGGCGACGGCCAGATAGCGGCTGACGCTCTCGAGCGCCGACTTCGACACCCCCATCCAGTTGTACGCAGGCCAGGCCACGGTGTTGTCGAAGTCGAGGCCGACGAAGGACCCGCCGCTGGTCATCAGAGGCGCGAAGGCGTCGGCGAGAGCCTTCAACGAGTATGCACTGATGTGCAGTGCTACCGATACATCGGCCCAGGTGGGGGCCATGAAGTCGTCGCCCAGGCACGCTTCTGGCGCGAAGCCGATGGCATGCAGCACACCGTCGACGCGACCCCACTTGGCGGCGAGGGCGTCGCGTACGTTGTCAAGATGGTCGGGCATGGTGACATCGAGCTCGAACACATCGACCGGTTGCGGCAGCTTGCGGGCTACTCGTTCGGTCAGGCTCAGCGCTCGGCCGGCTCCGGTCAGCACGATGTTGGCGCCCTCTTCCTGAGAGAGCTTGGCGACGCCGAACGCCAATGAGGCGTCAGTCATGACGCCGGTGATCACGATGTTCTTGCCGTCGAGCAGACCCATGACAGTGATCGTAGCCATCTCGGTTCGCCGACTTTGGGGGTTGACCTTGATGGACCGGCGCCGACGGTGTGCAAGGCTGCGACGATGCGAATTGGCATCCTCGGTGGTACCGGGCCGGCGGGACGTGCGCTGGCCGGTCGTCTGGCATCAATCGGCTATGAGGTCGTGATCGGCTCGCGCTCCAGGTACAGGGCGATGGAAGCCCGCGATGGGCTTGTGGCCAAGTGGCCCGACTTGGAGTCGCTGCTGTCGTACGGCGACAACCCGGCAGCAGCCGATTGCGACGTTGTGGTGATTGCTACGCCCTGGGATTCTGCGGCCACCACAGCGCAGGAGAACGCCGCGGCATTGGAAGGCAAGGTCGTGGTCAGCATGGCCAACGCTTTGGTTCGCGTGGGCCACGAGTTCCAGCCGCTGGTGCCGCCGCGCGGCAGCGTCGCGGCTCATGTACAGGCTGCTGTGCCCGGCTGCCGCGTGGTCGCCGCGTTCCATCACCTTCCCGCAACCGAGCTCGGACACCTTGGTCAGCCGATCGACAGTGATGTGTTGATTTGCGGCGACGATCCTGCGGCGGTGGAAACGATCAGCGAGATCGTCACCAAGATTCCCGGCTGTCGTCCTCTCGACTCAGGCGAACTGTCGAACGCGACTGCGATCGAGGCCTTCACCGCCGTGCTGCTGCAACTCAACGTGCGCTACAAGACCCGCGTCGCGCCCAAGTTGACGGGAATCCGCCAGGACCCGAGGGCGTTGGCCTGACCATGCGGTTATACGACACGGCGCGACGCGCCGTCGTACCATTCGAAGCCGACGACCAAGTGTCGATGTACACGTGTGGTATCACGCCGTACGACGCAACGCACCTTGGTCATGCCGCCACCTTCATCGCCTACGACGTGTTGCAACGGCGGCTGATCGACATGGGGCACACGGTGAAATGTGTCCGCAACGTCACCGATGTCGACGACCCGTTGTTCGCCAAGGCCCGCCAACTCGGCGTGCACTACCTCGACCTCGCGGCAGGGGAGGAAGCCCGCTTCGAGCGCGACATGGAGGCACTCAACGCGCTGCCCGTGTCGTCGAGTCCGCGGGCGTCGTC
The DNA here is from genome assembly GCA_031412355.1 of Ilumatobacteraceae bacterium. Classification (GTDB taxonomy): domain Bacteria; phylum Actinomycetota; class Acidimicrobiia; order Acidimicrobiales; family Ilumatobacteraceae; genus JAENVT01. Next base: position 22,912 of record JANOCR010000071.1, on the reverse strand, counting down.
GGCAATTCCCGACATTCGCGGCTTCATCGGAATGGTGCTGGACCGCGGCTACGCGTATCAGGCCGGCGGAAGTGTGTACTTCGACGTCTCCAAGTTTCCGTCGTTCGGCTCGATCGGCAACTACTCGCAGGAACAGATGATCCAGCTCGCCAGCGAGCGCGGTGGCAACATCGACGATCCCCTCAAGCGTCACCCGCTCGACTTTGTACTGTGGCATCCGTCGGCGGCCGACGAGCCGAGCTGGGACACGATGTGGGGGCCGGGTCGGCCGGGCTGGCACATCGAGTGTTCGGCGCTGGCACTTCGGGAACTGGGCACCACGATCGACCTCCACGGAGGCGGCACGGATCTGATCTTCCCGCACCACGAGTGCGAGCGCGCTCAGAGCGAGGCCGCGACGGGCGACCCGTTCGTGCGTCACTGGATGCACGTGGCAATGGTCTTCATGGATGGTCACAAGATGTCGAAGAGCCTCGGCAACCTGGTCTTCGTCGATGCGCTTCGCAAGGAATGGGATCCCCGTGCCATTCGCCTCGGCATCATCGAGCATCACTACCGGCGTGAATGGGAGTGGGACGACAGGTTGATGCCGCGCAACGCCCACCGGCTGGAGCAGTGGTGCCAGGCGGGTCGCGGCGATGCCGCGCTCGGCGACGTTCGCGCCGCACTCGACGACGATCTCGACACGCCTGGTGCGCTGAAGGCGATCGACGCAGCCGCGGCGGCCGGACATGGTGTTGGCGAGGCTGCGGCGTTGCTCGGCGTCGACCTCTGACCCGCCTGTCACACGCAATTCATCATCTATTCGTGCTGCGGAGAACAACTCGTTGCTTGGGCGATCTACTATGACCGTGTGAATACCAAGGGCGCGGGCAAGGCACAGGAGCGGGTTCGCCGCATCGTGCGCCCGGTTTCCAAGCGATTGTGGAGGTTCGAGCTGGAAGGTTTCGACCGCCTGCCCGCCGAAGGCCCGGCGATCCTGTGCCCCAATCACGTCAGCTTCCTCGACAGTGCGTTCCTGATGCTGCACGTTCCTCGCAACATCAGCTTCGTTGGCAAGGCGGAGTACATGGACTCGTGGAAGACGAAGTATCTGTTCCCGCTGATGGGAATGATCCCCATCGACCGCGGTGGCGGCGACAAGAGCCAAGCCGCGCTCGACACCGCCGCGGCCGTGCTGCGACGTGGTGAGTTGTTCGGCATCTTCCCGGAAGGAACTCGCAGCCGCGACGGCATGCTGCACAAGGGCCGAACGGGTGCAGCGCGGTTGGCGTTGAAGATCGGATGTCCGATCTTTCCGGTCGGGATCGTCGGCACCCGCGAGATCCAGCCACCCGATGCCAAGGTTCCAAAGCTGCGCGGCGAGTGCAGCATCAAAATCGGTCGGCCGATAAACATCGAGCGCTACCGAAATCGCGGCGATGACCACATGGTGCTGCGCCAGGTCACCGACGAGCTGATGTACGAGATCCGCGACCTCACCGGCCAGGACTACCGCAACGTGTACGCCGGAAAGCTGGCCGAAACCGAGCCGACCGTCGTCGCCAAGGTGGCCCAAGTCAGCGACCAACACGCCGAACTGGTCGGCGCCGGCGCTCCGCGCTAGTCGAGTAATCGCAGGCATCGCCCACCGATGCCCTCGTAGACTTGCGGCCTATGGCCGATGTCACGATCACACTTCCCGATGGTTCGCCGCGGTCGTTTCCCATGGGTGCAACCGCGACCACCGTGGCAGCGTCGATCGGCTCCCGGTTGGCAAAGGCCGCGGTCGCCGCGGTCGTCAATGGAGACGAGTGGGACCTAGGGCGCGAATTGCCCGATGGCGCGGCGGTTGCAATCATCACCGGAGACAGCGACGAGGGTCGCCACGTCCTTCGTCATTCGACTGCGCATGTGATGGCTCAAGCCGTGACTCAACTGTTTGCGGGTGCAAAGTTCTCGATCGGGCCGGCCATCGAGAACGGCTTCTACTACGACTTCGAGCTGCCCGGCGGCAAGACTTTCAGCGACGACGACTTGGCCTCGATCGAAGCCAAGATGGCCGAGATCGTCAAGGCCGATCAGCCGTTCGTGCGCGACGAGTTGTCACCGTCGGATGCCCTCGCGTTGTTCGCCGATCAGCCCTACAAATGCGAGATCATCGAGCGAGTCTCGACGGGTGACGCCGACAGCGAAGACGCTGCCGAGATCGGTGGCGGCGAGACGATCAGCGTGTATCGCAACACGCCCGAGTTCGTCGACCTGTGTCGGGGCCCCCATGTCCCGTCGACGGGCAAGCTCGGCCACTACAAGCTGATGAAAGTTGCCGGTGCCTACTGGCGCGGGAATGAAAAAGGTCCCATGCTGCAGCGCATCTACGGCACGGCGTGGGAGAGCAAGGCTGCGCTGGCCGAGCACCTTCACCGCCTCGAAGAGGCAGAAAAGCGCGACCATCGCAAGCTGGCGACCGAGCTCGACCTGCTGAGCTTCCCCCACGAACTGGGCGGCGGGCTCGCGGTATGGCATCCCAAGGGGGCCATTGCCCGAAAGTTGATGGAGGACTACAGCCGCCAGCGCCACGCCACGGGTGGGTACCAGTTCGTCTACACGCCGCATCTGTCGAACGGCAACCTGTTCAGCAAGTCAGGCCATCTCGACTTCTACAAAGACGGCATGTACCCGCCGATGGAGATGGACAACGGCACGTACTACATGAAGCCGATGAACTGCCCTATGCACTGCCTGATCTTCGGCGCCAGGCAGCGCAGCTATCGCGAGCTGCCCATGCGGCTGTTCGAGCTCGGCACGGTGTATCGCTACGAGCGAGCCGGCACCCTGCACGGCCTGATGCGCATCCGCGGTTTCACGCAAGACGACAGCCACATCTTCTGCACAGAGGATCAGATGCAGGACGAGATCGCCTCGCTGCTCGACTTCGTCATGAGCGTGCTGCGCGCCTTCGGATTCGACGAGTTCACGGCCAACCTCTCGACGAAGGATCCCAACAAGTACGTCGGCGACGACGAGATCTGGGAGAAAGCGACGGAGGGTCTGCGTGCCGCCCTGGTGAAGTACGGGTTGCCGTTCAAGATCAAAGAAGGCGACGCCGCGTTCTACGGTCCGAAGATCGACATCGACGTGCGCGATGCCATCGGTCGCACGTGGCAGCTCAGCACCATCCAGGCCGACTTCAACCATCCCGACCGCTTCGACCTCGAGTACATCGGTGCCGACAACGCCCGCCATCGTCCGATCATGTTGCACCGCGCCCTGTTCGGGTCGCTCGAGCGGTTCTTCGGAGTGCTGCTCGAGCACTACGCCGGCGCCTTCCCGACTTGGATGGCGCCTGTGCAGGCTCGTGTGCTGCCCGTGGCCGAAGCCCATCAGGCTCACGCCGCTGAGGTCGTCGAACGCCTGGTTGCCGAGGGTTTCCGCGCCGACATAGTCGATGCCAACGACCAGCTCGGCAAGCGGATCCGTTCTGCGAAGCTCGACAAGCTGCCCTATGTGCTGGTGGTCGGCGACGACGACGTAGCAGCCGGCACCCTGGGCGTGAACCCGCGCGGCGGTGAGGTCGAGCGAGGCGTGCAACTCGACGAGTTCATCAGCCGGCTGCACGCCGAGGTCGATGCCCAGCTCGCCGTCACCTGACGACGGCTGGCAGCCGCGCGGAACCGCAGCCGGGGCGCGCCGGCCTGATGCGAGTAATTTCGCCGTGTGGACACATACGAGCGTTTGTGGAATGGCTGGCGGGCCGAATACGTGGGTTCGGTGCCGCAGGACCAGAGCGAGCACGCCAGCGTGTTCAGCGCGATCTTGCAGTCGGGCCTCAGCGACGAGGATGCGCACATCGTGCATCGGGGCCAGCAGGTCTTCTCGATCCTGAACGCCTTTCCGTACTCGACCGGTCACACTCTGGTCATGCCGTATCGCGAGATTGCCAATCTCGAGGATCTCGACGCGGCCGAGGCATCGGAACTGTGGGCCGAGGTGACAGACGCGGTACGAGCCGTCAAGGCTGCGTATGACCCTGGGGGAGTCAACGTTGGCATCAACCTCGGCCGGCCGGCGGGTGGCAGTGTCAGCGAGCACGTGCACGTGCACGTCGTGCCGCGGTGGGTGGGTGACGGAAACTTCATGACGGCCATCGCCAACACACGAACGTTGCCGGAAGCGTTGGTCGAAACGGCGGCCAAGCTGCGCACCGCGTGGCCCGGGTAGCCTTGTCGTCGCCATGAGCGACACTGAAGACCTTCGCGACTCGCTGCCCGACGATCTCAACGCCAGTGAGTACGTGGGTCCGTACCAGTTTCCCGACAACAGCCGACGACGCCGGCCCGCCTATCTGTACTTCGGTGTTGCTGCTCTATGCCTGCTGTTGTGGATCTGGCGCCGCGGAGACGAACCTGTCCTTGTCAACAGCGGAATGGTGTGGGCCGCGATTCTGCTCGGTGCGGCGGGTCTGTTGTCGTTCACCTCGGCGTGGAAGATGCACGTCGACGAAAAGCAGGCACTGGTCGCGGCCCAGGGTGCCGTCGGATTCGCGGTCGGTCACGCATCGGCTCAACAGGTGTGGCGTGGGTTGCGCAGCAGGCCGACCTGGCGAGTACTGGTGTACTCCGCCGAGAGCCCACCACGGCAACGTTCGCTGGTATTGGTCGACGCGGTCGACGGGACGGTTGTCGAGCATCTCACCGAGGACAACCCCGAAGACGACTGGCTCGACGACTAGTTGTCATCGCCTTCGGCAACCGCGGCAATGGCACGCAGCAGACGGCCGATGTCGAGCGCCGTGCTGCGCAGCGAATTCAACGTCGTGTCGTCCCACTCGTCGGCAGGAACTGCTTCGATGGCGTCGGCGATGGCACCCGGTTCCGCTGCCGAGTGCATTAGGCGAGCCGCGATCGCGATCTGCTCGTCGAGCTCTGCCGTGATGGCTCGGGTGGCATCGGGCGCGGCGTCGCCCAGCGCCTCGCGGAGTCGTCGGGGAACGGACCGCAGCGTGACGGCCAGATCGCTGGGGGATGAACTGCTCATCGCACCATCGTGGCATCTCGTCGACCTGATGTCGACGCACGACCGACCGTCAGTGTTTCGCCGGATAAGCTGGTCCGCAATGTTCGACGGAAAGTTTCGTGCGCCTGTCGACCGGGCTGTGAAGCCGATTGGCAACGTGCTGCGCAAAACGGGGCTCACACCCGACCATCTCACCATCGTCGGGATCGTTGTTGCCGTCGGCGCAGCGGTGGCAATTGGTTTCGGCGAGTTGCGGCTGGGTTTGGTGCTCGTGATATGCGCGGCCCTGCCCGACCTGTTCGACGGGGCGCTGGCCAAAGCATCGAACTCCTCCAGCCAGCGCGGCGCGTACTTCGATTCCGTGGTCGATCGCGTCACCGATGCGACACTGTTCGGCGGTGTGGCGTGGTATCTGGCGTCGAACGATTCGCCGCACATGTCGATCCTGCCGTTTGCGGTCATGGCCCTCAGTTCGGTGATCTCCTATCAACGGGCGAAGGCCGAGTCATTGGGCCTCGACGCCAGGGGCGGCTTGATGGAGCGCGCCGAGCGAATCATTGCGCTGTGCCTCGGCCTGTTGTTCCCGGTGCTGCTGATCCCCATGCTGTGGGTCATGCTCGTGCTGACGGCCATCACCGCCGGCCAGCGATTCGTGAAGGTGTGGAGGCAGGCGGCAGTCGCCCCTGTGACGGCGGCCAGGATCGAGATGCGCCGCAGCCGGCGGCAAACGCGGCGTGTGGTGCGCACCGAACGGCGGCACACGCGGATCTCCCGCCCGGGCCGACGCACCTGAGACCGCGCCTGGTTGTGACCTGAGTCGTGGCTGACAACGAGTTTGCCGACGTCCGCAAACGTCTCTCCGATGCTGCGACGTTCAACACCTATCGACTCGGCTCGCTGGCAGCGCGGCTGATGCCGGGCCCGATGGCGGCCGGTGCAGCGGCGTCGCTGGGGTTCGGTGCCAGCTTCGCCAGCCCGGCGCGACGGCGCATGGTCGAGCGTCACCTGCGTCGGGTGAACCCCAAGTTGAGTGGCACGGCTCTGCGCCTGACCGTGCAGCAGGCGTTCGACAACTACGCCCGGTACTACGTCGAGAGCTTTCGGCTGCCATCGATGTCGAGGGCCGCTGTGGCCCGTCCGTTCACCATCGAGGGCTGGCACATGGTGCTGGACGGGCTGGAAGAGGGGAACGGAGTGATCCTGGCGCTGCCGCACCTCGGTGGCTGGGAGTGGGCCGGCCGATGGATGACCGACCAGGGATACAAGATGACCGTGGTGGTCGAGGCCCTGGATCCGCCCGAACTTTTCGAGTGGTTTGTCGAGCTGCGACAAGAGCTGGGCATGACAGTAGTGCCGACCGGTCCGAAGGCGGGCCCTGCGGTGTTGAAGGCCCTGCGTGCCAACGAGGCCGTGTGCCTGCTGTGTGATCGCGACCTAGATCGCTCGGGTGTCGAGGTCGAGTTCTTCGGCGAACGCACCACGTTGCCCGCAGGACCGGCGACGCTGTCGATCCGCACCGGCGCCCCACTGTTGCCTGTCGGCTGCTACTTCACGGCGCGGTACAACGGCCACCACACGGTGGTGCGCCCGCCCGTGCCGACGATCCGAAGAGGTGGGCTTCGTGACGACGTCAGCAGGGTCACCCAGGCATTGGCGCGGGAACTGGAGTTCCTGATCCGCCGAGCCCCCGAGCAATGGCACCTGTTCCAACCTAACTGGCCCAGCGACCCGGGCTATGGGGATTGACTGGCGTCGCTACTCGGTAGCGGGCACGACGCTTCGGATGATCTCGTCCGCTTGGTCGGCCAGCGTTCCGGGAATCTGCAGCGTGGCCCAATCGTGCGAGATGTCGTCGATCTCCCATCCCACGGTCGTCGTCTCGGCGGCTTCGACGATCCATCCTTGCCGCGAGGCGATCTCGATCTGTGTCGGACGGCCCCGACCGATGATGTTGGACAACCCGGCAGCGGACGCGTCCTCGATCACATGGATCAGGATCTGTTCGCCGTAGTAGTCCCAGGTGCGGGCGCGGTCCCGAGAATCACCGGCGCGCTCGGCAGCGACGGCGCGGATCCCGGCGGCGTCGAGCAGGTAGGTCGACGGCTCGGGTGTCGTGATGTCGAATGCCCAACTCAGTAGTTGTGGCTGATAATCAGCCGCTGGTGCGTCGCCGTACCAATCGGCTCGCAGCAACCACACGTCCCCGGTTGATCGATGCCACCACAGCGTCGAAGAAGTCGCGTTGCCATTGCCAGTCTGTATCGGCGCTTCGCCATACCATGCGCGCCCTCGTTCGGTCGGGAAGTCGGCGATCTCGGTCACATCGAAACCGCTGGGAAATGTCGGCCCGCCGCGTACGACGAGGCTGAGGTAGGTGCCGTCGTCGTGCGTCCACAATGACACATCGGTGCCTCTCGCCGATCCTGTTCTGTCATCGACCAGAAGTGCCGATTCGAGCGCTAGGTCGTATGTCGTCACAGATCCGGGCGGGTCGGGGGAGTCGAACGGTTGCTGTGAGGGCGAACGATTGGCGACGACGAGTCCGACGACGACCATCAGTGCTGCGGCCGCGACCGTCACGGCTATCCAACGCCGCGGCCGCCGCAGGAACGCGAGACGAGTGAGCGATGTCCACGAGGACTGATAGATCGCCCCGATCGCTTGCGACTCGCTCGACACGTCACTCACACTCATTCCAGTCGCCTGACAGATACGTATCGTTGCAGCGTTGACGGGCCAGGTAAGGCTCTAGGCGATTTGACGGTCGCCGATTTCACTCCCGTCGGGGCGGTAGGTGTGCCAGCGGCCAGTTGGGTCGCGCCAGGTTCGGTAGCCGCGTTGTTTCCACCGGTTGTGGCGAGCACAAGCGGGGCCGCCGTTGTCGGGCCGCGTCTGCCCGTCATCGGCCCAGGGCGTGGTGTGATCTGTTTGGCAGCGCCCGGAGCGAAGGTCGCATCCGGGCCACATACACCATCGATCGCCCAACAACACTGCATCGCGGGCCCCGCCAGTGAACAATCGCGACCGGCGTCCGAGGTCGATGACCACTCCGGCGGTGTCGAAGGCCACCCGGCGGACGTGGCCGGTCAATACTGCGGCGAGCATGTCGGCAGGGTCTATCTGATGTCCGCCGGAGGTTTCGCAGCGGCGCTGGTCAACTGTTGCCGGGTCCAAGGGATCAGGGTCGGCGCCCGCGAGTGTGGCCAGGTGGTGTTCGAGCGTGGCCAGATCGACGATCACGTTGACCAGGGGATCGAACGAGCCGACCACCCCGGACGATGCCGCCGCTGTGAACACCGCCACGAGGGCATCGAATCGACGCTGGGCCGCAGTGCGCTCCAACATCGACGGGGCCATTCGCTCACCCCACTGGGCGACGCCTGCGTCCCAGTCGGCGCGGAACTCGGCGTCGCAGAACCGGACGAAGATCTCGTCAATCGTCGTCCCGGCCAACACGCCACCCCGAGCCTCCAAGTACACACGCTCGCCGACGAAGCTGACTTTTGCGTCGCGACGACTGTGGGCACGCTCGTGCGCCCCGTGAGCGCCGTCGGCATCGGCGAGGGCTTCCCAACGACGGACCACCACTGCGAACTCGTCGAACCACAGGTCATAGGCGTGCCCGATCAACAGCTGTGCCGAGGCTGGGAACTGATCGGCGCAACGCGGATTGGCAAACACGCGGGCCAACAGCCGCCCCTGAGCGATACCCAGCCGACCGTCATGGGCTGCCGTCCGTGCTTCGGGCACCGCGTGCAACAACCGGGCGCATTGCACCAGCGCCTTCGTGTCACCCGTAGAGGTGTTGCAGGTCGCCCTCACCCAACCCGTCACTGACGCGTGACCATCCTCCGCATACGCCACTGTTCGCTCGCCAGCACCGACCGCTTCAGCAATCAACGCCTCGACCCGGCGCCGCACACCGTCCAACTCGCGCAACGCGTCGCCGAGTTCGCGAGGTCCCATTTCATCGAGGTCGGCGACCTCGGGCAGATCGATCGAACGCATGTTCCTATCATGTCAGAGGGGTGTGATGAAGTTGTTTGACTCGTGCCGCTCGCATGTGTCACACGGCGAGTGACTTTGTGCCCTTACAGGTGTTGACGTTGACACGACATACTTCGGCTCGTGGCAAACGCGACGAAGGATTCAGCATCAGCTCGAACGAGCGCATATCCATCGAGGCGGGCGCAGCGATATCAGCAGCAGAAGGCTCGAGCCAGACGCCGGGTCATGGTTGCGATCGGTTCCGTGGTGCTCGCTGCCGTGAGTGCGTTGATCGTGGTGGTGTCGACCGGCGGGAACGACGCCACCACGACGACTGAGCCATTCGCTGGGACGACCATCGACGTCATCCTCGGCGACTACACGATCATCGGAGACCTGACGGCGCCTTCCGGCAACGTTCGCCTGCAGGCTGTCAACCAGGGCGGAATCGTGCACAACGTGGGCATCCGCCGCGGACCGATCAGTGGCGACATGCAACCGGGCGGAAGCTTCACTATCGGGCTCGGCACACTCGCCCCCGGCACCTACGAGTTGTACTGCGACATTCCGGACCACGTCGAGCAAGGCATGATTGCGAACCTCGTCATCACGTGAACGTCAGGTGCGACTGGTTAGGTAGTCGTTGCAGATCTCGATGAGGCGGTCGCGTCCGAAGCTGGGCTCATGCCCACCGTGCACGACCGTGACGGGCAACTCGCGGAGGCGCCGCATCGTCGACACGTAGGTGTCGATGTCGGACCCATCCAGTTCGTCTAGTAGCGGGCCGTCGTACACCGCGTCACCCGAGAACAAGATGCCGGTCGAGGCCTCCCACAGTCCGATGCTGCCAGGAGAGTGACCCGGTAGGTGCAAGACCTCGAAGCTGCGGTCGCCGAGGTCGATGATGTCGCCCTCGTCGAGCAGGCGCGTCGCCGGAACGGGGTCGCCCTCGTTGATCGTTGCCTCGAGTCCGCCCGGTGGCACCGCATCAACGAGCAGCTCGGGGATCGAATAGCCCGCCTTCCGGTACGGACCGAGCACGGTCTCGCCATAGACAGACGAGTCGAGGTAGGTCGTGACCGGCTCGTCGAGATCGGATGACTCGGAGCGATGGATGGCCCGATCGGCGAACTCGCCGAGACCGCCGATGTGGTCGCTGTGCGAATGAGTGGCGACTGCGAGCAGCCCGTTCGACAGATCACGGTCGACGAGGTGGCGCAGCGGAGCGAGGCCGAGCGAGGTGTCGATCACCAGGTCGGTCGAGCGGCCGCGCACATGCCACACGTTGCAGCGCAGCAACGGATGGACGTGCGGCTCGGTGACGTGTGTGATGCCGCCGCCGATGTCGTGTCGCTCGAACCACGGGTCGGCGACGGGAAGGTCGATCATCCGAAGCGAACGAGGCAGCGGCGAGGACCGCGGACTTGACCTCCGGCCCACGTGACGGCTTGGGGGTCGGCGAGCTCGAATTCAGGGATGCGCTGCATCCACGTCTGCAGGGCAATGCGCAGCTCGAGCCGCGCCAGGTTCGAACCGGCGCAGCGGTGAATGCCGGCGCCGAAGGCGACGTGGCGGTTGTGTTCGCGATCGAGGACCACGTCGTTGGGGTTGTCGAACTGTCGAGGATCGCGGTTGGCCGCGGGGAACGACATCAACACTCGGTCGCCCGCGTGCATCGGGCATCCCTGGAACTCGGTGTCGCGGTCGACGATTCGCGCCATGGTCACGGGTGAGTAGGCACGCAACAGTTCCTCGATCGCGGTCGGCCAGATCTCCGGTTGTTCGCGCAGCTGGCGACGGTGTTCGGGATGCTGGGCGAGGTGCCACAGCGACGACCCGATCGCCGACCACGTGGTGTCGATGCCGGCGACCAACATGAGGTTGCAAACACCCATCACGTAGTCCTCCGATACCAGTTCACCGTCGACGAGCGTGTTCAGCAGATCGGTGATCAGATCGTCGGTTCGCGGGTTGGCCTTGCGATCGTCGAGCTGAGCGCGGAAGTAGCCGAGGATCTTCATGCGGTTCTCGAGGCGCACCTTGGGATCCATCAGCCCGATCTCGAGCACGCCGCGAACCCACGATGTGAACTCGTCCGCCATCTCCAGCGGTACGCCGAGCATGGTCGCAATCACGCGGACGGGGATCTGCTGGGCGTAGTCGGCCGCGGCGTCGGCTTCGCCGGCATCGATGAAGCCGTCGATCAGTTGGTTGCACAATGCTGTGGTGCCGACCTCGTACTTGGCAACGGATTGCGGCGCGAAGGTCGGCAGGATCGTGCGCCGATGCCAGTGATGCTCCGGGGGATCGGATGTGATGGGCGGCGCGGCGACGCCTGCGTAGGGACCCTCGACCTGGCCGGGCGGCGGTGGTACGACGATGATGTTGCGCGACGTGAAAATGTCGTGCTCTTGGGCGGCGGCGACGATGTCGTCGTACCGCGTCGGCATCCACGAGCCTCCCCATCGCTCGGTATGTGCGACGGGGCACGCGGACTCACGAATCGCGCTCATCGTCGGGTAGGGGTCGCGAACGAAGTCGGGATCGAAGATGTCGTAGTCGGCGAGCCAGTCGGTCGGTGAATTGTCCGTACCCATTGCGTTCAGGTCTCCTCGTGGATCGTGATCGCTCGCTCGGGGCAGTTGGCTTCGGCCCGGCGCGCCCCTGCCTCGAAGTCGGCCGGAACAGGATCGAGCAGGACCACAGCGTTGCCGTACTCGTCGCTGCCGAACAACTGAGGAGCGGCGATCGCGCACATCTGATGACCATGACACTTGCCGTCATCGACTATCACTCTCATGTAAGCAGACTACGAGCGGCATCAAGTTGCGTACGCAGCGAAGAGCTCGCCGATCGCCACCGCCTGGCCTCCAGTGGTCGACGACATCACCGCGATCGGCACGACGCCCATCGCCATCCATTCGCCGAGCCGGTCGCGAACTGCGCTGGCCGAGCCGCTGATCGTGCAGTCGTCGATCCACGCATCGGTCATCAGCGCCGCGACGCGCTCGCGATCGCCCGCGGCCAGAGCGGCCTCGACCGCAGCCATCTCGTCGGCGTAGCCGGCCTGTTTCCAGTAGTTGCGGTAGTTCGGCAGGGTGAGGTAGCCGGCGAGCGTGCGACGGTGGATCGCCCGCGCTGCGTCGAGGTCAGCGTCGATCACCGTCGGCACCATGTTGGCCAGGAAGAAGTCCTCGCGGCCCGCAGCAGCAACGCGAGCAACTTGCGTGGGCATGTAGCGGCGCGATGCATTGGCCCAGATGGCGCCGTCGGCCTCGGCAAGGGCGAGGTCCAGCATCTTGTCGCGCAGCGTCGCCAAGTAGATCGGCGGCAGTGTGCCTGCGGGCCGCGTCGCGGCTCGAATCGCACTGACGTACTCGCGCATGTCGTGCAACGGCTTGCCGGTGCTGATGCCGAGGCGGTTCATCGATGGCTCGTGGCTGACGCCGAGTCCTAGTCGGAATCGGCCGCCGCTGACCTCGTAGAGGTGCCCGGCGGTGATCGCGACCTCCACCGGATGCCCGTGGTAGATCGGCTGGATGCTGGTCCAGAATTCGATGGTGCTGGTCACGTGGGCCAGTGATCCGCACAAGGCCAGGTTGCCGTGGATGCCCGGACTGGCCAGCCCTGCAAAGCCGCGCCGTTCTGCCTCGATGGCCAATTCCAGCATGGCGTTGCGTTTGGTCGGCGTTCCGATCACCGACAGTGCGGGCATCAACGGCGTCGCAGTCATCCCCGGACCGTACAGCCGGGTAGCGTTCGGGACCGTGGCTGAAGGGGGAATCGGGGGAGACCAGCCTCAGCAGGTCCGCAGGCTGCTGCGGGTGGCAATGGTGTGCCCGTACAGTCTGTCTGTCCCCGGCGGCGTGCAGGCGCAGGTGATGGGCTTGTCGCGCGAGCTTCGCAAGATGGGCATCGAGGTCCGCGTTCTGGCCCCGTGCGATGGCCCTCCGCCGGCCACATTCGTGACGCCGCTCGGCAACAGCTTGCCGACGTCGGCCAACGGCTCGATGGCCCCCCTTGCACCGGACCCGTCGTGCTCGCTGCGCACCATGCGCGCCCTCGGCGACGAGCAATTCGACGTGCTGCACCTCCACGAACCGTTCATCCCGGGCCCGTGCCAAACGGCGATGTTGTTGCATCCGGCTCCGGTGGTCGCCACCTTCCACGCTGCCGGCGAGAGCGCCAGCTACAAGTACCTCAAGCTCACGATCAAGCCGGCCGCCAACAACATTGCCCACGCGGTTGCGGTGTCGAAGGACGCCGCCGAGTTGGTACGGCGTTACATCGGCGGCGACTACGAGATCCTCTACAACGGTGTCGAGCTCGACGCCTACCGCTCGGCGCCGGCGCACCCGACCACGGGGCCGACGATCTTCTTCTGTGGCCGTCACGAGGAACGCAAAGGCCTCGACGTGCTGCTGGCCGCGTTGCAGAAACTCGGCCCCGAGGTTCGCCTTTGGGTCGGCAGCACGGGGCCCGACACTGCACGCCTGCAGGCTCAGTTCGCCGACGATTCACGCATCGAATGGCTCGGCCGACTGACCGATGCCGACAAGGTGGCCAGGCTGCGTGGCGCCGATGTGTTCTGTGCTCCTTCGATGTACGGCGAGTCGTTCGGCGTGGTGCTGATCGAGGCAATGGCGGCCAACACGGCCATCGTCGCCAGTGGCCTCGACGGTTATCGCAACGTCGCAACCCACGATGTCGACGCGATCCTTGTCGAGCCTGGCGACGTCGGCGCCTTGGCCGAGGCCCTGCAGAGGGTGCTGTTCGAACCGGGACTGAGCACCAGGTTGCAGCAGGCCGGCTCGCATCGCGCCGAGGACTTTTCGATGACCGCGCTGGCGAAAAGGTACGCCGAGCACTACGTCAGGCTGGCCGGCGATCGCCCCAAGCGCGAGCGGCCGCCCACGCGGGAGTCCTTCTGGAGGAGCTGGCGACGCCGTATGATGGCTGACTAGCAGCGCCCGATGTGGCGCACCAACATTCTTGGAGAGAACTCATGATTTGGATTTTGTTGGCGATTGTCGCCGTCATTGTCATATACCTGATCGTTGCCTACAACGGGTTGATCCGCGGTCGTAACCAGATCGAAAACGCCTGGTCGCAGATCGACGTACAGCTCAAGCGTCGCATCGATCTGATCCCCAACCTGGTGGAAACGGTCAAGGCCTACGCCGCCCACGAGAAAGAAACCCTGGACGCGGTCGTGCGGGCCCGCAACGCCGCGATTGCTGCTCCGGCAACGCCCCACGGCCAGGCAGAAGCCGATACGGCCATCACAGGCGCACTGCGCCAACTGTTCGCGCTCAGCGAGGCGTACCCCGATCTCAAGGCCAACCAGAACTTCCTTGCGCTGCAAGAAGAGCTGACGGCCACCGAAGGCCGCGTTGCCTACGCACGGCAGTTCTACAACGACTCGGTGCTGGGCTACAACAACAAGCTGCAGGCCTTCCCGACGGTGTTCTTCGCCAAGGCGATGAAGTTCGAGCGCCGTGAATACTTCGAGACCGACGAAGCTGCTCGCCAGGTGCCCAAGGTCGAATTCTGAACCGGGTCTGAATGTTTGAGCTGATCAAGGCCAACAAGCGGCGCAGCGCGCTGCTGATCTTCTCGTTCGTCGTACTGCTGTCACTGGTCGGCGCGGCGTTCGGGCTCTGGTTCGGCGCGGGCCCTGTCGGCGCGATCGTGGCCCTGGTGTTCTCCGGGTCTATGGCGTTCTTGTCGTACTGGAAGGCCGACAAGATCGCTCTTGCGGTCAGTCGCGCCCATCCGGCGGACCCGCAGCAGTATCAACGGCTGCACAACCTGGTCGAGGGCCTGTGCATCGCTGCCGGGCTGCCCAAGCCCGGTGTCTACATCGTCGATGATCCGGCACCCAATGCGTTTGCAACCGGTCGCAACCCCAAGCACGCAGCGATCGCGGTGACCACGGGCCTGCTGGAGAAGTTGAACCGTGTCGAGCTGGAGGGCGTGATCGCCCATGAACTGTCGCACGTGCGCAACTACGACATCCTGGTCTCAACTCTGGCGGTCACCTTGGTCGGCTCCATTGCCCTGCTGACCAACATTGGGATGCGGATGATGTGGTGGAACGGCGGTCGCGAGAGTCGCGAGGGTGATCGCAACGGCGGGAACCCATTGGCCATCCTCGGCCTGGTCTTGCTGATCTTTGCGCCGATCATCGCCAAGTTGATGCAGGCGGCTGTCAGTCGACGACGCGAAACGTTGGCCGACGTCAGCGCCTGTCAGATGACCCGCTACCCGCCGGGGCTGATCTCAGCGCTCGAAAAACTGCGCGACGACACCACGGTGACGCACTCTGCTACAACTGCGACGGCACATTTGTGGATCGAGCAACCGATGTCGGGTGTGGGCGATCACGGCAAGTTCGGCCGCTTGAACCGCATGTTCGACACCCACCCCCCGCTCGAAGAACGCATTGCACTGTTGAGAGAATTGTGAGACCACCCAGGAAAATGTCGACCCTCCTCCTTGCGCTCGTGCTGGCCGCTTGCAGCGGTACGGCGGCCGCGCCGGCCACCACGGTGGTCGAGACTGCGCCGCCGACCACGAGGCCGGCCCCCACTACGACAACCGAGGAATCGACCACCACCACCGAGGAATCGACCACCACCACGACGACGATTCCTCCGGATCCAGTCATGCCACTCACAGGCATGCCGATCGAGGATCCGTCGCTCGCCGGCCGTCCGGCTGTCGTCGTCAAGATCTCCAACGACCCCGGCGCGCGACCGCAATCCGGCGTCGATTCGGCCGACATCGTGTTCGAGGCATGGGGTGCGGGCCCAACCCGCTTCGCCGCCGTGTTCCAGAGCGAAGACGCACCGAAGGTGGGTCCCATCCGCTCAGCCCGAACACAAGACGTCGACCTCGCCGGTTCGTTCAACGGCGCGGTGTTCGCCTGCTCGGGTGGCAACGCAGGCGCGATGGAGGCCATCCGCTCGTCGGACCTGTTGGTGCTGACCGAACGTCAGGGACCGGGTTGGTTCCTCGACAAGAACCGCCGCCGACCGCACGCCACGTTCAGCGACACGGCGTCGCTTCGCAGCAACGTGCAGTTCGGCCGCCCCGGCCCGGCGGAGCAGTTGCACTACCGCGAGGCGGGCGAGGCTGCCGAGGGTGTGGCTTCGGCGGGGCTCAAGTTGAAGATTCAAAGCATCGACGTCGAGTGGCAGTTCGTGCCCGAGACGAACAGCTATCTGCGCTCGCAGGAGGGCCGCCCTCACCTGATGGCGGATCGCACACGGCTCGATTTCACCAACGTCGTGGTGTTGTGGATCAACTACGACCACAGCCCGGCCGACGAGCGGTCGCCCGACGGTGGCACGATCGGCAACGGCGACGCGGTGGTGTTCACAAATGGAAAGATGATCCAGGCCAAGTGGGCGCGCAACACTCGCCTGAAGCCGATCGAGCTCACCGACATGAAGGGAGCGCCCATCCAGCTGACAGCTGGCTCCACGTGGTTCGAGCTCGCCAACACCGGTCTCGGCGCGTTCCCTGGCACTGACGAGTTGGAAATTCTGCCCGCCTGACCTGGGCCGACGGCAGTGTGACGGCCCAATCGCGGCTCACTCTGCTACAACTTCTACGGACCCACCCCCCGCTCGAAGAGCGCAATCGCACTGCTGAGAGAACTGTGAAATACACCAAATCCGCAATATTCATGATTGCCGCGCTCGGTCTTTCCGCGTGCGGCGGTGACGGCGAATCCTCTGCGACCACGGTCGCCGCGACCACGGTGCCGAGCACCGAGCCGGCCGCCTCTACCTCCACAACCATCGAGGCATCGACCACGACCGCCTCGTCGACATCCACGTCGACGACGATCCCCGCCGAGCCGGTCATGCCGCTGACGGGACTTCCGATCACTGATCCTGCGTTGGCCGGACGCACGGCCCTGGTCGTCAAGATCGACAACCATCCGGCTGCGCGTCCACAGAGCGGCCTGAACCAGGCCGACATCGTGTTCGAGGAGAACGTCGAGCAACTCACCCGTTTCGCTGCCGTGTACCAGAGTCAGAACCCCGATCCGGTCGGTCCGATCCGCAGTGGTCGAACCCAAGACGTCGAGTTGCTGGGCTCGCTGAACAAGCCCATTTTCGCGTGGAGTGGCGGCAATCCCGGCGTGACCAAGATCATCAACGGCTCCGACTTCGTGGTGGCCAACGTGCAGAGCAACGCCCGTGGCATCGGCCAGGCGTACCGGTCGCGCGATCGCTCGGCGCCGCACAACCTGTACGCCCAGGGCAGCGGTCTGTTCACGATGACCGAAGGCGCCGAGACCCCGCCGCCGCAGCAGTTCGTCTACCGCAAGGCCGGCGAGACCGCCACGGGCGAGCCCTCCGGTGGCGTCGATCTGAAGATGGACGGCGTCAGTGTGAGCTGGCACTACGACACGCAGTCCGGCACGTACCTTCGGTTCCAGGGGGGCAAGGCGCACAACGACGCCGCCCTCGGCCAAGTCAGCGCCGAGAATGTCGTGGTGCTGGTGGTCGACTACGGACGCAGCGTCGTCGACGCCAAGAGCCCCGAAGCCCAGACGACCGGAACCGGTGAGGCGTTCGTCTTCACCGGCGACAAGCTCGTGCACGGTAAGTGGACCCGCGCCGAACGACTCGCGCCGTATGTGCTGACCGACGACAAGGGAGACCCGATCCTGCTGACCCCCGGTCGCACATGGGTCGAATTGGCCCGCGTCGATTCGACCACCCCACTTCCCGTCTAGTACGCCCGTACCTAGTGGTCGCAACACCAGGTACTTCCTTGGGTCGGGTATCGGTGTGACGGTACGCTAGGGGTATGACTTCGAGTAGTTCATCGCCGCGCGCCACCGGGACGTATCCGGTGAAGCGTGGTCTCGCTGAGATGTTGAAGGGTGGCGTCATCATGGATGTCGTCACCTCTGAGCAGGCCAAGATCGCCGAGGATGCAGGGGCGTGCGCGGTGATGGCGCTGGAGCGCGTGCCGGCCGACATTCGTCGCGACGGTGGCGTGGCGCACATGAGCGACCCGGAGATGATCGAGGCCATCAAGGCCGCTGTGACCATTCCCGTAATGGCCAAGGCACGCATCGGCCACTTCGTCGAGGCCCAGATCCTCGAAGCGTTGGGTGTCGACTACGTCGACGAGAGTGAAGTACTGACACCGGCCGACGAAACACATCACATCGACAAGTACGCGTTCACCGTGCCGTTCGTGTGTGGCGCGACCAATCTCGGCGAAGCACTGCGGCGCATCAGCGAGGGCGCCTGCCTGATCCGTTCGAAGGGCGAGGCCGGCACCGGCAACATCGTCGAAGCCGTGCGTCATCTGCGCAACATCATCGGCGACATCCGCAAGGTAGGCCAGGCGGATGCTGCCGAACTGTTCCAGTGGGCCAAGCAGTTGCAGGCCCCGCTGCCGTTGGTGCAAGAGATCGCCGAAACCGGCTGGCTGCCCGTACCCCTTTTCTGCGCCGGGGGAATCGCCACACCGGCCGATGCCGCCCTGGCAATGCAACTCGGTGCCGAGGCCGTGTTCGTCGGCTCCGGGATCTTCAAGAGCGACGACCCGGCACCGCGGGCAAAGGCCATCGTCGAAGCAACGACACACTTCCGCGACGCCGACATCCTCGCCAAGGTCAGCCGAGGCCTCGGCGCCCCGATGACCGGCATCGCCATGGACGAGATCAATCAGCGGTACGCGGAGCGCGGCTGGTAACGATGACCAAGGTGGGCGAGCCTCAGCGGCTCGTCGGAGTGTTGGCACTGCAGGGCGCTTTCACGGCGCATCAGCGCGCCCTCGAGTCCGCCGGCGCGACAACTCGTCAGATTCGCCAGCCGCGTGATCTCGTCGGTCTTGACGCGCTGGTGATGCCGGGTGGCGAGAGCACGACGATGTCGAGGCTGTTGACCACGTCCGGGCTGTTCGACGACGTCAAAGCAATGGTCAGCGATGGCCTGCCCGTCCTGGGTACGTGTGCGGGGATGATCCTGCTGGCCACCGAGGTCCTAGACGGTCGGCCGGATCAGGTCAGCTTCGGTGCGATCGACATCTCGGTGCAGCGAAATGGGTACGGCCGCCAGATCGACAGCTTCGAGACCGACCTCGACGTCGTGGGGTTCGATCGCCCGTTCCACGCTGTGTTCATCCGCGCCCCAAAAGTCGTCGAGATCGGCGCGAGTGTCGAGGTCTTGGCCGAATACGATGGTGTGCCGGTCGTGGCTCGACAGGGTCACGTGATGGTGGCATCGTTCCACCCTGAACTCACCGGTGACGAACGGCTGCACGCCAGATTTCTGCAGGAGGTTTAGGCCATGTCAGGCCATTCGAAGTGGGCGACGATCAAGCACAAGAAGGGCGCCGCCGACAAGGCCCGCGGCCAGCTGTTCGCCAAGATGGCCCGGCAGCTCGAGGTTGCCGCTCGCGAAGGCGGCGGCGACCCCAATTCCAATGC
Source organism: Ilumatobacteraceae bacterium (assembly GCA_031412355.1). Taxonomy (GTDB): domain Bacteria; phylum Actinomycetota; class Acidimicrobiia; order Acidimicrobiales; family Ilumatobacteraceae; genus JAENVT01. The sequence continues at coordinate 3,465 of JANOCR010000071.1, read as the reverse complement.
GACCTTGCGCACCGCGGTGCTGAAGGCCAAGGCCGGCCAGATGACCAACGACGCCATCGATCGCGCCATCAAGCGCGGCACCGGCGTAGATGACGGCCGCACCTACGAGGCGATCACCTACGAGGGTTATGCCCCCGGGGGGGTAGCTCTGCTGATCGACGTGCTCACCGACAACCGCAATCGCACCGGTGCCGAGGTTCGCAACATCTTCTCCAAGCTCGGCGGGTCGATGGCCGAGCCCGGCGCCGTCGGTTGGCAGTTCACCAGACGCGGAGTCATCGCAGTGACCCGTGGCGAAGAAGACAGCGTGATGATGGCCGCGCTCGAAGCCGGCGCCGACGATGTGTCGAGCGACGGCGACGGCTATCGCGTCACCTGCGATCCCTCGGCCGTCTACGACGTGCGCGACGCGCTGCAGGCCGCCGGGTTCGAGGTCGAATCGGCCGAGAGCACCATGGTCGCCAGCCAGTTGATCGAGGTCACCGACGCTGACGATGTGCGCAAGATCCTGCGTATCGTCGACGCATTCGAGGACAACGACGACGTGCAAGACGTGTACAGCAACTTCGACATCAGCGATGAACTGATGGAGGCGGTCGGGGCATGAGTGTGGGCGTCGGCGACAAGGCACCCCCGTTCAACCTTTCGGCAACCGGTGGCTCGACGATCTCCCTGGCCGACTATTCCGGCAAGGCCGTGGTGTTGGTCTTTTATCCGGGCGACGACACACCGGTCTGCACGAAGCAGTTGAATGAGTACAGCCGAGACCTCGACGAGTTCGAATCGCTCAATGCCCAGATCCTTGGGATCTCGGCGCAGGGGGTCGAGAGCCACGAGATGTTCGCCGGCAAGCAGGGCCTGAAGTTCCCATTGCTTGCCGACACCGACAAGGCAGTGGCTGCGCTGTACGGCACGCTCGGCCCGTTGGGGTTCCCAAGGCGCAGCGTGTTCATCGTCGACAAGCACGGCGTCATCCGGTACGCCCACCGGGCGATCGCCGGCCTGACCTACCGCCCCGTCAGTGAGCTCGTCGAAGTGTTGAGCTCGCTGTAGCGGCGATCACCCACTCCGAGCCAGCCGGGTACTACAGTACGAACCTGTGTTCGTCTCGCAGCGCGTCTTGGGCATCGACCCCGGCCTCACCCGCTGCGGCTATGCCGTGCTCGACAGCACCGGGCCGGGTGCACCGAAGTCGCTATCGCTCGGTGTGCTGCGCACGCCGCCCACCGATCCGTTGCCGCAGCGGCTGGCCGCATTGCAGGCCGAGATCGTCGCTCTGTTGCGCGAGTTCCGACCCGACGTCGTTGCCGTCGAGCAGGTCTTCTTTCAGGTCAACGTGCGCACGGCCATGAGTGTCGGGCAGGCCAGCGGGCTGGCCTTGGCCGAGGCCGCGGCGTTCGGTTGTCACGTCGTGCAGTACACACCCAATCAGGTCAAGAACGCCGTTGCCGGATACGGCGGCGCCGACAAGGCACAGGTGCAGAAGATGGTGCAGATACGACTCGGTTTCTCGGCCCCACCGCGGCCCGCCGACGCTGCCGATGCTGCGGCACTGGCGCTGTGCCACCTCTCGTCGGCGCCTCTTCGTCGCCACATCGACGCAATGACAAAGGCGGTGGCGCGATGATCGGTTCGCTGCGCGGTTCGGTGCTCGAGCGTCTCGACGACGGCCGGGTGTTGGTCGAAGTCGGTGGCGTGGGCTACCTGGTCGCTGTCACGCCGCGCACATTGGCCGAACTCGAACCCACATCGCCGGTGTTCCTCTACATCCACCACCACATTCGCGAAGATGCCCAGACGCTGTTCGGCTTCCTGCGCCGCGACGAGCGTGCCGCGTTCGACGTGCTGATCGCCACACACGGCATCGGCCCGGCCCTTGCGGTTTCCATCCTCGGCACGCACTCGCCCACGGCATTGGTCGACATCGTCGCCGGCAGCGACCTGGGTGCGCTGACCCTGGTACCCGGCGTCGGCAAGAAGACCGCCGAGCGACTGCTGGTCGAGTTGCGCAATCGCCTCAACCTGCCCATGCTCGACCCGTTGACAACCGCTGGCGGCAGCACCGCGATCGGCAACGTTCGCGAGGCGCTGTCGGGTCTGGGCTACGCGCCCGAGGAGATCCGCGACGCAATGCGCGAGTTGTCAGAGTCGGCATCGGCAGAAGACCTGCTGCGCGATGCTCTGCGTCTGTTGGGGGTCCGACGTGCGTGAAGAGTTCCTCGATCCATCACCCGCCGACGATGTCGAAGAGGCCGACGAGGCAGGGTTACGACCGCGCCGGCTCAGCGAGTTCGTCGGCCAGGGGGAGCTGAAAGAGCACCTCACCATCGTGCTCGAGGCAGCCAAGATGCGCGGTCAGCCCGCCGACCATCTGTTGTTGGCCGGGCCTCCGGGGCTCGGCAAGACCAGCCTCGCCGGAATCGTCGCAGTCGAGATGGGTGTGCACATGCACATCACGTCGGGCCCGGCGCTCGAGCGGGCGGGCGACCTTGCGGCCATTTTGACCAAGCTCGGCGATGGCGACGTGTTGTTCATCGACGAGATCCACCGGCTGTCGCGCGTCGTTGAAGAGATCCTGTATCCGGCGATGGAGGACTTCCAGCTCGACATCGTGGTGGGCAAGGGCCCTGCTGCGTCGTCGATTCGGCTGACCCTTCCACCGTTCACTCTGGTCGGTGCGACGACGCGTACCGGCATGATCACCGGGCCATTGCGCGACCGGTTCGGCCTGGTGGCCAGGCTCGACTACTACGCCGACGACGAGTTGGAGACGATCGTGCGACGGGCTGCAGGGATACTGCACGTCAGCATCACGCCCGAGGCGGCGTGGGAGATCGCCCGTCGCTCGCGCGGCACACCTCGCATCGCCAACCGGCTGCTGCGCCGCGTGCGCGACTATGCGGAGGTGCGCGGCGACGGCACGATCTCGGTGACCACCGCACAGGACGGCCTGAAGCTTTTCGGCGTCGATGGTCGCGGTCTCGACAAGGTCGACCGCGCCATCCTGACGGCCATTTGCAAGCAGTTCCACGGCGGCCCGGTGGGGCTCAGCACGCTGGCCATCAGCATCGGCGAGCAACCCGAGACGGTCGAAGAGATGTACGAGCCGTTCCTGATCCAACAGGGCATGCTGGCTCGTACGCCGCGCGGTCGAGTGGCCATGGCTGTGGCCTACGAACACATCGGCCTCACGCCTCCCGCCAGCGCCGCGCCGACATCGTCCCTCTTCGACTGATTGTCGGCCCGCTAGCCGAGTTGTGCGGCCATCCACTCGGTCACGACGGCCAGAACTTCGGCGTTGTTGCGCTCGAACATCGAGCCATGACTGTTGCCGTGCACGCCATGGTCGGCCAGTTCGATGTGCACCGCGTTGCAGCCGGCCTGCTGCAGGAACTCGACCAGTGGACCGTCGGTGAAGCGGAACACCGATGCCTCGCCCGACACCACGGCGATCGGAACCTGGGC
>JANOCR010000070.1:0-5790 GCA_031412355.1 Ilumatobacteraceae bacterium | reverse complement strand
ACTTCGGCAAGGGTGTTGGAGAACTGACCATGGTCGAAGGAGCGTTCCTGGCCGGCCTGGTTCGATCGCCGTCCGGCTTCGACCCGATCCGGCATTCGGAGCGGGCCAGGGCCCGTTTCCGCCAGGTCACCGAGCGGTTGTCCGATGTGGGTCTGGTGACGCCATTGGTCGGATCCTTGTTGGGGTCGACGTGGAAAATGCCCGAACGCGTGCGAACCATCCCGACGTACACGACCACACCGACCTATTACACCGAGGCGATCAAGGAGTACATGCTGAAGCGGGCGACATTCTTGGGCGATGAGCAGCAGCGCGCAAACCTGTTGTATCGCGGCGGTCTGGAGATCCACTCGACGTTCAATCCCAATCTGCAGGCACTGGCAGAACAGGCCCACGAGGTGCTGCCGAAGACCGCGGTGGGGATTGAGAATGCGATTCTCACGCTCGACACCAAGACCGGTGCGATCCGCGCCATGGTCGGCGGCAGCGGATTCCAGCCGCGGATCAACGAGATCAACATGGCGCTGGTGCCGCGTCAGACCGGATCGGCCATCAAGATCTTCATCCTTGCCGCGGCTTTGCAGGCCGGTGCCCAGCCCGACGACTTGATCGACGGCACGTCGCCGTGCGTGCTTCCCGACCCGAATGATCCGAACGTTCCGTTCCCCATAACCGACGCGACCTCGAAGCCCGTCGCGCCGCTGAACAACATGACGTGGTCGTCCATCAACTGTGCGTACGCCCGCCTGTCGCAGGTCATCGGGTTGCACCGCGTCGTCGACTCGACCTATCGCATGGCCAGCTCTCCCTACCTGCAACCCGGCATCGCCGATCGGACTCCTGTCGAGCCGCTGGCGTCGTACGCCACTGGCGCGAACCCAATGGCTGCAATCGACATGGCGGCCGGAATGCAGACCATCGCCAACCAGGGTCTGCATCACGACCCGTACTACGTCGACTACATCGATCGCGCTGACGGGACGAGGCTGTACACCCACAGCGATCGGGGAGTGCAGGTGCTCGATCCCGGTGTCGCGCTGACAGCGGTGTCGATGCTGAAGGGCGTACTTACACAGGGGACGGCACGCGGAGCGCTGGCCGCCTTTCCATTTCCCGCAGCAGGCAAGACCGGTACGCAGACGTTCAACACCAACTCGTGGTTCGTCGGGTCGACGCCGCAGCTGACGACGGCAGTGTGGGTCGGGGATCCCGATGGCTACACCCCGATGGTGTGTGGCGTGCAGGTCAACGGCGTCAACACATGCAACACACCGGAGTTCGTCGAGATCGACGGCATCCGCGAAGTGCAGGGCGGGACCTACCCCGCGCGCATCTGGGGTGCCTTCATGGAGCCCGCCATCGCCCCGCTGCCGTTGGAGGACTGGGCGCCGCCGCCGGCGCCGGCGCGCCCAGCGGTGCGTCTGTACCTGCCGGGCAACGAGTGCCTGGGGAAGTTGGTAACCGTCGCGTTGCCTGCCGCCGACAGCACGACGATAGTGCCCGATGCGTTGCCACCCGATCCCGGCGCGACGGCCGTCGCGACGCCGGCCGCACCGGCAACCCGGACAGTCATGAAGGCGATTCCCAGCGATACGACGATCTCACCCAACGTGCTCGACCCCAAAGCGCCGTTCCCCACCGTGCCCGCGTCGGGAACAGCGGTCTACAACTGCCAGCAGCCGCCGGGCGGAGTGGTCGTAACTGGTAAGAAGAACCCGTGAACGGCGAAGCACTATGGCAACTCCAACAACTCGACATCGCCCTTCACCAACTCCAGCGCCGGCTCACCAAGCTTCCGGAGGCTGAAACGTTTGCCGATGCCGAGCGGCGGATGGCCGAGCACCACGCCGCCATCGCCACAACAAGCGCACAGTTGAGCGAGGCAGAGACAACGATCGAGACGATCGAGCAGGAGGCAGCGGCGCTGACCGCGAAGCGAACTCGGCTCGAACAGCAACTGAAGATCGTGAGCGAAGCTCGTCAGGCCGACGCGCTCAACCACGAGATCGAGATCCTCAACGCACATCGCGACGAGCTCGACGACCGCGAGCTCGACGCGATGGAGCAACAATCGAACGCCGAGCAACGACTGAGCGAACTAGCCGCCGATGAGGATTCCGTCGTGGCAATGAAGGAATCCGCCTCCGCCCAACTCGCAATGGCCAAGGGCACTGGAGCGGATGAAGAAGCCGAGTTGACAGCGAAGTACGACGCGGCACGCGCCGCGCTGACCGCAGCAGAGGCTGCGCTGTACGACGTGCAGCGCGCCCGGCACGGCGGTATCGGTATTGCCAAGCTCGTCGGATTGAAATGCGACGGTTGCCATCTCGACATGTCGCGCGCTGAGGTCGACGCGTTCAAGTCGTTGCCGGCCGACGAGCTGGTCGACTGCCCGCAGTGTGGGCGCGTTCTGGTCCGCTGACCGCTGATGTTTCTGTGGTTCATCGGCACAGCAGTTGTTTCCGTGTGGTACGTCTTCCGCGACCCTCGGTTCGACTACCGGTTACTGGCCGTTGGCGCGGTGTTGCCCGATGCGGTCGAACTGCCAGGTGGTCACGCCCGTTGGGCGCACAGCCTGACCACTTCGGTTGGCGTTCTGGTTCTGGTGATGGTGGTGACGGCGGGCCGCAAGCCGATTCGTCGACTGCTGCTGGCGTTGCCGATCGGGATGCTGTTGCACTTGGTGTGGGACGGCGCTTTCGCCTCGACGAGCGTGTTCTGGTGGCCGTTCACCGGGTCGTGGGACAACGTGCGCCTGCCATCGCTGCAACGCGGGTGGTGGAACATCGCCTTCGAGGTCGCGGGCGCCGCACTGCTGGCGTGGATGTGGCGGCGATGCGAGCTGGCGGATCCGCAGCGCCGGCGTGCTCTGGTGCACCACGGCGTTCTGACCCCCGGCTAGTTCGCCTGCAGATAGGGTCGAGCAGAACATCAAGGTGTGCCGGGAAGTCTGGTCGGCGGATACGAGGAGACTTCTATGGATCGCGCCTTTCGTCGCACCCGTTCACCCATCGTCCGCCTGCTGTCGCCACTGCGCGACTTCCTCGACACGGAGGCACTGGGAGCGATCCTGTTGGCGGGAGGTGCGGTCATCGCGCTCGCCTGGGCGAACTCGCCGTGGTCGCAATCGTACGTAGATCTGTGGGAATCGCGAGCCGCGGTCTCGGTCGGCGGTCACACCTTGGATCTCGACATCCGCCATTGGATCAACGACGGCCTGATGACGATCTTCTTCTTGATCGTCGGGCTGGAGATCAAGCGTGAGCTGACGGATGGCCATCTGGCTTCGCGGCGCGCTGCCCTACTGCCCGGCGCTGCTGCAGTCGGCGGCATGTTGGTACCTGCGCTCGTCTATCTGGCGATCGCCGGCACCACGGCACCTCGAGGTTGGGCGATCCCCATGGCCACCGACATCGCTTTGGCGGTCGGCATCCTGGCGATCGCCGGCTCGCGCGTGCCGGCATCACTGCGCGCCTTCCTGCTCGGACTGGCGATTGTCGACGACATCGGCGCGATCGTGATCATCGCCGTGGTGTATTCGACCGGCGTGATGTTCGGCTGGCTGGTGGCAGCGGCGGTCGGCGTCGCCGCGACCGTGGCGGTGCGACAACTCGGTGTCTATTCGACATGGGTCTATGTCGTCATCGGTGGGCTCGTGTGGCTCAGCCTCTACGAGGCCGGCATCCATCCCACTCTCGCCGGAGTCATGATGGGTCTGCTTGCTCCGTCGACGCCTCGATTGCGCCCCGATCTGATCGACAGTGACGAGCTCATCGACTTGTCCGATGCCGATGCCGCCCGCACCACCAGCGACCTAGCTCGGGGCTCGGTGTCGGTCGTCGAGTGGCTGCAACACGTGCTGCACCCATGGACGAGCTACGTGATCGTTCCGGTCTTCGCGCTCGCCAACAGCGGCATCGAGATCTCCGCCGATGGGCTTGGCGACGCCGTCGGTTCTCCCATCACGTGGGGCGTGTTCCTCGGCCTGCTCGTCGGCAAGCCCGTCGGGGTCGTGCTGGCGACGCGCGCCACGGTGCGAGCCGGGCGGGCCGACCTCCCCGAGGGCGCTGTCCCACGACAGATTGTCGGCGTCGGTGCCGCCGCAGGAATCGGCTTCACGGTCGCGCTCTTCATCGCAGAATTGGCACTGACCGACCCTGTCGATCAGTCCAATGCTGTCCTGGCGATCCTGGCCGCGTCCATCGTCGCTGCTGTGGGTTCGAGCGTGATCCTGCGCTGGAGCAGCCCGCAACGCGCCGAGATCTGATTCACTGTTCGGGTGCTGGTGCTCGTTCGTCATGGTCGCACCGAGGCCAATGCTGCTCGCAAGTTGCAGGGCCTGCTCGATCTACCGCTCGATGAGGTCGGCCGTGCGCAAGCGGCCGGCGTCGCGGAGTGGCTGGGTCGACCCGACCGCGTGATCAGTTCACCGCTGCTGCGTGCCCGCCAGACAGCCGAGGCGTTCGGCGTGCCGTACGAGATCGACGATCGCTGGATCGAACTCGACTACGGGAGCCTCGACGGCCTGCCGGTGGCAGAGGTGGCCGACGACGTCTGGGCGACATGGCGTACGGACTCCGGGTATCGGGCGGGTGGGGGCGAGAGCATGGACGAGATGCGCGAGCGCGTCGTTGCTGCCGCCGAGGAACTTCTCGCCGATGCCGTCGACCAGATGATCGTCGTCACTACACACGTCACGCCGGTCAAGGCAGCCGTCACCTGGGCGCTGGGGGTCGACGTGACCGTCGGCTGGCGATGCCACCTCGACCAGGCGTCGGTCAGTCGAATCCTCGCCGGCCCCACCGGCCCAGTGCTGCTGGGATTCAACGAGACCCGCCGGACCGAAACCTCATGGCGACGTTGACGATCTAGCCGTGCTGTCGCCACAACCCTCCGCACACGCGAAGAGACCCCCGCTGTAAGGGGACGGAATGCAGCGGGGGTCTCTTTGGGATGGGTTTCAGAAGGTCATTCCCAGCTCGAATTCGCCTCAAACAGAAAATTCGAGGAAATGTTTGCGGCTGCTATTGGGCGCGCTTGGACTCGAGAAACTCACGCAGCGGCACCGACGTGTACTCGGCCGTCTGCTGCTCGCCAGGCTGCCAATTGGCGAGGATCTCCGTCGCCTTCTCACTGTCTGGCATCCAGGCCGGGAGCTTGTCGGGGATGGTGAGCGCCTCGGTTTGTTGCTCGACGGTCAGGCTGTTCCACCACTCGTTGATCGTCTCGTCAGCGTTCATCGCATGGATGGTTCACAACGACGGCGAATCTGAAACCTCAGACCCGAGCCGGGACGCGAAGAGCCCCGCTGCCGGGGGCGGGTCGCAGCGGGGCTCTATGGGTTACGGGGGTTACACCACAACCGTTTCCAGATCGCGGGGAGTTCAAACTCAAAATCCAGGAATTCTCGCCGGGCTATCTGGTGTGGTGATGTTTGGTGGGTTTGTATCGCTGAAAGCTATATGGGATATGGGTTCGAGGGTCGCAGTTTGAGTCGAACAGGTGTACGATCACAGTATGCTCAGTGGATCAGCGCTCGACGAGATCATCTTGTCGCCTGGCGAGTTCATCGACGCTTGGGCCGCTCACGAACGCGACGCCGCCCGCCTGGCACTTGCCGCCCGCCGGTTGGAGGTTGGCGGCCGGTGGGCCGATGACGGGTCGGTGTCGATGACGGCGTGGTTGCGCCATCACTGTCGGATGAGCAACCGCGACGCCGCCGCGCTGGTGCATCGCGGCCGGTTCCTCGACAAGTTCGCGGCGATCGCCGACGCGGCGTCTGATCGGGTG
>JANOCR010000069.1:0-17818 GCA_031412355.1 Ilumatobacteraceae bacterium | reverse complement strand
TCGGCGCGCCCAACCAGGCTCACTACGCGGCCTCGAAAGCAGCCGTGATCTCGCTGACGCAGGTCGCCGCGAAAGAGCTCGGCCCATACGGGATCACGGTCAACTGCATCTGTCCCGGCTATGTGTTGACCGAGATGGGGGCCGCCACGCGCACCGAAGCGATGGTCCGCGAATGGTCGTCGAAGTCGCCACTCGGCCGGCTCGCCGAACCCTCCGATGTTGCCAACATGGCCGTGTTCTTGGCCTCTGACGAGGCGTCGTACTGCACCGGACAAGCAATGAACGTGACCGGTGGCATGGTGATGCATTGAGCTCCAACGGGAAGCTGGCTACCGCGCCCGATACGGCTACGGTTGTGCAGATGGGCGAAGTAGGGACTGCTCCTGCATTGAGTTTTGACGGAGTGTCAATGGTGTTTCCCGATGGCACTCATGCACTCCGCGAGACCACGTTCGATGTCAGCGCGGGCGAGTTCGTGACAGTGGTCGGCCCGTCGGGCTGCGGGAAGAGCACGCTGCTGCGCATCGCCAGCGGGCTCACCAAAGCCACCGGAGGCACGGTCACCATCGACCCGGGCCACGTGGGCTACGTGTTCCAGGACGCAACGCTGCTGCAGTGGCGCAACGTGCAACGAAACGTCGAGCTTCTCGCCGAGCTCGAAGGTATCGACACGGACGAACGTGCCCGGCGCGCCGCGGAGAACATCGCCCTTGTCGGCTTAGATGGGTTCGAGAAGAAGTATCCGAAGCAACTCTCGGGCGGCATGAAGATGCGCTGCTCGCTGGCCCGCTCGCTCGTCATGGATCCGAAGGTGTTCCTGTTCGACGAGCCGTTCGGGGCGCTCGACGAGATCACTCGCGAAAAGCTCAACGACGAGTTGCTCAGCCTCTTCCAGCGCAAAGGTTTCGCTGCGTTGTTCATCACCCACTCGATCTACGAGGCCGTGTTCCTGTCGACGCGGGTCCTGGTGATGTCGGCCCGGCCGGGCCGCATCGTCGGCGATTTCAAGATCCCGTTCGCGTACCCCCGTTCGCCCGATCTGCGCTTCGAGCCCGAGTTTGCCGAACTGTCGGGTCAGGTCTCGCATGCCCTTCGAGGGGCTCACGTATGACCTATCAGGCAAACCTCGAGGGCGCCGTGCAGCTCGAACAACTGCATGCTGTCGCTGACGACGCGCCGCGGGCATCAAAGGCACAACGCAACGTTGGTGACTACGTGGCGCCGGTCGTCGGCTTCGCCGGGTTCATCGGTTTCTGGTACTTCATGTCGTACTGGGCGCTGGAGCACATCTGGGACAAGCCCCAGTTTCTCATCACCCCGCCACACCGCGTCATCGAGGAAAGTTTCCTCGAGGAGACAAATCGCGAGGCGCTGCTGAAGGGTCTGTACTGGACTGCGCGGGTGTCTCTACAGGGCCTGCTGATCGCCATCGTGATCGGCATGGCACTGGCAATCGTGATGTCGCAGGCCCGTTGGCTCGAGCGCTCGCTGTGGCCATACCTGGTTGCCATGCAGGCCATCCCGATCTTGGCGCTTGTGCCGATCATCGGCTCGATATTCGGCTTCGAGCTCACTTCACGGATCTTCGTCTGCGTCCTGATCTCGTTGTTCCCGATCGTCTCAAACACGCTGTTCGGCCTGTTGTCGGCGGAGCGCGGTCAGCACGATCTGTTCACGTTGCATCACGTGTCGCGCTGGACCAGGTTGCGCAAGTTGCAACTCCCTAACGCGATGCCGACGATCTTCACCGGTTTCCGCATCGCTGCCGGGCTGTCGGTGATCGGCGCAATCGTCGGCGAGATCTTCTTCAAGCGCGGCGACAAGGGCGTGGGCATCCTGCTCGACTCCTATCGATCGCGGGCCCAGTTCCCCCAGATGTACGGGGCCCTTCTTCTGGCGGCGGCCCTCGGCATCGTCGTCTTCATCATCTTCGGGTGGCTCAACAACCTCGTCGTCGGACGTTGGTACGAATCCACCCGCAAGAGCAACTGACCTCGCGGGGTCGGCTGCGCACCATCCATCAGCGTGAACACACAGAAAAGGGAGAACAGATGCAACGACGTCGCAAACGTTCGTTGATCGCCGTCTCACTCGTCGGGGCCTTGGCCCTGGCGGCATGCGGAGACGACGAGTCGACATCAGATACAGCTGCACCAGCAGCCACCGATGCACCAGCAGCCACCGATGCACCAGCGGCCACCGATGCACCGGCGGCGACAGACGCGCCCGCTGGAACCGACGCACCGGCTGGAACCGACGCACCGGCAGGCGGCGTTCTTGCCGGCATTTGTCCGGAAACGGTGGTCATCCAGACGGACTGGAACCCGGAAGCTGAGCACGGCTTCTTGTACAACCTGATCGGTCCTGACTACACCATTGACAAGGCCAAGGTTTCGGTCAAGGGCAGCTTGACGGCCGGAGGTGTCGACACCGGCGTCGATATCGAGGTGCGCTCCGGCGGGCCGGCCATCGGCTTCAGCACGGTGACCTCGCAGATGTACACCGACGACAGCATCCTGCTTGGCTACGTGTACACCGACGAGGCCATCCAGAACTCGGCCGAGTTCCCAACCATCGCCATCGAATCCGGGTTCGAGAAGAACCCGCAGATGATCATGTGGGATCCTGCGACCTACCCCGACGTCAAGACGATCGAAGACATCGGAGCAGCCGGGATCCTGGTTCGCTACTTCAGTGGCGCAGCGTGGATGGACTACTACACCTCGCAGGGGATCCTGTCGACCGACAACGTCGATGGTTCGTACGACGGTACGCCGGCGCTGTTCATTGCCGATGAGGGCAAGTCGGCGCAGCAGGGCTTCGGCTCGGCCGAGCCGTACATCTACCTCAACGAGATTGCCGACTGGGGCAAGCCTGTTGCCTACGCCTACATCAACGACGCGGGCTGGAACAACTACGCCGAGTCCATCGCCACCAAGCCGGAGAACATCACCACGTATGCCGACTGCTTCACCGATCTGGTTCCCATGATCCAGCAGTCGAGCGTCGACTACCTGGATGATCCCGCTGCGGCCAACGCGATCATTCTCGATGCGGTAGCCCAGTTCGACAACGGCTGGGTGTACACCCAGGGTGTCGCCGACTACGGCGTCGAGACGATCAAGGCAGATGGCCTCGTTGCCAACGGTCCCGACTCGACGGTGGGCAACTTCGACATGGATCGGGTCAACGACCTGATCGCCAAAGCGATCCCCGTCTACACCAAGATCGGCCAGGCCCCCAAGGAAGGGCTGACGGCCGAAGACATCGTCACCAACCAGTTCATCGACGACTCCATCGGCTTGTAAGGAGCCACTTCCACCGAACTTTGTCGCTGTCGATGCGCTCAGCGACTTGGCAGCGACAAAGTTCGTGACGGATCAGGCCCGGGCGCAGTCGAGCACCACTTGCAGCAGTACGTTGGCTCCGGCCTCGACGTCGGCGGGGGTGGTGTACTCGGCGATGTTGTGCGACAAACCGTTGACACTCGGCACGAAGATCATCGAGGTCGGGCACACCCTGGAGAGCATCTGCGCGTCGTGACCGGCGCCCGAGGGCATGCGCCGAGTGGAATGACCCAGCCGTGTCGCCGTCGCCTCGACCAGGTCGATCATCTCGTCGTCAAACTCGACCGGCTCGAAGCGGGCCAGTGTGCGCATCGAGATATCGCAACCCTCGTCGCTGGCATAGGCACGGCAGGCCGCGAATGCTTCCGACTCGGCTTGTTTCAACCGAGCCTCGTCGGTGTTGCGCAGATCGACACTGAACGTGACCGTCGAGGGCACGACATTGACCAGGTTGGGCACCACGTCGAGCATGCCGACGGTCGCTACCTGCGGTGCGCCCAGGTACCCGGCAATGAGGCGAATCTCGTGAATGGCTCGGGCCGCTACCGCCATCGGGTCGTGGCGCAACTGCATCGGTGTGGTGCCGGCATGCGCTGACTGGCCGGTGATCGTGACCTTGGTCCACGAGATCCCCTGCACACCGGTGACCACCCCGATCGTGACGGACTCGTCTTCCAGGACCGGGCCCTGCTCGATGTGCAGCTCGACGTAGGCGTGGGGGAAGTCGGCGGCCGGCACCGGGGTCGGGCCGGCGTACCCGATGCGACTCAATTCGTCGCCGAGCCGCGCGCCGTCGTCGGCCGCCGACACGTCGAGCGCCTCCTCGACCGCCAGGCCGCCGACGTAGACCAGGCTGCCCAGCATGTCGGGAGCGAAACGAGCGCCTTCCTCGTCGGTGAAGAACGCAACCTGGATCGGCCGGCGCGTGGTGACGTCGTGCTGGGACAGTGTCTCGACGATCTCCAGTCCTGCGAGCACACCCAGGTTGCCGTCGAATCGCCCGCCGGTGCGCACTGTGTCGATGTGGGAACCGACCATCACCGCGGCCGCGGTGGGATCGCTGCCCGCCCGAGTAGCCACGACGTTGCCGATGGCGTCGATCGAGACGTGCATGGCGAGGTCGACCATCCATGACACGACGAGGTCGCGGGCTTCGCGGTCGAGGTCGGTCAACGCCAACCTGGCGCAACCGCGCTCGCCGTTGGGTCCGTGAACGGCGCCGATCTCTCCAAGAGCCTCGAGGCGCTGCCAGAGCCGAGACCCGTCGATTCGCAGGTCGTAATGTTCGCTCATCGTCAGCGCCCGAAATCGAACGTGGAGATCTCGCGCAGTGCCTCGCAGAACGAACGCACCGACCCGGCGAACAGTTCGGCACCACGCTGGGCAGTTGCTGCCGTCGGATCACCGATCACGCCCTCGGGATGGAAGTCGTTCGACAGCCAACCGAAACTGACCCGGCCGCCGAAGCGCACATAGGTGTTGTCGGCGAGCTTGTCGGGCACGCGCCGCGTGGCTTTGGTCATGTCGACCAAATCGGCGGCGAGGTGCAACATGATCGAGGTCTCGTCGGTACCGCCGTGCACACCCATACCCAACTCACTGGCCGGCGACGTGCCGCCCTGGTCCACCGGCATGCCGGGGTGCGCCAGAAACGTCATCAAACCGTGCTTCAGCCGCAGCTCGCGGTTGGCGACGCTCAACAACGAGCTGTTGCCGCCGTGGCCGTTGAGGAAAACCAGTCGCTTGGCCGGAGTGGTGGCGACGCAGCGGCCGATGTCGTCGAGCACCGCGAGCAATGTGTTGGCCGACAACCACACGGTGCCCGGCGACCACGCGTGCTCGTTCGATTTGGTGAACTGCAGAGTCGGCAACAGCCAGGCGTCGAGCTCGTCGCCGACCTCGGCAATCGCCGCCTCGGCAACCGCCGTTGCAACCACCGAGTCGGTGCTCAGCGGCAAATGGGGGCCGTGCTGTTCGATGGCTCCGAGGGGTTGCACGATGATGCTGCGATCCGTCAGCCGCTGGCCCACCTGCGGGCCCGTGAGGTTCGGGAAGTAGCGATCGCTCGAGGTCACGAAGGTACGTTACCTGCAGTGTCGATCGGCCAGAATGACCGGGTGACCGCACCCGACTACGACGCGATGGTGATCGGCGCCGGTCACAACGGGTTGGTCTGCGCCGCCTATCTGGCGAAGGCCGGTTTGCGAACGCTGCTGGTCGAGGCGCGTTCGACCGTCGGTGGCACCGCATCCAGCGAGCCGTTTGCGGGTGGCACGGTCAACATCTGCAACTGCGACCACATCACGTTTCGCACGACTCCCGTGATCGACGAATTGGGGCTCGAGGCACATGGCCTCCAGTACATCGACATCGATCCCGCGCAGCGCAACATGACATGGGATGAGGGACCGTCATGGTCGATCTACCACGACGTCGAGCAGACCATCGACTCGTTGGCGCGTACATATCCCGCCGAGGTCGCCGGCTACCGCCGCTATCTGAAGGCGGCACTGCCTGCGGTGCAGATGGTGCTCGACAACGCCAACGATCCACCCACCCTGACGACGATCGCCAAGAAGGTCGCTGCCCGTCGCGGCCGCGGTGCTGCGACCCTGCTGCGGTGGAGCCGGCGCAGCGCGGCTGACGTGATGCGCAGCTTCTTCACCTCCGAGGCGCTGCGCGGTCCGGCCATGGTGGCGGGCCCGATGGTGTGGGGTGTGACGCCAGAACTGTCCGGCACGGGCCTCGGCGCGCTGACCTATGCGATGCGCCATGTGGGCAGCGTCGGACGCCCCGTGGGCGGTAGTGGGATGGTGCCCGAGACACTGCGACGCGCATTCGAGTCGTTCGGCGGAACGTTGCTACTCGACACGAAAGTGGCTCACCTCACGTGCGAGGGCCAGGTAATCCGGGGCATGGTGTGCGCGGACGGCACCGAGGTGACGGCGGGCGTCGTGGTGTCGGCCTGCAATCCGCACGACACATTCCTCGCCTGGCTGAAGGATCCTCCACCGCAAGCACGATCATTGGTCGAGCGATGGAGGTCGATCCCGCACGACGACGGATACGAATCCAAGATCGATGCCATCGTCGATCGCCCACCTACCCTGCTGGCCGGACAACCGTTGGGCACGACGACGGTGATCGCGCCGTCGCTCGCCGAGATCCATCGCGGCCATTCGATCATGGCCGGCGGCCAGGTTCTGGAACAGCCGGGGATGTTCGTCAACTCCCCGTCGGCGCTGGACCCGACGGTTGCGCCGGATGGTCGCCACGTCTTCAGCCTCGAAGTGCTCTACACGCCCTACGCGATAGCGGGGGGATGGTCGGCCAGCGCCGAGCCGCGCCGATGGCTCGACCAGGTGGCGACGGTCCTGGCACCAGGGTTCATCGATTCTTTGGTCGACTGGCGGGCCATGACTCCCGATCGCTACGAGCGCGAGTTCCACCTGCCTCATGGGCATGCCACCAGCTTTGCGGGCGGGCCGCTGGCCGCGCTGCTCAACAAGAACCCGGAACTGACCCGCTACGAAACCCCCGTGACCGGGTTGTACCTCACCGGCGCGGCGACGTTCCCCGGCGCTGGGGTGTGGGGCGCTAGCGGCCGCAACGCCGCGTTGCGGATCCTGAGCCGGATCGGCTAGCGGTCGGCGAGGCGCGGATGCTCGTCGGGGAACGCAGGTGACTGCTGCTTCACCTCGAGCGCCCGTCTTCCCAGCTCGCCCAGGTCCTCGGCGCTCATGGTTTCGCGCATGGGTGCGAACACCGACTCTTCCTCCAACATGAAGTGCGCCTTCACCTCGAGCATCAATGCGCTGCCACGCTTGGTGAACGCGAAGCCTTTGGGGGCAAGGCTGCGCATCTCGGCGAGTAGCCCGTTCAGCTCCTCGTGTTCGCCCATGCGGTGCGCCAGGGTCGTGTCATCGGTCGCGGCAACCATCGTGCGGAACGCGGGGAACAACACCTTCTGCTCGGCAGCTTCGTGCGCGGCGAGCTCCTCGACGATGGTCAGGAACAGGCGGCGGACGTCGGTGGGGTCGTCGGCATTCTCAAGCTCCTCGGCGAGCGCGTCGATTCGGCGGTGATCGCGCTCAAGGAGGTCGATGACATCGATCGGGTTGGTCATCACTGAATCCTTTCGTGGGCGCAGACGGCGATGGGACCAGGCCCATTCTGTCGGGCAACCAGATCTGGCAACAGTGCCAAAGGTCCATGCGGCGCGACGAGTTGCCCGCACATTGAGGTCACAAGACCCTGGTACGCCAACCGGCTTCGTCGTTACCGTCAGCAGGAGCACCCAAGATGGAGCGCGCCTCAATGACCTACGACGACCACACGACCGCGATCACCACCGAAGGTCACGAAGTGATGGCCAACACGAAGCTCTCGGCTGACGTGCACCGGCTCGTCGTGTGGGCACCACGCGTCGCCGCGGTTCGCCAGCCCGGACAGTTCGTCATCGTTCGGCTCGGTCCGGGCGCTGAGCGCATTCCGCTGACCATTGCCGACAGCGACGCGTCGGATGGATCGATCGTGCTCGTGATCCAGGCGGTCGGCAAGAGCACATCGGATCTCGTTGCGCTGTCACCCGGAGACCGGATTCACGACGTCGTCGGTCCTCTCGGCCGTCCGTCCGATCTCGTCGCCGAGGGCACAGCGGTCTGCGTGGCCGGCGGTGTGGGCGCAGCAGTGATCTTTCCGATTGCCCGCCGGCTGTCCGAGCTCGGTGCCGCGGTGATCACGGTGCTCGGCGCCCGCAACATCCACGGGCTGCTGTTCGAGGACGAGTTCGCATCTTTCACGGAGTTGGTGGTGTGCACGGACGACGGCAGCGCGGGGCGGGCCGGATTCGTCACAGAGGCGCTCACCGATCTTCTGGCGACTCGGTCGGTCGAGGTGGTCTATGCCGCGGGACCGGTGCCGATGATGCGCGCCGTCGCCGACGTGACCCGACCGCTCGGCGTGCGCACGATCGCGTCGCTCAACCCGATCATGGTCGACGGCACGGGCATGTGCGGTGGATGTCGCGTCACCGTCGGCGGCGTGATGCGGTTCGCTTGCGTCGACGGTCCCGAGTTCGATGCCCACGGGGTCGACTTTGACGAGTTGTCGGATCGGCTCCGCACATATGGCGACGCGGAACGGATCGCCTTGGCCCACGTGTGCAGGAGTGCGGGTTGACCAGCGAGCCGCTCTCGAAGCGCGACCGCCTGGCAATCGACCGCCAGCAGATGCCTACTCGAGATCCTCTGCGACGATCCGGCAGCTTCGACGAGGTCAACCTGGGCTTCACCGAGCACCTCGCGCTGCTCGAGGCACAGCGGTGCTTGGCGTGCAAGCGGGCGACATGCGTCGAGGGGTGCCCGGTAGCGGTCGACATTCCCACGTTCGTTGCCCACATCGAGAACGGTGACCTGGCCGCTGCGGCCCACACCCTGTTCGCCGACAATGCACTGCCGGCCGTGACCGGCCGGGTCTGTCCCCAGGAGCACCAGTGCGAAGCGGAATGCGTGCGCGGCCGCAAGGGGGCGCCCGTTGCGATCGGCCACCTCGAGCGCTTCGTTGCGGATTGGGCCAGGGGGCACGTGCACGACGACCCGGTCTCGGTCGATCCGACCGGCAAGCGCGTCGCCATCATCGGGGCCGGCCCTGGCGGCCTGACTGCGGCGGGCGCCTTGGCGCGGCGCGGCCACGACGTGACGATCTATGAAGCGCTGCACCTGCCCGGCGGAGTGCTGTCGTACGGCATCCCCGAGTTCCGGTTGCCCAACCACATCGTCGAGCACGAGGTCAATCGCCTTCGTGATCTGGGCGTGCACGTCGAGTGCAACGTGGTGATCGGCCGCACCTACACGCTCGACGAGTTGCGCAAGAGCTTCGACGCCATCTTCGTCTCCGTCGGCGCCGGCCTGCCCGTATTCCTCGACATCCCCGGTGAAGGGTTGAAGGGCGTGTACACCGCCAACGAGTACCTGACGCGGGTCAACCTGATGCAGGCCTACGCCTTTCCCGACGCCGACACACCGGTGCTGCACGGCAATCGCGTGTTGGTGATCGGCGCGGGGAACGTGGCCCTCGACGCGGTCCGCACGGCGCGCCGTCTCGGTGCGGCCGAGGCAACGATCGTGTACCGCCGTAGTCGGCCCGAGATGCCGGCACGAGACGAAGAGATCCACCACGCCGAGGAGGAAGGGGTCTCGTTCGAGTTTCAGGTGAGCCCGCTCGCCATCGAGGGAGACGACGACCGGTGGGTCACGGGCCTGCGTTGCGTCAACACCACACTTGGCGAGCCCGACGCCTCCGGCCGTCGTTCACCTGTGCCGATCGAGGGCTCGGAGCGGGTCATACCGTGCGACACCGTTATCGTCGCGGTCGGCACACGGGCCAATCCCCTGCTGACATCCTCCTCGCCTGATCTGGCCCTGACGGACCGTGGCTACCTGGCCGCCGACGAGCACGGCATGACCAATCTGCCCGGCGTTTTCGCTGGCGGCGACATCGTGCGCGGCTCAGCGACGGTGATCCTGGCGATGGGCGATGGGAAGCGGATCGCCGGCATGATCGACAACTACCTCCGCGAGACCAGTGTCCATATAACTGCCCGGCGCGACACCGGCGGACCTTCCGGGGGTTAGCCCCTGCGCCCATTGGGTACCGTACGGGCCATGAGTGAATACCTGCTTCCCGAACTTTCGTACGACCAAGGCGCATTAGAGCCGCACCTCAGCGGGCAGATCGTCGAACTGCACCACGCCAAGCATCATGCTGCCTACGTCAAGGGCGCCAACACCGCCCTCGAGAAGCTGGCCGAGGCCCGCACCTCGGGCAAGTACGACGCAATCGTGGGGCTCGAAAAGACACTTGCCTTCAACCTCGGTGGCCATGTTCTGCACACCATGTACTGGGCCAACCTGTCCCCCGATGGTGGCGACAAGCCCACCGGGGACCTCGCCGCGGCCATCGACGAGCACTTCGGATCGTTCGATGCGTTCCAGGCACACTTCAGTCAGGCGACCAGCCTGGTGCAGGGCTCGGGATGGGGCATCTTGTCGTGGGAGCCCGTCGGGAGACGGTTGATCATCGAACAACTCGAGGACCACCACGAGAACACCACGTTGGGCGCTGTACCTCTACTGGCAATCGACGCGTGGGAACATGCTTATTACCTGCAGTACCAGAACCGCAAGCCCGAGTACGTCGAGGCCATCTGGAACATCATCAACTGGGCCGACGTCTCCCGCCGCTTTGCCGCCGCGACCGTCTGATCACATTCCGGTGTGAGTCCGGTCTCGCGCCAGCCGCAAGATCGGACTCACAGCAGAACGCGACCCGAGCCGGTGTGAGTCCGGTGTCGCGCTAGCCGCAAGATCGGACTCACAGCAGAACTCCGGTGGCGCGAGAGGTGAAGATGCTGGGGTGAGACGACACGCCGAAGGCGGGTCGGCTCAAGCGTCTTTGACGGACCAGGTTCGCTTGGCCACGGGGGGTTTGTCGCTCCATGGGAAGTTGATCCACTGATCGGTGCGCTTCCACACGTAGTCGCACTGCACGACCGAGTGACTCTTCTCGTACAGCACTGCGGTGCGGACCTCGGCCACCTTGCCCTCGCAGAACTGCTGCACGCTGCGCAGCGTGTGCCCGGTGTCGGCGACATCGTCGGCGATCAAGATCCGGGCATCGCTGACGTCGACGAAGTCGGGTGCCGGTGGCAGGAATCGAGGCACCTCCAAGCGCTCGTCGACGCCCGTGTAGAACTCGACGTTCATGGTGTAGACGTTCTTCACCGATAGGGCGTATCCCATCGCTCCGCCGATCAGCAGGCCGCCACGAGCAATCGACAGGATCATGTCGGGTTCGTAGTCGTCGGCCACCATCTGGGAGAGGTCTCGCGACGCCTCGCCGAACATCTCCCACGTCATGATCTCTCGCTCGTTCGCCACGTGGCCAAGCTAGCTGTTGGGCAAGCAGATGTCCGAGGGACGCACTGGCACCCTCCACAGATCGCGGCCGATCGCGTCGCGGATGGCCGCGACGATGGCCGGAGTCGACGAGATGCATGGGGGCTCGCCAACACCCTTGGCGCCCAACGGAGCCATGGGATCGGGGTGCTCGATCAGCGTCGCCACGACCGGGGGCATGTCGAGCATGGTCGGCAGCAGGTAGTCGGTGAAGCTGGCGTTGCGCACGGCACCCTCGGCGAGGATGATCTCCTCCATCACCGCCAAACCCAAGCCCTGGGCGATACCACCCTCGATCTGACCCAGCACGCTCAGCGGGTTGAGGGCAATGCCGACGTCCTGCGCGGTGGCGATCTGCACGACCTTGACCAGGCCGAGCTCGGGATCGACGTCGACGACGGCGCGATGAGCAACAAAGGCAAACGCTGTGTGGCAGTTGCCCTGCCCGTTCTCGTCGAGCTCGTCCGTCGGTCGATGGTGGTGTTCGAAGGTCTCCTCGAAAACCATGCCGGCGCTGGCCGTTGCGACCGGAACGCGCAGCGGCCCCATGGTGTCGATGACATCCCATCCGTCGATGGCCAGCCGCACCGGATCGATGTCGTTGGTGGCACCAACATGTTCGAACAGCCGTTCGCGTACCAGCCGGCATGCGCCGTCGACGGCGCCGCCACTCATCCACGTCTGGCGCGATGCCGATGTGGAGCCGGCAGAGCCGATGGTGGTGTCGATCGGCTCGAGCACGACAACGTCGACACCGAGCACGGTACGGGCGATCTGCTGGGCCAGCACGACGAAGCCCTGACCGACCTCTGAGGTCGCGAACTTCAGCGAGACGACGCCGTCTACAAGCCGGCACCGCGCCGTCGAGTAGTCGTCGAACGCCTCGGAGTACATCAGGTTCTTGATCGCCACGCCCCAACCGATCCCTCGCCTGATGTGTGCAGCATCGGCCGTCAACCCGGCGCCCCCGGGCAGGTTCATGGGATCGCCATCGTGGCCACCGACGGGCACGTCTGGCAACGGCAGTGCGGCGGTCTGCCGGATGCACTCGGCGACCGGCGCCACGTTCTCGATCACCTGACCGGTGATCAGGGCGTCACCGGTTTCCATTGCGTTCAGCAGACGGATCTCGACGGGATCGAGACCGCAGGCCGCGGCAAGCTTGTCCATCTGCCCTTCGTGCGCGAAGCAGGCCTGCACGACGCCGAAGCCGCGCATCGCCCCGCACGGCAGGTTGTTGGTGCGTACTGCGTAGCCGTCGACTGTTGCGTTGGTGCACTTGTACGGCCCTTGGGTGTGCGTGACTGCGTTGATCAGCACCGCCGACGATGTCGAGGCGTAGGCACCGCCGTCGAACACCAGGCGCGCCTCAATCCGTTGAATCACGCCCTCGGTGGTCGCGTGATGCCGCATCCAGATCTTCGCCGGATGCCGGTGCACGTGACCGAGGAAGCTCTCCTCGCGGCTGTATGCCATGCGCACCGGCCGCCCGGTTCGCAGCGCCAACAAGCAGGTGTGGACCTGCAGACTGATGTCTTCGCGGGCGCCGAAGGCTCCACCGACGCCACCGAGGCTCAACCGAACCTTGTCGGGTGCCAGGTCGAGGCATGCCGCGATCTGCGAACGGTCCTCGTGCAACCACTGCGTGGCCACGAACAGGTCGACGCCGGCCCCACCCGGGTCCGGCAGGGCCAACGCCGCTTCCAGCCCCAGGAACGCCTGATCCTGCATGCCCAACTCGTAGGTACATTCGACAACGACATCGCCGACGAGCGATTGGTCGCCGGTGACGATCCGTTGGTGGCGAACGATGTTGCCGGCTGGATGGATCGGAGGATGGCTTCCGTCGATGGCGCGCTCGGGATCGATCAATGGCGGCAGCACTTCATATTCGACGACGATTGCTTCCAGCGCCCGCCGGCAGGTCTCGGGGTGATCTGCGGCGACCGCGGCGATCGGCTCGCCCACGTAACGAACCACGTCCGCGGCAAAGACCGGTTGGTCGCTGCTGATCAGCCCGTAGGTGGGCTTGCCGGGCACATCGGTGGCCGTGACGATGGCCGCAACGCCGTCGATCCGCCAGGCCGGCGTGAGATCGATACGCAGGATGCGGGCATGCGGATGCGGCGACCTCAATGTGGCCCCCCACAGGAAACCGTCGGCTGAGAGATCTCCCGAGAACGCGAACGAGCCCTGGGCCTTGGCGATGCCGTCGGGTCGTGGCGGGCTGTCGCCGAGGCGGCCGATGATGACACCGTCGCGTGTGGCCGTTGTCATGACCGACTTGCCCGTGAGACCGCGACCTGTTGCACCGCTTCGATGATCCGCCCGTAGCCCGTGCAGCGGCAGATGTTGCCCGACAATTCCTCGCGGATCTCGGTTTCGGTTGGGTGCGGCGTGTGTTCGAGCAGGGCGTGCGCCGCCATGATCAAGCCCGGTGTGCAGAATCCGCATTGCACGGCCCCGCAGTCGACAAACGCCCGTTGCACGTCGCTGGGCGAACCGACGGGGGCGACGCCCTCGATGGTGACGATCTCCTGACTGACCGCCGATGCGGCCAAAATCAGGCAGCTGCAGACGAGTTCGTCGTCGACGAGCACGCTGCACGAGCCACACTCTCCCTGTTCGCATGCGCCCTTGCTGCCGAACATTCCCAATCGCTCCCGCAACACGTACAACAGGCTCTCGCCTATCCAGGCGTCGTTGACCTGGTGGAAGGATCCGTTGACGTGCAGGGCGTAGTGCTGGTTCTCAGCCATTCGGGAAAGCCCTTCGCAACAGTCGACGCGCCAACACCGCGACAGCGTGACGCCTGTATTCGGCGGTGGAACGATGATCGTCGATCGGCCGTGCGGCCGCCGCCGCCAGGCGACCGAACTCGATGACATCGGCATCCGTGACTGATCGTGTCCGTGGATCGACGACCGACGCGGCGAACGATTCGGCGTCGGCGCAGCGGATGATCGTCGGCCCGACGGATCCGAGCGCGAGCCGTACCCCGCCGGAGTCGTCCACAGCCAGGCATGCTCCGGCGTTGGAGATGACCATGGCGTTGCGCACCCCCACCTTGGCGTATCCCTGCCAGCTACTGAACACCGGAACGGTGATTGCCTCGATCAACTCTCCCGGCAACAACGCGGTGCGCTTCGGACCGGTCATGAATTCAGCGAATGGCATGGATCGGTCGCCGGCGGCCGAAACCAGGTGCACGGCCGCGTCGAGCGCGGCGAGAACCGGCAGCCCGTCGCCTGCCGGCGAGCACGTCGCCACGTTGCCGCCGATCGTCGCCGCATGGCGGATTTGCGGCGAGCCGACAGTGCGTGCCGCCTGGCTCAGTGCCGGCGCCCACTGCAAGAAGGGTTCGGCTTCCAACTCCGCGTACGTGACCCCGGCGCCGATGCGCAGGACCGAAGACTGCACGTCATGCGACCAGGTGCGCAGCTCGGGAATTCGTCCCACGGCGATCACGGCGTGCGGACGGCGATGCCCGCTGTTGATCTCGACCATGGCGTCGGTGCCGCCCGCCAAGATCATCGACGACGGGTCTGCGGCCAGCGCGCCGAGCGCGTCGGCAAGAGTGGTCGAGATCAGCACGCTCATCAACGTGCGACTCTACATTTCGTAACTGAACGGAGTGTTTCGCGCCACCCCGGGTGGGCCGCACACACTCGTTCGGGGGGAACGGGCCGCAAACACTCGATATTGACTTAGACGATCTTGATGTCGTCAAGTCCGGGTTCGGGAGCCGGGAACTTGGGATCGAGACGCTGCAACACTTCGAGCAGGATCTTGGCGACGGCGAGGTTGCGCACCCAGTTGTGGTCGGCCGGCACGACGTACCAGGGGGCGTGCGCGGTAGAGGTCTGGGCGATCGCTTCCTCGTACGCCTGGTGGTACTTCGGCCACAACTTGCGGTCGGCAAGGTCACCGGCGCGGAACTTCCAGCGCTTCGAGGCGTCGTCGAGGCGGTCCTGGAAGCGCTCTGCCTGCTCGGCCTTCGACACGTTCAGGAAGCACTTCACCACCGTCGTGCCTTCATCGGTCAGCATGCGCTCGAAGTCGTTGATGTGCCGGTACCGCTTGCTCCAGACCGATCGCGGGGCAAGGCCCTTGACCCGGACCACGAGGACCTCCTCGTAGTGACTGCGATTGAACACACCGATCTCGCCACGCGCAGGACACGCCGCATGAACACGCCACATGTAGTCCTGCGACGCTTCACGCCCGGCCGGCACCTTGAAACTGGTGACCCGGACACCCGCCGGATTGAGCCCCGAGAAGATGCTGCGGATCGTGCCGTCCTTGCCGGCTGCGTCGCGAGCCTGAAGGACCAACAACACGCTGTGCCGGCTCTCCGCGAACAGCCGTTGCTGCAGCTCGTCGAGCTTCAGCTTGACGCCGGCGAGTTCGGCCGCGGCCCCCTCCTTGTGCCAACCAAGGGTGGCGCCAGGGTCACATTTCTTCAGCTGGAACGAGTCGGGTTTCGAGACGCGCAGTTCGGCCATGCGGTTGGATGCCATGCGGGGGGACGGTACCTCAATCGATCACGAATGGACAGTGCCGGCATTCGCTGTCGCAGCAGTACCCGCGTTCGGCGAGAAAGGCGGCCGTGAACACCATCAGCCCTGTCGAGGGATCCTGATAGCACGGCTGACCGTCTTTGATAGCGCCGGCGTGGCGGCCGATGATCTCGTCGAGGAGGGGATGCGCACGTCGTAGCCGCGCCGGGTGGGGGCGCTCGAGGTACTGATCGCGCAACTGCTGCACGATTTCAGACGGTATCGGCTCATTTCGTTGAAAGGGCGCGTGGCGTGAGTAAGGTGCCGGGCAGTCGGCATGTGATGGCGGTCACACTGAAACCGTCACGGCCATGACACAACAATTCACCGATCTGAGGGGGAACTGGTGCGAACAAGGCAACGGTCGAGCAAGCGGATCATCACGGCGGCGATACTGAGTCTCGGGCTTTTTGCGGCTGCGTGCGGTAAGAAGAATGGGGGCGATACCACGGACGCCACGACTGTTGTGACGGAGACCACGGCGAGCAGCGGGGACACCGAGCCAAGCGTTGCGATCGAAACCACCGTCGCCGCGGGCACGAGCCCCCCGGAGACCACACCCGCAAACGTGCCGGTGCCCGGCGGGACGCTGATTGTGAGTGGCGAGGCCGAGGTCACCAGCCCATGGACTCCTGCGGCGATGCAGTGTGATACCTACTGTTTCCAGCGGGCTCGCACTTTCTTCGACTCGGTGGCCGCGATCGGCGACGATCTCAAGGTCCATCCCGTATTGGCCGAAGCAATAACTCCCAATGCCGACTACACCGAATGGACCATCACGGTGCGCGAGGGCATCATGTTCACCGACGGCACTCCGGTGAACGCCGATGCGCTTATCAAGAACCTCCAACTAACCGGAACCGGGCTCCTCATTTCCGCCGCACTGCTCGATGTCGCCAAAGTGCCGAGCGTGACGGACCCGGCAAAGAACGAACTGAAAATCGAAAAGCTCGACGAGATGAGCTTTACGATCTTCACCGGTTTGAACGGTGATCCGGCGCAACCGCTGCCATGGCCAGGCTTCGACGTCTATCTCACGGGCCAGTGGGGCCTGATCGCCTCGCCGGCCTGGCTCGACGCTGTCGCCGCCGACCCGGCACTAGCCGCCATGCCGATCGGGTCCGGACCATTCATCGTCGAGAGCTTCGCCCCGCGCGACAAGTTGGTCGTCAAGAGGAACCCGAACTACTGGCTCAAAGATGCCAACGGCAACCAGTTGCCGTATCTCGATGGCGCCGAGTTCCGAGTCATCGAGGACTCTGAGATCGAGGCCGATGCCCTGCGTTCGGGCGACATCGACATCTTCTCCACCTCTGCGGCGTTGGTGGTCGCCGACTTCCGCGAACAGGCTGATGAGTTCCCGATGCGCGAACAGTCAGATTTCACCGAGACCGACTACATCCTCATCGATCACGACAAGCCCGGCCCATTGCAGGATGTACGTGTGCGCTGCGCCTTATCGAAGGCGATCGACCGCGAGGAATACGTCGAAGCGCTGAGCAACGGAATCTCCATCCCGGCGAACGGTGTGTTCTCCCCGGGTCAGGAGGGCTACCTCGAGGACAATGGCTTCGACATCACCCAAGACATCGAGGGCGCCAAGAAGCTGATCGATGAGTACGAGGCCGAGACTGGCACACAGGTAGCGATCAACTACGGCACCACAACGTCGCAGATCAACGCCCAGCGGGCCGAGCTGATGAAGGGTTATTGGAACGCGATTGGTGTGGATTTCGAGTACCAACAGGTGCCCCAGGACTCGTTCATCACGTCCGCGCTGTTCGGAGCGGACAACTTCTTCGCCTTTGCCTGGCGTCAGCACGCCGGCCTAACGGTTGACACCCAGAACTACTGGTGGCACTCACGTTCGGCCTCGCCTGATGGTGCCCTGTCGTTGAACTTCGCTCGAATCCGCGACGATGTCGTCGACGAGAACCTCGACATTGCCCGCTCC
>JANOCR010000068.1:0-1636 GCA_031412355.1 Ilumatobacteraceae bacterium | reverse complement strand
CTCTCGCCGCCTAATTAGTTAGGTAGTGAAGAGACATCGTGACCAGAAATGGCGCACGGGGCCGATCCACCGCAGCCCGGCAACAGAAGCGGGGGATGACGGCGAGAAAGACCGCTGACTGTAGGAAAGTCTGCTGACACTCGGCAAAGACCGAGCGTGGACCACCGCTTGCGGAGGTCAGCCGACCCGCCGGTCTCGCTGCGTCAGCGAGTGAGTCGGGAACGGTCGTAGCACGGACGTTCATGGCCTGATGGACGAGGGTTCGATTCCCTCCAGCTCCACTTACTTACCTACTGCGTCTTGCCGGATCACCCACGTTCGCATTCCCGATCGCCATCATGAATCCCGGTGTGCTCCCCAAGCGCCAGACGGTGCCACGACAGTCGCGTCGGAAGCACGCCCGAATCTGCGGAACCGCAGAATCCGCTGGCGTCCGGCCCGATTGCGCCGACGAGCCTGTGGCATCATGTCGCTGGACAGCTGCGCTCAACGAGGAGGGACTGTGTACAACGATTCAGAGAACGAACCCGACGTTGCCGACGACCTGAGGTTGCCGCTCAATCGGCGAACCCTGATCGGCGGGGGCATGATCACCGGCGTTGCCGCCTTCTTGGCCCGACCCGGCGGTGTCGTTGCGGACGCACCGGATGAGGCCGCACGCAATGGCGGCGACAAGGATGACGACGGCTGCTCGACCCAGCAGGTGGGCTTGAGCTTCACGGCAATCGCGCCGTCGATCGCCGACACTGTGGTGGTCCCCGACGGCTACACCGCGACGGTACTCATCCCCTGGGGTGATCCGATCGTTCCCGAAGGCCCGGCCTTCCGGTTCGACGGCAGCAACACCGCCGCGGAGCAGGCTCAGCAATTCGGGATGGGACACGACGGCATGCATTTCTTCCGCACAGGCGGCAAGCGTGGACTGCTGGCGATGAACCACGAGTTCGTCGACAACGCCATCATGTTCAACGCTGCGCCCAACTGGAGCGATCCGGAGACCGTGCTTCGTTCGAAGAACGGTCACGGCGTCAGCATCTGCCAACTCGAGCTTCGACACGGCGCGTGGACCCTCGTGTCGAGTCCCAAGGCGCGCCGCATCACCCCGGACACGCCGATGGTTCTCACCGGTCCCGCCGCCGGACACCCACTACTGCAAACGTTGGCTGATCCTTCCGGCCGCAACGTTCTCGGAACCTTCAACAACTGCGCCAACGGGTCGACGCCTTGGGGCACATACCTGACCTGCGAAGAGAACTTCAACGGCTACTTCGGCACCGACGACGCTGCTTTCATTACGACGCCGTTGATGAACGCCTACGGAATCGTCAAGAACCCGTTCGCCGCGGTGTGGTACCGCGTCGATCCGCGATTCGATATCGCCGTGCATCCGAACGAATCCAATCGGTTCGGTTGGGTGGTCGAGATCGACCCGATGGATCCATCGTCGACGCCGAAGAAGCGCACCGCACTCGGGCGCGTGAAGCACGAGGTCGCCGCCTTTGCCGAGGCCGCCGACGGCCGGGCCGTCATCTACTCCAGCGACGACGAGCGGTTCCAACGGTTGTACAAGTACGTTTCTGCCCGCCCGTGGAAGAAGATGCTCCGCGCTGGCCAGAGTCCCCTCGACGAGGGCACA
>JANOCR010000067.1:0-2893 GCA_031412355.1 Ilumatobacteraceae bacterium | reverse complement strand
CCACCGACATGGGCCAGTTGGTTGGGATTGTTGACCGGCCCGTACAGCACGTCTTCGTTGTCGGGCATGCCCGTCTGCGTCCCCTTGGCCTGCTCGGCCAGCGCTGCCACGAAGTCGTCGTACACGGACGAACCGGCCAGCACACGTGTCGCGGCGGTGCAGTCCTGGCCGGCGTTGAAGTACCCGGCGATCGCGATGCCCTCGGCCGCAGCAGCGATATCGGCATCGTCAAACACTACGACGGGCGCCTTGCCGCCCAGTTCGAGGTGAACACGCTTGAGGCTCTGCGACGCAGCCGCAGCAACTTCTTGCCCGGCGCGCACCGAGCCGGTGACGCTGATCATCGAGGCGACGTCGTGCAACACCATGGCTCGACCGGTGTCGCGATCACCGCACACCACGTTGAACACACCAGCAGGGAAGAACTCGGCGGCGATCTCGGCCAACAGGGTGGTGCTGGCCGGGGTCGTGTCGCTGGGCTTCAACACGACGGTGTTGCCGGCAGCCAGCGCCGGCCCGAACTTCCAGACAGCCATCATCATCGGGTAGTTCCACGGCGCGACTTGAGCGCACACACCGATGGGCTCGCGGCGGATGAACGATGTCATGTTGTGCATGTACTCGCCGGCGCTCTTGCCTTCGAGGTGGCGAGCGGCCGTGGCGAAGAATCGGATCTGGTCGACCATCGGCGGGATCTCTTCACTGCGCGTCAGGTGGATCGGCTTGCCGCAGTTCTCGACTTCAAGTGCGATCAGATCCTCGGCGCGCGCCTCGACGGCTTCGGCAAAGCGGAACAGGGCCAACGATCGCTCGCTGGGTGTGCTGTCGCGCCACGTGTCGAACGCTGCCGACGCAGCCTTCATGGCATTGTCGATGTCGGCTTCGCCCGACAACGGCGCCGTGGCGTACTGCTCGCCCGTGGCCGGATTGATCACTGCCGTCGTGCGCCCATCGGCTGCGTCGACATGCTGACCGTTGATGAAGTTCTTGAACGCCTTCATGCGTGCCTATCCCCTTGCCCCTGATGTTTTGGGTGGTGCGCTCGCCTCGTTGCGAACGGTGGCCGATCTTGACCTATCCGATAACGGGACGCAACACGAACTTACTTTCCGTTCGAGCCACGCCGCCTTCGGCTTTCAACCATCGAATCACACCGTCCAGCCCCTCTGCGCCGACGCAGTCGACGATGACCGTGTAGTCGGCCGGACCGGTGACATACAGGGCCAGTTCGACCTCGTCGCGCTCGGCAAGGCGGGCCTCGAACTCCGCAGGATCTCCGCCGGCGGGCAGGCTGACATCTATCACCGCACGAACGTTGCGGCCGAGCGCGGCAGGGTCGATGGTCGCGCGGTATCCGCGAATCACCCCTGCAGACTCCAGACGTCGAACGCGATCGGCGACCGAACTCGGCGCCATGTTCACCGCCTCGGCCAGATCACGCCAGCTGATTCGGCCGTGAATCTGGAGGATCTCGATGATTCGACGGTCGATACTGTCCACTGCCATGCTTTGAGCGGTCATTGTTCCATCCTGCCGTAGTATTGCCTGTTGATCAACGGTGACTCGCGGCGCAAGATGCGACCATGACCACACCCGTGATTCGAACCGTCGGCGTTCCCAAGGAGATCAAGAACAACGAGTACCGGGTGGCCATGACACCCGACGGGGTGCGCGAGTTCGAACGGCTGGGTATCAACGTGTTCGTCGAGACCGGCGCCGGCGTGGGCGCGAGCTTCAGCGATGTCGACTACCGCGCCGCCGGTGCAGAGATCGTGCCCACCGCCGCTGACGCGTGGGGGCAGAACATGGTCGTGAAGGTCAAAGAGCCCAAGCCCGAGGAGTTCCAATTCCTTCGAGCCGATCTCACGTTGTTCACGTACCTCCACCTTGCCGCCTACCCGGTGGTGGCCGAGGCGTTGATCGAGTCGCGATGCACGGGCTTGGCCTACGAGACGGTGCAACTCGACAACGGTGCACTCCCCCTGCTGGCACCGATGAGTGAGGTCGCCGGCCGTCTCGCTCCGCAGATCGGCGCTCACTACCTGGAGCGTCACAACGGCGGCCGCGGTGTGTTGATGGGTGGCGCGCCCGGCGTGCAACCGGCCAAGGTCGTGGTGCTGGGTGCGGGCAACGTCGGCTGGAACTCGGCGTGGATCGCCGCCGGCATGGAGGCCGAAGTCGTGCTGTTCGACAAGAACCTCGACAGGCTGCGCTGGGTCGACCAGATCAACAAGGGTCGGATCGTCACCCTGGCCTCGAACCGCGGCGCCCTCGAACGCAACATCGCCGACGCCGACCTGGTGATCGGCGCAGTTCTGGTGGCCGGCGGACGTGCACCGGTGGTCGTCACCGCCGACATGGTGCGCACGATGAAGCCCGGCGCGGTGATCGTCGACGTCGCCATCGACCAGGGTGGCTGCATCGAAACCATCCACGAAACCACCCACAACGAGCCCGTGTACGAGTTGCACGGCGTGCTTCACTACGGCGTCGGCAACATGCCGGGGGCTGTGCCGCACACCAGCACCTACGCCCTGACCAACGCGACGCTTCCTTATCAACTCGAGTTGGCCATTCACGGCGCGGCCGGTGGATGCCGGCGCGATGTGGCGCTGTCGCACGGCCTCAACACCTACGCCGGCCAGGTCACCAACGGTCCCGTGGCTGAGTTCTTGCGCACGCCATTCATCGAGCCCCTCGCTGCGTTGAACTGAGTCGCCGCGACATAGCGTCTCGGCATGCCAACGCTCGCTTCGGAACTCGACCTTCCCGAGATCGCGCTCGCCGTCGGTGATTTCGAGGATCGACGGGCCTCGCGCTTGGCGCTCGCCGCCGATCACTGGCTCGTCCGCAACCTGTTCGGGTACGAAGTGCTGCGCTACGAAGACGCAAC
>JANOCR010000066.1:0-11685 GCA_031412355.1 Ilumatobacteraceae bacterium | reverse complement strand
CATCATGGCCCCAGCGGTGGTGTTGGTCGCTTCGTCGACCAGGATCAATCGGCCGCCTTCGCGGCTGGTCTCGTACGGCGAGGCAACGATCGGCTCGCTGAGCGACAAGCGCACCATGGCCAGGTCGTTGAGCTCGATCTGGTCGGCGGCAACGGGCTCGAGGGTGTGCAGGTCATGGCGATACTCGACCGCGTCGACGATCGCCCGACCGACGCGCGTGCCATGCTTGAACCAATACCGCGAGCCCTCGCGAAGCGGCTGATCGATCATCCAGCACACGTGGCCCGACACCAGTTCGGTCGGCAGTGCGACACCGACGACCAGCACGTCGCCGCGAGCGACGTCGACCTTGTCGGCCAGCGAAACGGTGATGGCTTGACCGGCATCGGCAACCGGGATCTCGCGACCGAAACGCTGGATGCCGGACACCGTGCTGCTGCGTCCGCCGGGGAGCACTGTCACGGGATCGCCCACGCTGAGACCACCGCCCGCCAGCCGGCCGGCGAACCCACGGAAGTCGGAACCCTGCGGACGGATGACGCGCTGCACATCGAGTCGCGCCGGCACCTCACCGAGGCCCGTCGAGTCGAACTCCTCCAGCCATTCCAGCAGCGCAGGCCCCTCGTACCATGGCGACTGCGCCGACAGGCTCACAACGTTGTCGCCGTGCAATGCGCTGATCGGAAAGGCGACGACGGGGCATGGCGTGGGCAGCGCTTCGACATACCCGGCGAGGTCCTTGGCCACGGAGTCGAATTCACCTTCGTCCCAGTCGACGAGGTCCATCTTGTTGACGGCCAGCGCGATGGCCTTCACGCCCAACAACGAGGCGATGAACGCATGGCGGCGAGTCTGCTCGAGCACCCCGTGACGGGCATCGACCAGCACGATCGCGACGTCGGCCGTCGACGCTCCGGTGACCATGTTGCGTGTGTACTGCGCGTGCCCGGGGGTGTCGGCAACGATGAAGCTGCGACGCGGCGTGGCGAAGTAGCGGTGGGCGACGTCGATGGTGATGCCCTGCTCGCGCTCGGCACGCAGGCCGTCGGTCAACAGAGCGAGGTTGCGCTCGCCGTCGCCGTACCGCCGGCTGGCTTTTTCGACAGCGGCGAGTTGATCTTCGAACACGGTTTTGGTGTCGTGCAGCAGGCGACCGATCAGTGTGCTCTTGCCGTCGTCGACGCTGCCGGCCGTCGCGATTCGCAGCGTGGCAATCTTCGGCGCGGCTATGTGAAGTGTGGGGGGAACTGAGCTCATCAGAAGTAGCCCTCTCGTTTGCGGTCTTCCATGGCGGATTCGCTGTAGGAGTCGTCGGCGCGTGTCGCGCCGCGCTCGGTGATCCGCGCCGCCGAAACCTCGGCGATCACGTCGTCGATGGTGGCGGCGTGCGAACGCACCGCACCGGTGCAACTGGCATCGCCCACGGTGCGGTATCGAACGGTCTCGACGAACGACTGCTCGTCAGGTTCGACTACCACCGGGCCGCCAACTGCCAGCAGCATCCCATCGCGGGCTACGACCTCGCGTTGATGCGAGTAGTAGATGCTCGGCAGCGGGATCTTCTCGGCAGCGATGAACTGCCAGATGTCGAGCTCGGTCCAGTTGCTGAGTGGAAAGGCACGCAACTGCTCGCCCTTGCGGATGCGGGAGTTCAGCACGTCCCACGGCTCGGGCCGCTGGTTGCGCGGATCCCAGCGGCCAAGGCGATCGCGAAAAGACAGGATGCGCTCCTTCGCGCGGGCCTTGTCTTCGTCGCGGCGGCCGCCTCCGAAGGCGGCATCGAAGCCGTGCTGAGTGATCGCGTCGAGCAAGGTGACCGACTGCAGGCGGTTGCGGCTGGCCCTCGGGCCTGGATCCTCGACGACCCGGCCAGTGTCGATCGACTCCTGCACGCTGGCAACGACTAGCCGAGCGCCGACGCGCTGCACGAACTCGTCGCGGTACGCGATGACCTCGGCAAAGTTGTGCCCGGTGTCGACGTGCATGACCGGGAACGGCAATCGCGCCGGTGCAAAGGCCAACACCGCGAGATGCAGCAGGACTGCCGAGTCCTTGCCACCGCTGAACAGCAGCACTGGGTTCTCGCACTCGGTCGCGACCTCGCGGATGATGGTGACCGCTTCGTCGGCCAACGACTCCAGGTGAGGGCTTGCCGTCGCGTTCACACGTGCAATCCGCATTCGGTCTTGTTGTTGCCGGCCCATCGACCACCGCGGCGGTCCTCGCCCTCGGCGACTGGCCGGGTGCACGGCCAGCAACCGATGGATGGATAGCCGCGGGCACTGAGGGGATTCACGGGCAACCGGTTGATCTCGGCATAGAGCGCCATGTCGTCGTCGGTCCAGGTGGCCAGCGGGTTGATCTTGACAAGGTTGCGGTTGATGTCGAAGGTGACCACCGGCGTATTGGCACGGGTGGGGCCGTCGACACGACGCACGCCCGTGACCCACGCTGCCTTGCCGTCGAGCGAGCGATTGAGTGGCTCGACCTTGCGGACCGCACAACACGCCTCGACGTCGGTCTGCCACAGGTTGTCGCGCTGGATCTCGGGTTGCGGAGTCACGACGCGCAGCCGTACTCCGAACCGTTTCTGCATTTCTTCGACCAGCCACCACGTCTCGGCAAAGAGATACTGAGTGTCGAGTAGGACGATGTCGGCAGCGGGATCGACGCTGGCGGCCAGATGCACGAGC
This sequence comes from Ilumatobacteraceae bacterium, assembly GCA_031412355.1. GTDB lineage: Bacteria > Actinomycetota > Acidimicrobiia > Acidimicrobiales > Ilumatobacteraceae > JAENVT01. The sequence continues at coordinate 8,992 of JANOCR010000066.1, read as the reverse complement.
ACGGCATCTTCGAAGCTGGAGGTGACCGCCACGTTGTCGACGCCGTAGGTGTCGAACGCCCAGCGCAGGACGTCGGATGGGTGCATCTGCTCGACGTTGGCTGGGGCATGGAGCAGGCTCACCCCGGCATCTTACCTAATTACGACTAATTCGATCAAGATTGGTGCAATTCATCGTTGGTAGCCTGCGCGGGTGGCGTTCGACTATCCGATCATGCTCGATCTCAGCGGTGTGCCGGTGCTGGTGGTCGGGGGCGGCAGGGTCGCCCTCCGCAAGATCGAAGGCCTGGTCAACGCCCATGCCGACGTCACCGTGGTCGCCCTCTCCGTGGTTTCTGGAATCACAGACTTACCGGTTCGAGTTGTCGAGCGGGCCTACGAATCGGGCGACCTCGACTCGGTTCGGTTGGCCATCACCGCCACCGACGACCCAGCTGTCAACGCTGCCGTGGCTGCCGACGCCACCGCCCGCGGCATCTGGGTGAACTCCGCCGACGACCCCGCCAACTGCACCTTCACCCTGCCGGCGGTGGCGCGCGACGGCGCTGTGACCGTGGCAGTCGGCACCGGTGGGTCCAGCCCGGCGTTGGCATCGCACCTGCGCGCCGAGTTCGAGCGGTGGCTCCAAGACATCGGTGCCGCCGACGCGGCCGTCGAGCTGTCGACGCAGCGCAGACAACTGCAAGCAGACGGCGTCTCGACGGAATCGATCGACTGGTCGGATCGAGTCGCGGCTGCGCTACGCCAACCAGGGCGGTCAACTGCCGAGCACAGTGAAGCCCAGTGACCTGGCGGCCTGCGCTTGCCGGAGGTCGAACGTGATGAATGGCAGGGATGGGATCGCCAACCGTTGCGCGCACGCCAGTTGAATGGCGTCGGGTGACCGAACGCCGATCTGCTCGCCGATTTGTGCCGCGGCGCGACACACCGTCTCGTCGACCGCGACGATTGCCATCGAGTCCCAGTCAGCGGCGAACTGGTCCTTGGCCTGACGCAGTTCGGCGCCTCGCAACGCGCGGCCGAGATTGCGCCGAACCTCGACAAACGTCGCCCAACTGGTGACCAGGACGGAATCGCTGTTGAGAAGTCGTTCGGCCACCGACGAGTCGGGCTCGGCGAAGTAGTTCTTCAGCAGTGCGCTGGAGTCGACGAAGGTGGTCATCGATGGAGTCAGTCGCCACGATCGCGATCGAGCACCTCGCCGATCGGCTCCTGTGACCGAAACCGCTGAGGAGCACCCGGTGATCGCCGCTTTGCCGCGGGCGTGATCCAACCGTCGGCGATCCCTTCCGCGAGTCGGTCACCGCCACCGGGAAGGGGCACGAGCAACACCTTCGGACGCCCTCGTTCGGTAATCGTGATGATCTGCCCGCGCTCGGCCCGATCGAGGTAATCGGAGAGATGCTGCTTCAATTCACGAACACCGACATCCATGTGTCCACATTATCATCACATGTGGACACATTGGTCCAGAATCCGGGCTCCGGCGCAGCTAGGTGATCGGTAGCCTTGCCCAACAATGTCCGAACACTCGTCGAACACTCCTGAGAAGCCGACACTCGACGGCGTCGAGGCCCGCTGGATGCAGCAGTGGGAGGCCGACGACACCTATCACTTCGATCGCACCGGCACACGCGACCAGGTCTTCGCCATCGACACCCCGCCGCCCACCGCCAGCGGTGCGTTGCACATCGGCCACGCGTTCAGCTACACCCACACCGACACGATCGCCCGCTACCAACGCATGCGCGGCAAGCATGTGTTCTACCCAATGGGATGGGACGACAACGGTCTCGCCACCGAACGACGCGTGCAGAACGTCACCGGTGTCCGCTGCGATCCGTCGTTGCCGTTCGACCCCGACTTCATCGCTCCCTACACCGGCGACGTGCCGAAGGACCATCGACCGGTCCCCGTCAGTCGGCCCAACTTCGTCAGCCTGTGCCACAGCGTGATCCACGACGACGAGGAAGTGTTCGAGCAACTCGTGCGACGTCTCGGCATCTCTATCGACTGGTCACTGCTGTACACCACCATCGGCGAGCGATCTCAGCGGGCCAGCCAACGAGCGTTCCTGAACAACCTTGCCAGAGGCGAGGCATATCAACAGGACGCGCCGACTCTGTACGACATCGACGAACGCACTGCGGTTGCCCAAGCGGAGATGGAAGACCGCGACGTTCCCGGCGCATACCACAAGATCGCGTTCCATCGCAGCGACGGCGACGGTGATCTGTTGATCGACACGACACGGCCCGAGCTGCTGGCCAGTTGTGTTGCGATGGTTGCCCATCCCGACGATGCGCGTTACAAGCCACTGTTCGGCAGCACCGTTCGCACACCGCTGTTCGAGGTCGAGGTGCCCGTGCTGGCCCACCATCTTGCCGATCCCGACAAGGGCACCGGTATCGCCATGATCTGTACGTTCGGCGACACGACCGACGTCACCTGGTGGCGCGAGTTGAATCTGCCGTCGCGCGCCCTGATCGGCTTTGACGGGCGGATGGCCATCGACACGCCCCCGTGGATCACCTCGACCGGTGGTCAAGCTGCGTACGCACATGTCGCCGGGTTGGGTCCGAAGCAAGCGCAGCGCAAGATCGTCGAGCTCCTGCTCGAGTCGGGTGAGATGCTCGGCGAGCCGAGGCCGATCAACCATCCCGTGAAGTTCTACGAGCGCGGCTCGCGCCCACTCGAGATCGTCGCCACGCGTCAGTGGTACATCCGCAACGGGGGACGCGACGAAGCACTCCGCAACGCGCTGCTCGAACGCGGTGAACAACTGATCTGGCATCCGGCGTACATGCACAACCGCTACCAGAACTGGGTCGGTGGCCTGAACGGTGACTGGTTGATCAGCCGACAGCGTTTCTTCGGCGTTCCGATCCCCCTGTGGTACCGCCTCGACGACGACTGCAACCCTGTGCACGACGAGATCCTGATCCCCGATGGCGCCCGGTTGCCGATCGATCCATCGGTCGCCTGTCCCGAAGGCTTCACCGACGACCAACGCGGCAAGCCCGGCGGATTCGTCGGCGATCCCGACGTGATGGATACGTGGGCCACGTCGTCGCTCACACCCCACATCGCCGGCGGCTGGATCGACGATCCCGAACTGTTCGCCCGCGTCTTCCCCATGGACATGCGCCCGCAGTCCCACGACATCATCCGCACCTGGCTGTTCGGCAGCGTTGTGCGCAGCCATCTCGAGCACGGTTGCGTTCCGTGGACCCACGCGACGATCTCCGGCTGGATCCTCGACCCGGACCGCAAGAAGATGTCGAAGAGCAAGGGCAACGTCGTCACACCCATCAACCTGTTGCAGGAGTACGGCACCGACGCCGTGCGCTACTGGGCGGCGTCGGGTCGGCCTGGCGTCGATACAGCGGTCGACGAAGGGCAGATGAAGATCGGGCGCAAGCTCGGCACCAAATTGCTCAATGCCACCAAATTCGTCCTCGGGTTCGGAGAGCCGCCCGCCGGCGCAGTCCCGTCCGCACCCGTTGATCTGGCCATGTTGTCGCGCCTCGCCGAGGTCATCGACGAAGCAACACGAGCGTTCGACGAGTTCGACTACGCCCGGGCCCTGGAGCGAACCGAGTCGTTCTTTTGGTGGTTCTGCGACGATTACGTCGAGCTGGTCAAGGGGCGGGCCTATGGCACACAAGGTGACGACGCTGCCCACGGCGCCCAGGCCGCTCTGCGCCAGGCCCTCGAGATCATCCACCGCCTGTTCGCCCCGTTCCTGCCATTCGTGACCGAAGAGGTGTGGAGTTGGTGGCGCGTCGGCTCGGTGCACCGGGCGACATGGCCCGATTCGCAACCGCTCGCGTCGGGCGGAGACGCATCGCAGCTGCTGCCCGTCAGCGAAGTGCTCGGCGCCGTTCGTCGAGCCAAGACAGAGGCCAAGCTCAGTCAACGGGCGGCGGTCGACGAACTGATCGTCACGGGCCCGCGTGCCGCCCTCGAGGCGATCGAGGCGTGTCGCACCGACCTGGCCGAGGCCGGCGGAATCGCCCAATTCACACTGTCTGAAGGCGAACCACTGACGACCACCGTGCGATTGGCCCCCTCGACGGATACGCGAGTCGGCCACTAGCCTGCTCGACGTGAAGTCGAGGGTTCGAGTTGCCGCGCTGCTCGTGGGCATTGGGACGCTTTTGGTGACCACCGAAGCCCTGCCAGCCCTCGTGTCCGCGACTCCACCCGAGATCACCACCACCACCGTCCTCGACGGCGGCCCGGTCGGCGTACCGATCGCCAGCAACATTGCCCCCGCCGACGCACCTGCGCCCGCCACCCGAGGCAGCAGCATCCAAGAGACCCCCACCCTGCCGCCACCGCCCACCGAGGCACCGACCACCACGGCCGTGCCGGCGCCGCCCGACACTGGGGTGCCCTTCGCATCTGGTGTCGGCCGCCGGGTCGTCTACTCGAAGAACCGCATGCGGGTCTGGATCGTCGACGGCAACAACGTCACCGTGCGCACCTATCGGGTGTCGGGAAGGTTCGGCCAGCCGGACCCCGGCACGTACTCGGTGTTCAGCCGCAGTGCGTTCACCTGCAACATCGACCACCCAGACATCTGCATGAGGTTCATGGTTCGCTTCGCCAAGGGACCGAAGGGCGACAACATCGGCTTTCACGAGATCCCCAAGCAGAACGGGGTGCCCTTGCAGTCCGACGCGCAACTCGGTCAGGCGCTGTCGGGCGGCTGCGTTCGCCAGGCCACCGCCGACGCCGAGTACATGTGGGCCTTCGCCGGCATCGGCACGGTTGTGGTGGTCACCGACTAGCCACTAGCACTAGCCCTTGTCGGAGTCCGCGGGTGGCGCAGTGACGACGTATGTCATGGTTGGCGGCCCGGGCGGCCCCTGCAACTCGCCGTCGCGGAATGCTTCGAGCACCAGGACCCGCCACGCCTGGCGCACCTGATCGCGCATGCCCGGCAAGGTCGGAGCCGTCAGCCGGAACACCAGTCTGTCGTCCAATACCTCGGCGACTCCGACGACCGTCACCTCGCCCGCCACAATCGGGCCTGCGGACGGGTGCTCGCGAAGGTTCGACGCCAGACGCGTCGCGACCTCTTCGACCACGCTGAGATCGCTGCCTCGATCGACCTCCACATCGAGCAGAATGGTCGCCGCCTTCGACAAGTTGGCAACGCACAGAACATTGCCGTGGGCGACGTGCCAGACCTTGCCCTCGCCATCGCGCAGGCGCACGCTGCGCAGTGTGATCCGCTCAACGACGCCGGTCGCGTAACCCAGATCGACACTGTCACCCACGCCGTATTGGTCCTCGGCGAGCACGAACAAGCCGGCGATCACATCGCGGATCAAGGTCTGCGCACCGAAGGCCACGGCGCCGCCGATCACGGTCGCGGTTGCGATGACGCCGCCGATGTTGACACCGAGTTCGCTGATGATGGTGATGATCGCGGTGCTCCACACCACGCCGACCACCGCAGATCGAAGTGCCGACGCCAACGCCCGTTGCCTCGCGTCCGCTCGGGTGCGGTCGGTGCCAGGCATCCCCAGTGTTCGGCTCAGCAATCGAGATACCACCGAACGCAGGACCACTGCGATCAGGATCGCGACGATCACGATGGCCAGGATGCGCAGCGGCGTCAGCAAGTGCAGCTCATCGAGTCGATCAATCCACGCTGGCCGCGACGTTGGCACGTCCCGACCATAGTCAAGGCCGAACAGGGCCGCTCCCCATCTGCCAAACGGCCCCGCTAACCTGAGCAACTCATGGCCGAAGCGGAACCGAAAGAGCCCCACCCGTTCCGTGGCCACCACTCCGCCGGCCAACGGCTGGTGCTGGTGGTCAATTGTCTCATCGTCGTACTCTGCCTGGCCGGTTCGATCGGTCTGCTGATTGGCAAGAATGCCGGCGAGAAGGGCCGCAAGGTGGCGATCAACTCGTCGTCCAACCGACCCGGATCTGCTGGCCAACCGATCACCGTCACCGCTGCCCCCGGCCAGACCCTGCCCGACGACACGGGCTCCGACGAAACCTTTCCCGAAGCCGACCCGACTGCGATGAACTTCCTCATCACCGGCGCCGACAACTCCAACAACGCCGGTTGTGTGCAGTTGGCGGACAAGGGGGCGCGCAGCGGCGAACGCAGCGACACCATCATGGTGATCCGGCTCGACCCGGCGACCCAACGATCGGCTGTCCTGTCGTTCCCACGCGATCTGTGGGTCAAGATCCCCGGACACGGAACCCAACGCATCAACGGCGCCTACCGGCGCGACGAGCCGCAGTTGCTGATCGACACGATCCAGGCTGAATTCGATGTGCCCATCGATCACTTCATCCAGATCGACTTCTGCGCGTTCGAGCGACTCGTGAAGGCGATCGGCGGTGTCAGCGTGCCGTTGCAGTATCCGGTGCGCGACGACTCCACGGGCCTCAACGTGCTAGAGGCGGGGTGTCACAGCTTCGACGGCGACGAGGCGCTGAAGTACGTGCGGTCACGCCACTTCGAGTACATGGACGCGAACGGCGAGTGGCACGAGGACCCGTCCTCCGACCTCGGCCGAATTGCACGTCAACAGGACTTCCTGCGTCGCACGCTGACCGCCGCGTTGAAGCAAGGCATCCTGAAGCCGAAGATCATCAGCAGCCTGTACGCCAGCTACCGCGACGACATCGTGATCGACACGGGGATGACGATCGACAAGATGATCGAGTTCGTCGGTGTCGTACGCAAAGTGACGGCATCGGCCATTCGGACCTACCAGATCGAGGCAACCGGGAAGCGCATCAGCGGAAACGCTGTGCTGGTGTGGCACAAGGACTCCGACAACATGCAGGCAATCCTCAACATCTTCCGAGGCCTCGCGCCGCTGGCCGACGCCCCCGAGCAGGCGTTCGAGTCGACGACCACCAGCTCGACGCTGCCACGTACGACCGCGACCACGACAACCGTGAATTCGCCGGTGCCGCCGGGCATCACCGCTGTGCCACCGTCCAGCACCGGACCGAGCGACACGGGACCCGTCACCGGTGATACCGCGCCACTGTCGAACGCTCCCGAGACGGCGATCGTGCCTGACGCGACCGTCGAGTGCTGATCACCGCTCCAGCACCGCCGTCAGCCATCGATCACTCGTAGACCAGCACGCCGCGGATGTTCTTGCCGGCGTTCATGTCGGCGTAGCCATCGTTGATGTCGTCGAGCGAGTAGGTGCGCGTGACGAGACCATCGAGGTCGAGCTGGCCCTGCGTGAACAACTCCATCAACATCGGGATGTCTTTGCGCATGTTGGCCGAACCGAACAGCGAACCGACCAACTGCTTCTCCTGCAACGTCAGCAGCACTGCGGGGATCGAGATCGTTTGCTCCGACGTGGGATGGATGTTGGTGATGACGATCTTGCTGCCCTTGCTGGCCAGCCAGAACGCCTGACCGAGCACCTCTCCATTGCCGACGCCCATGGTCATGATGACCTTGTTGAAGCCGCGGTTCCACGTGCTGGTCGCCAGATCTCCGAGGGCATCGTTGATCGATTCGTAGGTGTGGGTCGCGCCGAACTCAATCGCCTTCTCGCGCTTGAACGCGACCGGATCGATCGCCGCGATGACTCGGGCCCCGGCCAACCTGGCACCTTGGATTGCGTTGGCACCGATGCCCCCTGCACCAACGACGGCGACCATATCGCCGGGTTGCACCTGCGCTGCGTACACCGCTGAACCCCAACCGGTCACCACTCCACAACCCAGCAGGCAGGCACGATCGAGCGGCCATTCCTTCTCGATCTTCACGCAACTGGCCTCGTTCACCACGGTGTGATGGGCAAACGTGCCGAGACCCCCGATGGCCAGTTTCAAGTCCTGGCCCCGGGCGTGGTGGCGACTCGTACCGTCGGAGAGTTGCATTCCCGTGGCTGTGACGCCACCGAGATCGCAGAGGTTCGAATGGCCGGACGCGCAGCTGGGGCAACGACCGCACGCGGGCAAGAAGCTGAACACGACGTGATCGCCCTCCTGCAGCGCCGTGACACCGGTACCGACCTCCATGATCACGCCGGCGCCCTCGTGGCCGCCGACGCATGGCGGTTCGCCGGTAACACCCGCGAGGTCGCCCGTGACCACGTGTTCGTCGCTGTGGCACATTCCGCTGGCGGCAAGTTTCACCAGGACCTCACCGGCCTTCGGCGGATCCAGTTCGATCTCTTCGACGCTCCACGGCGTGTGTCGTTCCCACAGGATCGCGGCCTTGGTCTTCACAACAGAGAACCCCCAATTCGTACTCTTGTGCCGCCGACCATAGCGGGCACGTTGTTCGGCACAACATCCGTGAGAGATTGACGATCTGCGTAGGCTCTGGCGACGAATACGGTCGTCGGCGATATCTGAAAGCACTCGTGTGACAAGCGAAGACCTCCCTCCCGAACTCGATGCACTGCCCGCGTCGCTCACCGAACCGACCCCCTCGAACGAGGCCGCTGCGTTCGCTCGCGCGGTCGACGACTTGCAGCACACACTCACGCTGTTGACAGTCAAGGACTGGGGCCTGCCCGCTGTCAATGACTTGACGGTCGGCGAGTTGGCCGGCCACCTCATCGGAACCCAGATCGCGATGGCGGCCGAACTCGGACTCAAGGGCGCCCCCGTCAACGACTCGACCGATCACATCGAGGCGACCCGGGCGTCGATCACCGATGCATCGGCACTGACCCCTGGGGAGGCTGCAGCAGAGTTCGATCGTGTCAGCCGCGTACTGACCGATCATCTCGCTCAACTCGACGAGTCCGGGCTCGCCGCTACGGCGCGGTTCGGGCCCATCACTGCCGACGTCAAGTTCTTGCTGCTTGGGCGCGTATTCGAACTGTGGACGCACGACAACGACCTGCGCCGCGCGGTCGGCCTCGGCCGCGTCGAGCCGGATCAAGACCGTCTGTGGATGATGACGCGCGCGGTCATGCCGTTGGTGCGCCTGATCGGTGACGAACGGATCCGAATCGTGTTGACCGGCG
>JANOCR010000065.1:0-2275 GCA_031412355.1 Ilumatobacteraceae bacterium | reverse complement strand
CACGTAGTTGAGATTCGACGACAGTGGACGAGGCGCGTTGCCTGGGTACACCGTCAAGAAGCCGGACCCGGCTGGGTCAGTGACCGTCACGTTCAGCACGACGGAGCGGGCGTTGGGCGGCACGACCGGGCCGACGACCTGCAAATGGATCGTGCCCCCGGCGGCCACCCTGGGGCCGGTATTGGCCGGCAAGCGGGTGTCGAGCAGACGCGTAGACGGGACCTCGACGTATTCCGCCTGACCGGCAGTGCCGAACCAGCCCATGACATCGACGACGACGTGCGTCTGCTGGTTCGAGAAGATCTTGATCTTGCCGTCGGGACCAAGCGGCGCGATCACGCTGTTCGGTCGCGGGACGGTCGCTTCGTAGTTCACGCTCGAGACCAGTGGCAGGTCTCGATTCGACGGGAACACCGTGAGATAGCCAGATCCGACCGCCTCAGTGGCAGTGATGTTGAGCACTGCCGCGGACGCACCGACCGGCACCTTCTCTGTTCCGGCGATTTGGACTTCGATCGTCTGGAGCGAACCCACCGGTACCCCGCTGGTGCGCGTGTCGAGAACTCGGTTCGGCACGACCGTGAAGAGCCGGGCGTTGCCACCCGGTCCGAACCAGCCGAAGACGTCGACCACCACGTTGACGCTGACATTGGCGAAAATGCGGACACGGCCACCGGCGCCGACTTTCGCCATCACGCTGTTTGGTGAAGCCGACCCGGCAGTGAAGTTCACACTCGATGTGGCAGGTTGCGTTCCACCATCCGGGAAGACAGTGAGGAACCCGGGTGCAGCGCCATCAACCGCAGTGATGTTCAGCGCAACCGCGAGTGCTGTCTCGGGCACATCGCCGCCCGTCACCTTGAGGCTGATCGAGGTGCCTCCGGGCACAATCGCCTCCGTCTGCGCGCCGGCGGTCGACGCTTGCAAACGTGTGTCGAGCAGTCGGCTCGGCGAGATCGGCTGCAGCGGCCCGATCGGGTTCGACGAGACACCGTTCGCTTGGAGGAACACGCCGGAGTCGAGGATGCCGTCGGACGTATCCGCAATGACCAGGCGCAACGTGTTCGCGACGCCGGGATTGACTGCGGCGCGACATGTCAGCACCACCGTGAAACCGTCGAACTCGGTGTCGTAGGTCCCGGCCTCGTTCGGGATGTAGAACAGCGTATTGCGGAGGTGGTTGATGGTATTGATCGTGATCGGATTGCTGGTGCCCGGCGTGAGCGCGCAGTTCTCCCCGTTCACGTAGAAGGCGAAGACGTCGTTGAACTGGGAGTCGACGAACTCCTCGTACTCCTCCGATGCAAACACGTAGTTGATGGCCAGTTGAGGGTTGGTGGGGGTGAACTGAACGGTCAGGCTGGCGGCGTCCTGGGTCGTCTGGCCGGCCGGCAGCAACAGGTCGAGGGCCGGGTCGCCAAGCTGGTTGAGGTCATCGCCGTTGCCTAGGAACGCGTTGGGTCCGACCACCTCATGAACGAGTCCACTGGACATCACGACGCCCGAGGCCAGTCCGACGGACGCGGCGGGATCGGTGAACAGTCCGGCCGCCCTGTTGTCGCCGGTGAACGTGGCGCTGTTGACCGCGATCCCCGGACCGACCAGCGTCTGCGCCAATTGGAGTGCCGTCGGTCCACCCGGATCCGACAGCGCATTGATCGACCATGGCGCGGCCAGCGCCACATTCGGCACAGCCGCAATGCCACCCGCGCTCGAGGCGATAGCCAGTAGCATCCCCATCCCAATACGGACCCGCGACACCGTGCGTGCGTTCATGCCGTCCCCTTTGTGCGCTCCCTAGCGCTAGAGCGTCATCATCGATTTCGGTGGCCCACTTGTCAAGGGGCAACTTCTCAGCCAGTAGCGACCCGCAGCGAGCCGCCCGGCGCGACTTCGGTGATCACACCGTCGGCGAGGATTGGCACCGGCTCGCCTGATTCCACGGTGACCGTCGCGCCGGTGGAATCGACCGCGACCGCGATGTCGCCACCTCGCCGATGCAAGCCGAAGCGCATCCCCTGCCAGCCGGCCGGGAGCCGTGGCGCGATCCGGATGTGGGTTCCCAAGTCGCGGAAGCCGGCGAACCCGTGCACCAGACATGCCCAGACCCCGCCGACGTTGGCGATGTGGGCGCCGTCGACGGTGTTGCCGTGAGTGTCGGCGATGTCGAGGTACAACGACTCTCGGAAGTAGTGCATCGCCAGATCCGGGTGCCCGACTTCGGCGGCCATGATCGCCTGCACGCACGCCGACAGCGACGAATCGCCGGTGGTGA
>JANOCR010000064.1:0-13743 GCA_031412355.1 Ilumatobacteraceae bacterium | reverse complement strand
CGTGTACACATCGATCGTCGAGCGAGCTGACAACTACCAGTTCTCATTTGATCCAATCGCATCGAGGATGCGAACCACGGACATGGCGGTCGTGAGCATCATCGGAATCTCGGGAGCTGCGGACGAATGATGGCGACCCTGGAAGTTCCGTTTGCTACGCCGCATCCGTGGCAGCATGATCACATCGCCGAGCCGACCTCCGATCTACCCACGCTCATCAAACGCGTCCAACGTGGAGATCAGGCCGCGTTCGCAGATCTGTACGATGTGATCGCCCCGATGGTCTTCGGAACCGTGAAGCGGGTACTCCGCGATCAGGCGATGTCAGAGGAAGTGACTCAGGAGGTTTTCGTCGAACTGTGGACGTCGGCAACCAGGTTCGATGACACGAAGGCGAGTGTGTCGACGTGGGCGTTCACAATTGCTCGTCGCCGGGCCGTCGACCGCGTGCGCAGGGAGCAGTCTCAACGCAGGCGGATCGACCACCTCGGCCGGCGCCGCCAGGACGAAGAGCCGCTCACCGACGACACCGTGGTCTCGTCGATCGAAGCCGAATGGGTGACGCGGGCGTTGGGCGAACTCCCATCAGATCAGCGTCAGATCATCGAACTGGCATTCATTCAGGGCCTCAGCCACTCGGCGATCGCCCAGCAGCTCGGCCTGTCGCTCGGCACCGTCAAGGGACGGGTGCGGGGCGGCCTACGACGCCTGAGCGTCACACTTGGAGGCGAATCGTGAATTCCCGAAATGATGATCTGATCGCCTTGGCCGCGCTCGGCGAACTCACCGAGACGGAGGCCGCCGAACTCGATGCTGCGGCGACCTCGGACTCCGAGGTTGCCGCAGAGCTGGCAGCGGCGCTGTCTGCCGCAGCTGCGCTCCAGCGGTCGATTCAGGAAGTGCCTCCGGCGATGTTGCGGGCATCGGTGCTCGGCGCGATCACCGCTATGGACCAGGACGTCGCACCTGCCGCGTCAAACGTGGTGTCGATCAATCGAGCTCGGAGTCGACGATTCGCGCCTTTGGCTACTGCTGCGGCGGTGCTGCTTCTCGTCGCCGGTGCTGTCGTTGTGACTTCGATCAACGACTCGGCCTCGACTGACTCGGTTGCCGCAGTGATGGAGGCCGACGACGCCTCGACTCGATCGTTTGCCGGATCTCTCGGTAATTCTCTAGTTGCGGCATATTCGCCAACCGAGGCCGCCCTGGTCATCTCCGGCGCCGCGGTTGTCGCACCAGAAGCGGACGAGACCTATCAGTTGTGGCTGATCGACGATTCCGGAGGCGCCACCTCGGTCGGGGTCTTTCGACCCGACGAGGACGGTGAGGTCTCGGTCCGCTTCGGCGACACCGACCCGTCCGACTTCTCGTTGGGCGTGACGCTGGAGCCATCGGGCGGGAGCGCGCAACCAACGATGCCGATCCTCGCCATCGCCTGACGGATTTTCCAGCTGAGGAGCCTCCTCACAGTGAGGTGCCGATCCGCGCCGAACACGACAAAGAATCAGCTAGCCGACGGCTCGTCCAGGAACTAACAACGAGCGGTCGTGACGACAAGCCCCCCCGTGCTCGTCGGCGCGCCGAAAGGTACGTGTGCGTGGAACTGGTGGAAGGCGTGGTGAAGAACGTCCGGGTTGTCGCAGACGCGAGGCCCAACTTGCACAACACTCCCATTGCCCGGTGTAGTCAGGAAGTGACTGTGATTGCCCGGGGGGGTGGCGCTTGCCGAACTCGCATGGGCAAGAACAGCGACTGAGGCTACGAATGCGACCGAGCAGACTCGGCCTTTCTATCGATCGCTGCCGCACGTCTCGGCATCCTCCACGTCGCTGACATCGTGACCGCAGTGCGGCAGTTCAATCGCCGCGAGGTCGACAGCGCACACGAGCAGCCCACGCCCCGCAGAAGGCTCCATCCGCAGACTCAAAGATCTTGGATAACTGTCGACGTCGCACGGCTCTCCTGCAACACGAGCACGACGAGGACCATCGAAAGTATGGGTATCACCACGGTCCATACTGTCGGGAGAAAACCGAGCAGGGCGCCGAGCGTCACCAGCCCCACCGACCGCCGCGCGCTGCCTCCATTGCCAAAGACACCAAGGAGCACCAATCCCCCGCCACCCCACAAAGTGGGCAGCCAAAATAGCAGCGGTCCCGGCTCGTCGAGCCGAACAACGAATTCAGCAACACCAAGAAGGATAAGCCCGCCGCCAACGATGGCTCCGATCACTCGCTTGGCTCGCGTCCGCCGACCTGCATCCACGCCCGCAATGTAACCCACATGCACCAGTCCAGCTTCGACACAAGCCAGGCGCAAACCTGCAACGCGACGGAGTAGACGCGCATTCGTCACCAGCGGCATGGGCTACGAACCATGGCCTGTACGTGACCCGATCGCGATCCTGAGCGGTCACCGACGTAAGTCCATCTCGGCGTGGTGTACTTCGATGACCTTCTCGAGCGCCGAAGTGATCGCTTCGCGCTCGGCCTGCGTGAGGTAACGGTTGGCCGCATGGTCCGGCCGGAAGAGGTCGCCGCTGCGGTCGCGTTCCTCTGCTCCGACGAAGCTGCGTTCACCGTCGGACACGCCTTCGTGATCGACGGCGGCCAAACCACTTGACCCAACCCACGATGGTCGGCGGACGAGCACTCGTTCGCTCCGCTTCTCGATCGACCAACGGACGCGAAAGATATTGAGTCGAAGTGTGGCCCACGGCATTCAGTCGTGGTGATCATTAGGGTGCCGACGGTGAACCGTTCGACCAAAGTTCTGATAGCGATCCTCGGCGCTGCGGGTACTGCACATTTTGTGGCACCAAAGTTGTTCGACGACATCGTGCCGCATGCGCTGCCGGGATCGCCACGAATGTGGACATACGTCAGCGGCGGCGCCGAACTCGGCGTGGCAGCAGCCGTGGCGGGATCGCGTTCGCGGCGCATCGGTGCGACGCTGGCGGTGGCGCTGTTCGTCACTGTGCTACCGGCCAACATACAGATGGCCGTCGATTGGTCCGCCAAGCCGCTGCCGCAGCGCCTGCTCGCTTACGGTCGCCTGCCTTTGCAGATGCCATTGATCTTGCTCGCCTTGAACGTTCGCCGATCGGCGGCATCAGGAGTCGTTCCCGGTGGCCATCGCGATGCTCATTGACGATGCCTCCGAGCGCTCGCTAACTTTGTCGGCTAGACACGGCCTTCCGAACTCGCCTTTCGGCTTCCGGCTGCAGACTTCCGGCCGCTATGCCGATAGCGCTTACAATCACCCATAGGTGAGTGGCGGACAACCCCAACCTTTGGAAAAGCCCGGTCGGTCCATCGGTGGCCGTTGCACACAACAATGCGGTAGAAGAGAAACCCGCTACTGCGGCCATTGTCGCCAGTCCACCGTGTCCAGCGCGAGACAAGTGGCGCGCGGCGAGAAGCGGAGTAGCGACAAGACTGATGTAACCAGCGGTCGCGAATACACCATGCCATCGATCCATACTCGAGGAGTTGTCGAGCGGTGCCGACGCCACTGCTAGCGTCGCGATGCCCGTTGCCGCGGCGGCAACCCAAGCCGGTCCCGACACGAGGCGCCGCAGCGCTATTGCATACAACGGCAGGCCAACACCGAACGTGACCATCCCACTCGTCATCACGGTTCGGCTGTCGGCACGGACGGCAGCGAGACGGCTGATCGCGTCTTCGACGGAGGAGTAGCTGTCGTGAGTGATAGCCGCGCCAATACTCCATGAAGCTATAAATGCTGTGGGGCCGATCACTCCGCCAACGGCTGCGAGTCGAATCACCGGCGGAAACCTGCCCCGTCGTGAAAGTGATCTTGACCTCATGCGAGTGAGCGTACGGCCACGACGTGCCCAGGTACCCAACGGGCACCAGGCGCGGCGACCAAAAGTCGTCGAGACGACGTGTCGTCAGCCCGCAGCGCGGGCCGCGGCGAGCGCTTCGGAAAGCTTTTCGACCGGCGACGACTTATGTGCCTCGAAATGGAACGTGCCACCACGGGCGTTCAGCGTCACTTGCCGGCGCAGCATCGACTTACTGACGTCGATCGACTCGACTTCTGCGATGGGTACTTCGCTGACGATCCCGTCAGCTTTCGTTCCCATAGCGTTCATTTTTAGTATGAGCACTCGCTGTGCGGTGACGGCCAAGGCTGCCCAGCGGGGGACCTCGATGCCCGTCCGCTGGCTGGACTCCTGCGTTTCCTTGCCACCTTTGCCAGCGATCATCGAACCGGCGATTCCGCCGATTGCCATCGCATTCCCCGAGCCCTTGGGCTGTACGGCGACTGCCGCGAGCACTTCCTCGCCAGGGGCGACCAACTCGATCACCGACTCGGTCAGCTTTCCGTCCTTGCCGAACATTCGCAGTACCTCCTCGAAGCGACACACTCGATGCCGGCCGGATCGTAACATTCCTCAACGCGAGCCCAGACTTCGCCTCGGCAGAGTCTTGCTATTCTCGGGTCGAACCGAGATCGGAGGCGGGGATGCGCACCACGAGCACATGGTTGTTCGTTTTGGCGTGCGGCCTCCTCGGCGCCGCATGCGGTGGCGACGCGGAGCCAGAAGGTGATCCGCTGCCGGCCGAGGTGAACGGCATCCTCGACGCGTCGTCAGCGGCGATGGGAGCAGTGACGAGCGTTCGCTTCGCACTGGAGCGGTCGGGTGCCGACGTATTCATCGATGAGTTCGATTCGCTCGCTCTCGACAAGCTCAAGGGTCGCTTTTCGGCACCAGACCGCGCCGATGCTGTACTCACCGTCACGGTCGACGAGTCGCTGACGACCAACCTCGGCGCGGTCGCGCTCGGCGGAAAGGTGTGGCTCTCCAACCCGGTGACCGGCAAGTTCGAGGTCCTCGAGACCGGTTACGACATCGACCCGGCAACATTCTTCGATCCTGAGATCGGTTGGGGCCCGCTGATGGCTGAGTTGACCGACGTCGTTCTGGTCGGTGTCGAGGATCGCGGCGGGAAGCGCTATCACGTGCGCGGGGTTGCGCCGGCAGAACGGATGGAGGTCATCACGGCGGGCCTCGTTCGCGATCAAGACGTCACGATCGACTTCTGGTTGAAGCGCGACACCGCACTCGTCACTGCTGCCGAGTTCTCCACGGTGTTCCGGGACAGGACCACCGATTGGATGTTCGAGCTGAGCAACTACGGAGACCACTTCGATATCAAGGTGCCCGACCTCGATGAATGACGGCGCCGGCCGATGGCCGGTTGAGCGTCGCCCGGCCTCCCCGCGCGCTGTCCTGGCGACGGTCGGCTTCGCAGTGTTCGTTGCCGCCGACGATCTCACCGTCGTCGCGACGATGCTGCGGCCGATAATCGGCGACCTCGGCCTCAGGTTGCCGGACGGCCTCGACGAAGCCGCGTGGATCGTCAACGCATATCTGATCGCGTTCGTCGCAGTCATGCCGATCGCAGGCCGCGTCAGTGACATCGTCGGCCGGCGGCGCACGTTCGTCGCGGCCTACTCGCTGTTCATCGTCGGCACGATCATCATCCCTCTGTCGTCGTCGCTCGGTCCGTTCCTGTTCGGCCGCGTGCTCACCGCCATCGGTGGGGGTGCGATGGTGCCCGTGGCGCTGGCGGTGGTCGGAGACGTGTACCCAGATCGCCCCCGAGCCCTCGGCATACTCGGCTCGATCGAGACCCTCGGCTGGGTGTGGGGTCCGCTGTACGGTGCGATGCTTGTTCGGTTCCTGTCGTGGCAATGGCAGTTCTGGCTCAACGTCCCGCTCGCCGTCGTCGGGATGGCCGCCGCATGGTACGCCCTCGCTGAGCACGACAGGCCGCAGCACGCGGCACGCGTCGATTGGCTCGGTGGCCTACTGGTCACGGTCTTTTTGGTCTCGCTCAACTTGGCGCTGCTCGGTAACGCCGAAATCCAAAGCATCACGGGCCTCGATGAACTCACGGGCGGCACAGGCCCCGATTTGCGGTGGCTGTATGCGGTCGCTGCCCTCGCTGCTGTCGCGTTTGCCTGGCATCAGTGGCGAGCCAGCGACCCGTTGATCGACCCGCGCTTGTTCGGTGGCCGAAACCTGCGGCTCGCACTGCTCGCCAACCTCGTAGTCGGCGCTGCGCTGGTGATCGCGATGGTCGACATCCCAATCTTCATCAACGCAGTGGAGGTCGATCTCGAGCGGGCGGCGCTCGTCTCGGGCTGGGTCCTCTCGGTGTTGACGGCGTCGATGGCCATCACGGCATACGTAGGCGGTCGCCTGACGGAACGAACCTGGTATGGCCCACCCGTTGCCACGGGTTTGATTGCCGCCACCGTCGCGTACCTCACGATGAGCCTCACGTGGAACGGTGACACGTCGTACCTACTCATTGCGCTACAACTCGCAATACTCGGCGCCG
This sequence comes from Ilumatobacteraceae bacterium, assembly GCA_031412355.1. Lineage (GTDB taxonomy): Bacteria > Actinomycetota > Acidimicrobiia > Acidimicrobiales > Ilumatobacteraceae > JAENVT01. The sequence continues at coordinate 7,366 of JANOCR010000064.1, read as the reverse complement.
GCCTCGGGCTCACGGTGGCCCCGACCAACTCAGCCGTGGTCGCCGGTGCTCCTGCGGATCAGCGGGGAGCCGCCGCCGCGCTGGTGATGGTCACCCGACTACTCGGCTTCAGCATCGGGCTCTCCGCCCTTACCGCGTGGGGACTGGCGCGATTCAACAGCTTGCGCGACGACATCGACCTACCTGCGCTCACGGACCCCGGGTTCGAGTCTGCCCTACGTGACGCATCCGAGGAACTCACAGCGAAAGCCATTGCCGAGACGTTCCTGGCCACGGCGGCAGTGACGGTCATCGGCGTTGGCGCGGCGCTGGCCATGCGCCGACAGCCGCACCAGTCCGAGGCCGAAGCAAATGACGCAGAAACCGACGGCGCGTCCGAAGCGCTCGATCAACAGACAGGAGTAGCCATGACCTCATGGTTGAATCGCCATCTCGGGCTCGTCGTAGGTGCCGTCGGACTGCTGCTCGTCGGTGTCTTCGTTTGGATTGCGATCCTCATGTCGCAAGTGCGCGACACGCGACGGGATCTCGCGCGGGTAGAAGCTGGTGCGGCGATCTTCGCGTCTCAAGTTCAGGGCTTCCAGAACAAGATCAGCGAACTTGCTCCGAACGTGTCGGCTGGTCTGGACGAAGCGATCACCGGTCTCGAGTCGTTCGGGAACTCAATCGTCGAATTCAACGTGCCGATCGACGAAGACGTCCAGTTCGCGACCAGCGTCGTGATCGACCGCGAGATCGAGGTCCCCATCAAGACAACGCTGCCGATCAACGAGTCGTTCGACACGACGATCAAGGTCGGCGGGCCGTTCGGGATCGACGTCCCCCTCGACGTGACGGTGCCGGTCAACATCGACGTTCCCATCGACCTCGTCGTCACTGTGCCGATCCACGAGACGATTCCCATCGACGCGAATGTTCCGGTGAAACTCGACATACCGATCAACGTCGACGTGAACCAAACTCAATTGGCCGAGCTCTCCAAGGCACTCGCCGCCGGACTCAGATCGTTCCAGGAGATCCTCGCAGGGCTCGGAGGCTGAACCCAGAAAGCGGCTCGCGGACGTTCGTGGTGGTCGCGATTCAGCTGAACAGGCGGTCGTTGAGCGAGATATCGCCGAAGAAGTCCTGAATCTCGGCCACCTTGCCGTTGACCAACGTGAACATGAGTGCCTCGGTCTGCGTGATCGTCTCGCCGTCCTTCTCCATGCTCGACGTGTGAATGGACACCACCCGGTCGCCGCCGTCAGACAGCACGTGGTCGAGCTGGATGCGAAACGTGCCACCGCTCAGCTCGAACAACGCTGCGTACAGGGTGAGGACGCTGTCTTTGCCCTTGTGTGAACCAGAGACCCGCGATTCGCCAGGCACGACATGAACGACATCGTCGTTGTAGAGCTTCATCAGGGTGTCCATGTCGCCACTGCTGAACGCCGCGTAGCCCTGTCGAACGGTCTCGAGATTCTGCTCAACGTCCATCTTGGTTCCTTTCGCTCGACGCCCGATCTGAGCGCACGATGAAGCGTGCGCCTTCGCGGGACCGCTGACAAGGGCGAGATTGTCGGACTCGGCCTTGACGGCCACACATGGAGGTTCGACCGCGGTTTGTTCGGCTGCCAACATCACCGTGCCCGATGCAGTGACGAAGTCGTACAACTTGGTCATGGCGATTCCAGGTACAAGTTGCGTTTCGAGCCCAGAGATCTGGAGCGCTGCGCAAAGCGCTCATTTCTTGGCGCACATCGCCCACTTGCGCCTCCATCCAGCACCTCCGGCTTGCAGCGACCACCGGCATGCGACGACGCGAACTGGCCGGACTCCGCTGGGGGACCGGGCAACGCGCCACACATCGACTCTCGAATAGCGCGCAGCCGGCAGAGCATCCAGGGAGGCACCGTCGAGGTCCAAGCCAAGACTGCAGCCGGCCGGCGATGCATCGATCTCGACGCCACCACTGAGAGGGCCCTGATGCGATGGCAACAGCAGCAACACAATGACGGGCACTCCGACGAGCTCAACGACTCGATCTTCGTGTTGGCGAGCGGGTCGAACACACTTGAAGTCACGGAACTGCCCCCGACTGGATCGAGTCCAACGTCCGTACAGAGTTCCCAAGCGGATCGGGACATCTGTCCGATGTGTTCGGGACACCGTCTGTCGCATTCTTCTCAGGTTCGGCGTCATCCGGCGCCACAGAATGAGGAGGACGATTCATGATCCGAGCACTGCGAGGCAGAACCGTTTTGGGTTCGGCCGCTCTGGTGGCATTGCTCAGCGTTGGATTGACGGCTTGCGGCGACGACGACGACGAGGCCGCCGCCCCCAGCACAGCCGAGTTCTGTCTGGAGATGCAGCAACTCGACCAGGGAGACGACGATGCCGGGCCGTACACCGCGTTCTATGAGAAGCATCCGGACCCGACGGCAGCGGACTGGGGGGCGGACGGCTACTTAGTCACCGAATCCATCCAGGCAGGGATCGACGAGATTCGAGCCGCGAATCCGTCACAGGAAGCCCAGCCGCTCGTCGCCGACGTACTCTCCTCGATGCAGGTCATCAAGCAGAACTCCATCGACATCTCCGAGGCTGGCAAGAACGATGACCAGGCGGCGATCGATGATCTCGAGCAGGTGAACCAGGACACGAACGTCCCAGGGCTGATGGCTGCGATTCAGGCAGTGGGTGACTTGTGCGAAGTGTCGGCGGGATCTTGATATGTGGTCCGGCGTATGATCCAGCCGTGAACCGAGCGGTTCTAGCGAGGCGCATCATCGTCATCGGGTTGCTGGCGTTCGCCGCGGCGCTGGTCGGGGTCGGATTGCTGGCCCGATCGAACACGCCACCGAGCGACAACCCATACCTTGGCGACCAGCTCCGAATCGGGGCGTTCTTCGTTCCTGCCGGCGCCTACGTCGCGTGGCGCCGGCCCGAGCACCGCCTCGGATGGCTCGTGCTCGCGATCGGGACCCTGTACTGGGCCACCTTCGCCGGTCAGCCCGGTATCACGTGGTTGATGATGCATCGCCCCGGTTGGGAGTTGTTAGCACGAGCCATTCTGGCCATTGCGATCTCCAGCTGGATCGTCGGTCGGGGCATCCTGCTCGCGCTCGTGCCGCTCTGCTACCCCGGCTGCGTCCCCACAGGCCGCCTGGGCGCCACACTGTGGGTGACCGGTTCGGCCGGTATCGCCGTCGCTGCGCTCGCTCATTCGCGGCTGTACACACCTGCTTTCTTCGAGGGAATTGAGCCGACCGGTCTGGCGCAGGTCGCACAGACAGTCGAACCATGGGGGTGGCGGGTGGTTCTCGTGTCGAGCGTCGTCGCCATCATCTCGATGGTTGTCCGCGTTGCACGCCTGCCGGTCGAACAGCGGCGACGTCACCTCCCCGTCGCCGCGACGGCGGCGGTCTTGGTCGTGCCGGTGTTGAGTTCGTTCTATGGCGAGTTCGCAGGACACGACCTGTTCAGCTGGAGCGAGGACCTGCTGGTGTGGACGGCCGTGGCGTTCCCCTGCGTGTTGCTCTACGGGATCGTGCGCCACGGTGTCCTCGACATCCGCGTCGTGGTTCGGCGCAGCACAGTGTACGGCCTCACCACCCTCGCACTGGCCGCTGTCTATGCGGCTGTCACATGGGCAGCGACGACGGCGATCTCCGCCAGCGTCGGCACGAGTCGCGTGGTCGCGACCGCAGGCGTGGCGCTCATCGCCATGCCGGTCTACACCCGGATTCACCACCTCCTCGACAGATGGTTGTTCGGGAGTCATCGGGATCCGGCGAGCGTCTTGGCGGCGATCGGAACGACGGTCGAGCAGGCTCCCCAAGGGGCTGTGGCGCTCGAGCTCGTGGCCAAAACGCTGTGTCGAGAGTTGCGCCTGCCGCATGTGGCAGTCGATCTTCACATCGCGACCGAAGCAGCGACCCGTGTACCGGTAACGGTGCGAGCGGCAACCGCGGGTGGGCCGACCGGCGACGTCGAATCGTTCGATCTGGTCGGGTCGGCCGGACACATCGGCGCGCTCGTGGTCGCCCGGCGGACGCCGCACGAGCCATTCCGACCGGACGAGCGGGCGGCTCTCCAAGGCATCGCCCGTCATGTCGCCGTGTTGGCATCGAACGTGGCTCTGACCGAGCAACTGATCACCTCGCAGCGCCAACTCGTCACCACGCGCGAGGAGGAACGGCGCCGAATCCGACGCGACCTCCACGACGGGCTCGGACCGACCCTCGCGAGCGTCTGCCTCGGCCTCGGCGCAGCGAGCGAGCGAATCGGTAACGACACCGAGCTCGGAGCGTTCCTCGCCCAACTCGAAGACGAACTCCACGCCGCCGTGGACGGGATCCGCCAACTCGTCTACGACCTACGACCACCCGCGCTTGACGAGCTCGGCCTCGTCGGAGCGGTTCGCGAACACGTCGCCACGCTTGCGTCGCGCTCTGTCGAGACCACTGCAGAGCTGGAGATCGATGTGAACAGCACCGATGTCGCAGCGGAGCTACCTGCTGCGGTCGAGGTGGCCGCCTACCGCATCGCGCTCGAGGCGATTACCAACGTCACCCGCCACGCAGTCGCTCATCACTGCTGGGTGCGAATCAACACCTCCACGGATGCCCTGCACGTCGAGATCGAGGACGACGGGCAGGGCATGGACACCGAACGCCGTGCCGGTGTCGGGCTCCGTTCCATGCGCGACCGGGCGACCGAACTCGGCGGTGAGCTCTTCGTGCGGCCACGGACACCCCACGGCACGCTCATTCGGGCATCGCTCCCTCTCGCCCTCGCTGTTGGCGGACTGGCGTCATGACGGACGTCGTTCGCGTGTTGATCGCGGACGACCACGCTACCTATCTACGCGCGCTCGAAGTCATGCTGAGTGGTGATCCCAGCACCGAGGTGGTCGGCAGCGCACACGATGGCGGCGAGGCGGTGCGCCTCGCGCTCGAGCTGCAACCCGACGTGATACTCATGGACGTCCACATGCCGGCGATGACTGGAATCGAAGCGACCAGACAACTCGTCGAGGCCGCACCCCACATCGCAATTGTCGTCCTCACGATGTTCGACGATGACGACGTCGTCGCCAATGCATTGCGAGCAGGTGCGCACGGGTTCGTGCTCAAAGGCGCCCGCCAACACGACATTCGCCGAGCGATTCACGCCGCCCACGCCGGCGACTCGATCATCAGCGGAGGTATCGCGCGCCGCCTCGCCGCCCTCGTCGCCGACCCCGCCGCGCCGGCCACTGCCGTCCCAATGGCTCCTAACCCGTTTCCGACCCTCACCGAGCGCGAGCTCGACGTGCTCCGCGAGCTCGCCCATGGAGCCAGCAATGCAACCATCGCGCACACGCTGTTCCTCAGCGAGAAGACGGTCCGCAACTACGTCTCGATGGTGCTTGTGAAACTCGGTGTCACCAGCAGAACGGCTGCCGCCCTCGCCGCCCGGGACGCCGGTCTGTGACTCGAGCGACGACTCGAGCCGCAGCGACTGCACCCAAGCGGCCGGCCGCCGGCGCCGAGCCCGCTCGACCGGATCACGGTGCGTCGGATCGTCTCAGGGGGCAGGGCTGCGATCAGCCGGGGCAGCTTGCGCGACCAGAACATGGAGAAGTCCCGTTCATGCACTACGCGTGCCACCCGTTGCATTGTCGCCCATGGGTGTCGAGGGCCTCACCCCAGCGAGTTGTTTGGAATTGTCAGTGGATACCGGTCCCGCCGTTCATGCACTTTGTGCGTGCCTCAGAATGTGGTGTTCGACAGATCGCATCCGAGTCGAAGTTTCCCGCCGGTGATGTAGGCCGCTGGACTCATGGCGACGTGCTTCGCGGCGGCACGCGCGTCTCTCTCCCGCCGTTCGAGCGGTGACGACCGCAGGATCGCGGCGGCGCCGGCCATCTCGGTGACCAGGTTGATCGCCCAGAGCGCTGATTGGCTCGCGAACGTGCACGCGAGTCGGAAGTCGACCCGGCCCGCTTCCAGGTCTGTGCCCGCTTCGACCCCTTCCAGCAGAGTGCTCATTGTGTGGCGGAGGTAGGCCCGGCTCGCAGCGGTTCGCGCTTGGACCTGACCGAGCTGCGACTGAATCAGTTCACGTTCTACGAACGGGACGCTGTCGCCGCGCCGCTTTGCGGAGCGACCATTGCTCGCGAAGTCATCGATAGCGCCAGCTGCGATGCCGAGCGGCACGGTGGCCACCGTCCACGAAAAGATCGAGCGGGTGGGGAGCCGATAGAGCGTGCCGGGTTGTGTCGGCGTGGGCTGGAACGCGTGCGCAAAACGGTCGGGTACGAACACGTCCACGAACTCGAAGTCGACGCTGCCTGTGGCACACAGGCCCGAAACCTGCCAGTTGTCGTGAAGCAGAACATCCCAACGGGGTGCATAGACGAAGATCACTTCACCGGTGGCTTGCTCGTTGTCCTCGACCGCGCAAATCGTGACGAACCATGTGCCGTGCGGCGACCCGCTTCCGAATGGCCATCGTCCCGTCACGGAGTATCCGCCGGGGACGCGAACCGCGCGTCCGACCGCACCCGTCGACGAGACCAGGAACGCCAAGGGATCGTCGAAGATCTCTCGTGCGCTCACTTCCGGGAGGTAGCCGCCTGCGCGGGCCATGCCACCCCCATTGCCCACGAGCCAGCCGATCGTGCCCTCGAGTGCCGCGGCTGCTTCGACGACATCCATGAACTCGAGAGCTGACAGACCGGGTCCGCCGAGCGATGTCGGCAAGAGGAGGCGGAACAGACCGAGCGCGGCGAGTTGCTCAAAAAGGTGGTCAGGCAAACGACCTTCCGAGTCGAACTTGCTGCGATGCTCCGCCACCGCTGCGGCAAGTTCGTGGACTCCTGCTGCCAACTCGAGAGCTGCAACCGAGCTCCGACTCTCTGCGAGCGATGTCATTGCTGTCCTCCTCGTCATCGTGCGGCTCACACTAGAACGGTGGAACGCCCCGTCCTGCCGCTCGGCGCTGTGTGGCCCTCGGCGCCAGACGCACAACTACGACGATCGGGCCGTCGCGTGGACCTTCATCGATGTAGGCCATCCGCAGTCCGTCGATCGTGACATCGTTCGCCTCGTACGGAAAATCGGTCAAGCTCTCGAAGCGTGCCGCGGGTGTCCGAACGAACTCGATCCCTGCGTCCGTTGTCAATATCTCAGCCATCTGACCCCCTTCGCCGGGCACCCTGTCAAGCGGGTGTCGTCTTCGTGAACCTAGTCAACGGAGGCGTTGGCGACCGGAGACGGCGAGTTGTTGGTGTCTGGTGCCAGGTTCAGGCAGATCGCTGTCGCCTGTCTTCGGGAAGCCGGTGCGCGCGGCTGCGTCGGGTGTGGCGCAACCAGGGTTCACCGTTTGGTGGTGAGCGATT